>NZ_QGGF01000458.1 GCF_003857015.1 Micromonospora globispora | reverse complement strand
ACCCCGATCAGGGCGATCAGCAGCAGTGCGAGGATGCCCATCCTGCTGGGCATCCTCGCACTGCTGCTGATCGCCCTGATCGGGGTGGGCGGCAGGGGCGCGGTCGGGTTGACCGGCTCCTGGCGGGCGGTCGCGTCCTCGGCCCCCGTCTCGTCGGGGCGGGGCATCCGACGAGTTTCGTCGCCCGGCTCGCCGGCCGGCGGCAGCGGTCTGGTGGCGTCGGCGTTCGCCCCGGCCGGTGGCTCCTGACGCTCGTCGCTCATCGCACGTCCCTCCACCACCGGGCCGGCGCCCTGGCCCTCGACCGTCCAACCTAGCCGCCGGAGCGGCCATCGGCACCGATCATCGTGGCGAACCGCCCATCACGGCGTGGGCGACGGGGGCGTCGGGGAGGCTTCGGTCCCGCAGGAGAGGGCGACCGTGTCGTTCCACCGGGCCGGACTGCCGGCCGTCGGGTCCTGCGCGAGGACCGTACCGGTCCGGCCGGTGCGATAGCGCGGATACAGGCCCGCCTCGACGAGGTCGTCCGCCGCGTCGTGGCAGCCGTCGCCGATCAGGTCGGGGACCGCCACGGGCGGCGGTGGCCCGGCGACCCAGAGGGTCACCGTGACGCCCCGCCGGACCGGCGTACCGGCCTCCGGGTAGGTGCGCTCGACGGTCCGGCCGCTGCCCTCGCCGAAGACCAACCGCCAGCCGAGCTTCCGCTCCCGCAGCTTTGCGCGGGCGGCGACGAAGTCGGTGCCGATCAGCTTCGGCACGGTCAGCCCGGCAGCGCTGGTCCGTCCCGTCGTACCGGTCACCGGGGGCGTGCTGCGCGGAGAGTCGGTGGCGGCCGAGGTGTCGTCGGTCGAGGCGGGTGGGGTGGTGACGGCCGCGACCGGCGGGGCCGGCGGCGCGGAATCCTCGCCGGCCAGCAGCCAGCCGCCGCTGGCTCCGATCACCGCCAGCAGCACCACCGCCAGGCCACCGCCGAGCAACAGCCGGCTCCGCGCCGGCGCCGGGCCGTCCGCCTTCCCGGCTGCGGTTCCCTGACCGGGGTATCCGTCCGTCATCGCGTCCACCGCCTCATCCCCGGCGACCGTAACCGGCCCCGCCAAGCCCGCCGCCGCGGCGGGTTCCCGGCATACCGCCACGACTCGCCCCGCCGATCCCGGGACGTTACGCTCCCCGGCATGGCCAGACGAGGCTGGGGAGCATCCATCGCCACCGCGATGGGCGTCGCTGCCGGTACGGGCGCGGCCCAACTGGGCTTCGGCTACGGACTGGGCATCATCAACTGGACGCCGGCCGAGGTCTCCGCGGTCGATGCGGCGTGGGTGGCGAGCCTCGCCTGGGCCACCTGGATCTCCGCCACGTCCGTCGTCGCGGGCGCGGTCTGCGCGCAGCGCCTGCACGAGCGGGGCGTCGACGACGAGCGCGGCGGGACCGCGCGAAAGATCGCCCTGGCCGTCGCCGGGGCGGTCGGCGCGCTGATCACCGTGCTGCTGGTCGCCGTGCCGGCCCGGGCGGCCACCGTGCCGGACACCGTCGCCCCACAGAACGTCGCCGCCGGGTACGCCGGCGTCGGGCTGCTGGCCGGGGTGCTGACCGCGACCTGGGCGCTGCACTCGCGGGCGGCTGCCACCAACCTCATCGCCACGGTGGGCTGGCTCTGGCTGCTCGCCGTGGTCTCCGTGGTCGACGGGGTGCTTTCTGGACGCGGTCTGACCAGCGCCCAGCTCGGCATCTGGCAGATCAGCGCCGACAGCGACCGGTTCTGGATCCGGGACTACTTCTACTGGCCCGGAGCGCTCCTCGCGATGGGATCCGCGCTGGTGATCGGCACGCTGGCCGCCCGGCGTACCGCCCGGCTGCCGCAGCGGCGGGTTGGGGCCGCGGCCTCCGGCGCGGCCGGCCCGCTGCTCGTCGCGGTGGCGTACCTGCTGGCCGTGCCGAGGCTCGCGGCGATCGCCCCCGAGCAGGTGTCGGCCCACCTCATCGCCCCGTACGCGGTGATCGTCGGACTGGCCGGGTCGGTGCTGATGGCCGCGCTGGCCCAGCGGGCCGACCGCAGCGCCGCCGCAGCACGGGGCGGGGTGAGCATTCCGCGGCAGCGCACCGGCGAGCCGGAGGACCTGCCGACCGCGCACCCGGGGCAGCTCGACGACGAGCCGCCGGCCGACCGTGGGTCAAGGACTCTCGACGAGGCACCGACCGGTGCGCAGGCGGGCACCTCCGGAACCGGGTCGGCAGCCCCTCGATCTGCCGGAGCGAAGCGCGACACCGCGACGACGGGTGTGGCGGTCGCGGAGCCCGCCCCACCGGCCGGCCCGGCCACAGTTGGTGCCACCCGTCCGTCGGCCCGCCGCGGTCGCCCGAAGTCCACCGCTCCGACTGTCGACCCGGAAACCATGCCCAGCACCTCGCCCGAGCGCGCCGGCCAGCCGACATCGGAGCCGACGAAGCGGACGGCCACCGACCGCAGGGCCCCGGCCGCGGCAGAACGGACGGCGGCCGACCACACGGCCGCGACCGCGACCGGCACGCCGACCGGCCGGCTGTCGGCGGAGACGGAAACGGCGGAGGAGTCGGTCGAGGCGACCACGGTCGACCGGCCGGCGCGCGGCGGGACGACGGCTCCGACCACCGGCCCGAAGACCCGGCCGGGCCGCCGCGGCCGCTGATCGGCCGCTTCCCCGGCTTTGGCCCCTGCTGCGCTGCTGGTGGTGGTCCGGCCACCACCCGCCCGACCCGGCTACCCGTCCGGCTCAGCTACCAGCGACGACCGGCGTTTTCGCCGTACCTCGGCCGAGCCGGCGCGGCACGGATCCGGCGGTCAGTCGACCGGCCAGGTGTGCACCGGCTCGTTGCTGCGCTGGAGTTCGGCGTAGCGCTGGAGCATGTGGTGCAGCGCGGCGTCCCGGTCCCTGCCCCGGTGCCGCTCGGCCGCCCAGACCGTCTCGGTCTGCCAGACCGCGCCGTTGCGACCGGTACGGCAGCGCTGCTCGATGATGCCGAGCAGCCGGTCCCGTTCGGCCGGGGCGACGCCGAACCGGTCCAGCCCCTGCGCGGCCTTCGGCAGCAGGACGTCGAGCACCAGCTTGGTCACCGGCACCTCGCCGAGCCGGGGCCAGTGCAGCACGGCGTCCATGCCACGGCGGGCGGCGGCGTGGAAGTTCTCCTCGGCGGAGCTGAAGGTGAGCTGACTCCAGATCGGCCGGTCCGCCTCGGCCAGTCCCCGGGCCAGCCCGAAGTAGAAGGCGGCGTTGGCGAGCATGTCCACCACGGTCGGCCCGGCCGGGAGCACCCGGTTCTCCACCCGCAGGTGCGGGCGGCCGTTCATGATGTCGTAGACCGGCCGGTTCCAGCGGTAGACGGTGCCGTTGTGCAACCGCAGCTCGCTCAGCTCGGGAACCCCGCCGGCGTGCAGCACCTCGACCGGGTCCTCGTCCTCGCAGATCGGCAGCAGCGGCGGGAAGTACCGGACGTTCTCCTCGAAGAGGTCGAAGATCGAGGTGATCCAGCGTTCGCCGAACCACACCCGGGGGCGTACGCCCTGAGCCTTGAGCTCGTCGGGGCGGGTGTCGGTGGCCTGCTCGAAGAGGGCGATCCGGGTCTCCGCCCAGAGCTGCCGGCCGTAGAGGAACGGCGAGTTCGCGCCGACCGCGACCTGGACCCCGGCGATGGCCTGGGAAGCGTTCCAGTAGTCGGCGAAACTGTCCGGCGCGACCTGGAGGTGGAACTGCAGGCTGGTGCAGGCGGCCTCGGGGGCGATCGAGTCGTTGTGCGTCTGCAGCCGCTCGACGCCGCGGATGTCGAGTTCGATGTCCTCGCCCCGGGCGCCGACGATCTGGTCGTTGAGCACCCGGTACCGCTCGTTGGTGGAGAGGTTGTCCGCGATCAGGTGCCGCTCGGTGAGGGTGGGCAGGATGCCGACCAGGACGATCTTTGCGTCGGACTTCGCCGCACGTTCGTCGGCCCGGGTCAGGCTGTTGCGCAGGTCCTTCTCGTAGTCGGCGAAGCCGGTGCCCTCGATGAGCCGGGGCGGGGCGTTCAGTTCCAGGTTGAACTGCCCGAGCTCAGTCTGGAAGAGCGGGTCGGCGATGTCGGCGAGGATCTGGTCGTTGCGCATCGCCGGCTCGGCGACCGGGTCGACCAGGTTGAGCTCGATCTCCAGGCCGGTCATCGGGCGGTCGGCGTCGAAGCCGAAGTCGTCCAGCATCAGTGCGAAGACGTCCAGGCACCGCCGCACCTTCTGCCGGTAGCGGACCCGGTCCTCCCGGGAGAAGGCGCCCTGCTCGACGTCTCTGCCCATCTGTCCTCCCGGCGCGAGGCGCAACGGAACCGGATCGTTCCGGAACGCATTGTGAAGCATCCACGTTAAAAGCGCTCCCATCGCCGGACCAGAGTTCGGCGTCGCGATGCGCCCTCCGGCATCTCTACCCAGCCGGTACGCGGCGCACCCGACCAGCGGGAATCCACGAGTCGTGACAATTCCCACCCGATCCGGCGTACGCGAAGAGGCCCGCGCCGTCGTCGTTGACGGCGCGGGCCCCCTGGGTCGTGCGCGGAGATCAGGCCTGGCGAACGCCCTCGCCCTCGATCTCGATCTTGATCTTCTTGCCCACCAGGACGCCGCCGGTCTCCAGGGCGACGTTCCAGGTCAGGCCGAACTCCTCGCGGTCGATCTCCGTGGTGGCGGAGAAGCCGAAGATGTCCTGGCCGAAGGGGCTCCGACCGACGCCCTCGAACTCGACCTCGAGCTCGACCGGGCGGGTGACGCCCTTGATGGTGAGCTCACCGGAGAGGACGAACTCGTTGCCGTCCCAGGACTTCACGCCGGTGCTGCGGAACTCCAGGGTCGGGAAGTTCTCGACGTCCAGGAACTCCGGGCTGCGCAGGTGCGCGTCGCGGTCGGCCTGGGCGGTGTTGATGCTGGCCGCCTGGATGGTGGCGGTGACGGAGGACTGCATCGGGTCCTCCGCGACGGTGATCGTGGCGGTCGCGTCGGCGAACTCACCGCGTACCTTGCTGACCATCATGTGGCGGGCGACGAACCCGACCCGCTTGTGAGCGGCGTCCAGCAGGTAGGTGCCGGCCGCCGGGATGGTGAGGCCGCTCCACTCGCGGGTAACCGATCCGGTGCTGCTGGTCATGGTGTTGTCCTCCAGGAAGATTGTTTAGTAGCCCAACGGCTGACACAGCAACTATAGGCACAGCAATATTCCGTGTGTCAAGTACTGCTAGGATGGGCGCGTGGACGAGAACGTGTTCGACGATCCCCGGATCACCGCCATCGGCCTCCTCTTCGAGGCGTGCGCCGGGCTCTCGGCCCGGTTCGCCGCCCAGTTCGAGGAGCACGGCCTCTCCCCGGTCGAGTTCGAGGTGCTCACCCGCCTCGCCCGCTCGCCCGGCAATCAACTGCGGATGACCGACCTCGCCGCGCAGACCTCCCTCTCCACCAGCGGCGTTACCCGGGTGGTGGACCGGATGGAACGTGACGGCCTGCTCTGCCGCCGGGCGTGCCCCTCCGACCGCCGCAGCTCGTACGCGGTGGTCACCGGCACCGGGCTGGCCCGACTGGACGAGACCCTCCCCGGGCACCTGCGGATCATCGAGCAGTGGTTCACCGGCCAGCTCGAACCGGCCGCTCTCGAGGCCCTGCTCGACGGTCTGCGCCGGGTCCGGGACGCCGTCCATCCGGGCGCGACCGCCGGCAGCACCGAATCGACACCGGCTGCCACCGGGTGCTGATCCGGGTACCTCGCTCCGGCACCCCCGGTTCACCGGCAGAAAGACCGGCAGAACCATCCCGGCACCGGTCCATAAGCCCGCAGAAGAGCCCAAATAACCCGGCCTGAACGGCTAGTCTTCCGTCAGCGGGGGGGGCACCGAAGGGTGCCGGCGCGAGCGATGAGCGAGGGGCAACACCAGGGGGCTTCTTCGCTCGCGCCACCCCGCTCCCGCCGTCTACCGCGCGACCGGTCCCTCCGGCGCGATCCGGTCCCGGCGGGCCTCCGGCTCCGGGCGGGCCACCAAGGCGTACAGCAGCGTCTCCTCTTGCGGTAGCAGGCTGATCCCGCTCGACCGGCGCGCTCGGTCGAGCCGCTCCAGCACCGTCACGTCGGCGGTGCTCGCCGCCAGCCCGACCAGCGCCTCCACCACGTCCCGCCGGTCCTGGCCGTCCATGGCGGCCTCGGCCGCGGCGGCGAACCACTCGGCCGCCAGCTCCCGGTCGTCCCGCTGCAACGCCAGATGGCCCTCGATCAGCGCGCAGACCGCGTCCTCCGGCCGGACGGCCGCTAACCGGGCCGACAGTTCACGCTCCCGGCGACCACCTGCCGACTCCGCCGACCGGGGGGCGGGCACGGTCACCACCGCCCCCGCCGACCGCAGTTCGGCCACCACCTCCAGCGCCTCCGCCGCGCGGCCGTCCTGGGCCAGCGCCAGGCCCACCGTGCCGAGCACCCGTCGGCGGTGGCCGGGATCGCCCAGCTCGGCAAGTTCGGTCGCGACCCGGCGCCCCTGCGCCACCGCGTCGGCGTACCGGCCCTGCAGGCGGGTCACTTCGGCCAGATTGGCCCGGGCGAGTACCCGGAGCCGCTGCTCACCGCACTGGGCGGCCAGCCGGTCGACCACGGCCAGCCGACGCCGCGCCCCGGCGAGGTCGCCCACCCGGATGTCGTGCCAGGTCAGGTTGTTCTGCGCGACCGCCATGTCGCGCAGCCGGCCGTGCCGGGTCGCCAGCTCCACCACCGCCTCCGCGTGCTCGCGGGCCTCGTCGTGGTCGCCGGTGGCGTGCAGCAGCGCGCAGAGCACCGTCCGCGCGGAGAGCTCCCCGGTCACGTCGGCGGCATCCCGGAAGACGGCCAGGGCGGCCCGGGCGGCGGGCAGCTCCTCCACCCGGGCGCCGTGCTCGGCCGCCAGGCGGGCCACCCCGAGCAGCGCCCACGCCCGCAGCACCGGATCGGCGTCGGCGGTACGCGGATCGGCCAGCAACCGGCGCAGCCACTGCCGCCCGGAGGCGTCCCGCCCCCGGAGCCGCCACCACCGGGGCAGCGCCGCCGCCAGCCGGAGCGCGGTGACCGGGTCGTCGACGGCGGCGTGCGCCAGGGCGGCGATGATGTCGCTGCTCGCCTCGTCCAGGACGTGCACCGCTGCCGCGAGTTCGGGGCCGACCAGGCTGGGCGCGGTGCGAACCACCAGCCCGGCGATCACCTCGGCGTGGCGGCGCCGGATACGGGTCAGCTCCCCCGCGCCGGCCGCCTGCTCGATGGCGAAGTCGCGGACCGCGTCGACGAGTCGGAACCGGAGCGGACCAATGCCGCGAACGCTGAGCAGCCCCAGTTCGAGCAGCCGATCCAGCAGCGGTACCGGGTCGGCGGCCTCCCGGTGGTCGTCGGCGAGCAGATCCTCCGCCAGCTCCATCGACCAGCGGTTGCCGAAGGCGGCGAGCCGCCGCAGGGCGGCCTGTTCGGCGGGGTCGAGCAGTCGGTAGCTGGTGGCCACGGCCTCGCGCAGGGTCACCGCGCCGTCCGCCGGTTCCCACCCGGGCCGGGTGCCGGCCGCGGTGGGCAGGTCGAGGACCCGATCGCCGTACCGGTCGAGCAGCTCGGTGACGTCGAGGATCCGCCCACGGGCGGCCATCAGCTCGATCGCCAGCGGCAGGCCGCCGAGCCGACGGACCAGCGCGGCGACCGCCGGCACCTCCTCCGGGGCGGGCGGCTCGCGGCGCACCTGGGCGAGCCGGGTGGTGAAGAGCGCGGCCGCCGGCCAGCGGGCCAGTTCCGCAGGATCCGCCGCGGCCGTGCCGGCCGGCGGTACGTCGAGCGGGGCCACCGGCCAGACCCGCTCGCCGGGCAGTCCGACCGGGTGCCGGCCGGTGACCAGCACCCGAAGGGTCGGTGCCGCGGCGGTGAGCCGGTGCAGCGCCTCGGCAACCGGATCGGGGGCCCGTTCCACCGCGTCCAGTAGCAGCAGCGCCGGTCGTCCCGCGAGCCGGCCGGCGAGGTCGTGCAGCCGACTGACGCCGAAGACCCCGAGCGAGGCGGCGAGCACGTCCCCCGCGTCCGACCCCTCGCCGACCAGTACCCCGGCCACCCCGCCCGGATGGTCCGCGGCGACGGTGTGCCCGACGGCCAGGGCCAGCGCGGTCTTGCCGACACCGGCCAGCCCGACCAGGCTCACCACCGGATGGTCGGCGGCCAGCAGGGCGCCGATCTCGGCGACGTCCCGGTCCCGGCCGACCAGCGGGACCGGCTGCGGGAGCGTGACCGGCGCACCGGCCGGGGCGGTGGCGGTGACCGGAAGGTTCCGAGCAGCCGGCCGTGGCGCTGCGACGGACGACGGCCGGGCCGCGGCGACGAAGGCCGCCCTGCTGGGGGCGGTCAGGCCGAGGGCGTCGGCGAGCAGGTCGACCGTGGTGCGCTGCGGCCGCGACGAGCGGCCGCGTTCCAGGTCCCGGACGGTTCGCACGCCGACGCCCGCCCGGGACGCCAACTCCGCCTGGGTGAGGCCGGCGGCGAGCCGGTGCCCCCGCAGCAGCTCGGACAGTCCGGTACGACCGCCCGGGCTCGGCGAACGATCATGATCCGGAGTCATGGGCCCGAAGAGTACGGATCGGGTGCGACGGCCGGCACCAGAGCGTCGTCCAGCCGACGGTCCGCTGCGGATACCCGACAGAAACGCGACCCGTCCGGGCTCGACGCGCCCGGACGGGTCGACCGTTCCTCACATGCCGAGGTCGCGCGCGATGACCAGGCGCTGCACCTCGGAGGTGCCCTCGCCGATCTCCAGGATCTTGGAGTCCCGCCAGAAGCGGGCCACCGGGTACTCGTTCATGAAGCCGTAGCCGCCGTGGATCTGGGTGGCCTCGCGGGCGTTGTCCACCGCGATGGTGCTGGCGTGCAGCTTCGCGATGGCGGCCTGCCGCTTGAACGGCTCACCGGCGAGCATCCGGGCGGCGGCGTCGTAGTACGCCAGCCGGGCGGTGTGCGCCTTCAGCTCCATGTCGGCGATCTTGAACTGGATCGCCTGGTAGTTGCCGATCGGCTGGCCGAACGCCTGGCGCTCCTTGGCGTACTTGATGGACTCCTCGACGCAACCCTGGGCGAGACCGACGGCCAGGGCGGCGATGGCGATCCGGCCCTCGTCGAGGATGCGCAGGAACTGGGCGAAGCCCCGGCCGCGCTGGCCGAGCAGGTTCGCCGCCGGCACCCGGCAGTCGTCGAAGGTGAGTTCGTGGGTGTCCGAGGCGGTCCAGCCGACCTTGGAGTAGCCGGGCGCGACGGTGAAGCCGGGCGTACCGGACGGGACGATGATGGTCGACAGCTCCTTCGAGCCGTCCGGCTTCGTACCGGTGACCGCGGTGACGGTGACCAGCGTGGTGATGTCGGTGCCCGAGTTGGTGATGAACGCCTTCGAGCCGTTGATCACCCATTCGTTGGTCGACTCGTCCAGCACCGCGCGGGTCTGGGTGCCGCCGGCGTCCGAGCCGGTGCCCGGCTCGGTCAGCCCGAAGCCGGCCAGCGCCTCGCCGCTGAGCAGCTTCGGCAGCCACTGCGCCTGCTGCTCCCGAGTACCAAATTTGTAGATCGGCATCGCGCCGAGGGAGACCGCGGCCTCCAGGGTGATCGCCACGCTGGAGTCGACCCGGGCCAGCTCCTCCAGGGCGAGGCAGAGGGCGAAGTAGTCGCCGCCCATGCCGCCGTGCTCTTCGGGGAAGGGCAGGCCGAAGAGACCCATCTTGCCCATCTGCCGGATGATCTCGTACGGGAAGGTGTGCTTCTCGTAGTGCTCGGCGATGACCGGCGCGACCACCTCGCGGGCGAAGTCCCGCACGCTCTCCCGCAGCGCCTCTTGCTCCTCGGTGAGCCGGAAGTCCATGGGTTCCTCCTGTACGGACGGGTCCGCCGGGCGCTCGTGACGCCGGGGCGGTCGCTTGGGCGGGTCGGGTCAGACCGGGGTGACGCCGTGCCGGCGCTTGGAGAAGTGCCGCTCCTTGCCGCGGGCCGCGGCGAACCGGCGGACGATCTCGTCGCGCAGTTCGTGCGGTTCGACGATCGCGTCGACCACCAGCTCGCTGGCGAGCCGGACGATGTCGATGTCCCGCTCGTACTCCTCGCGCTTGGCGGCGACGAACGCGGCCCGCTCGGTCTCGTCCTCGATGGCCGCGATCTTGTTGGCGTAGACCGCGTTGACCGCGGCCTCCGCGCCCATCACGGCGATCTTCGCGGTCGGCAGAGCGATCGTGGCGTCCGGCTCGAAACCGGGGCCGGCCATCGCGTAGAGGCCCGCGCCGTACGCCTTGCGCACCACCACGCAGATCTTCGGCACGGTCGCCTCGGAGATGGCGGTGATCATCTTGGCGCCGTGCCGGATGATGCCCTGCTTCTCCACCGCGCTGCCGACCATGAAGCCGGGCACGTCGGAGAGGAAGAGCAGCGGCACGTTGAACGCGTCGCAGAGCTGCACGAACCGGGTCGCCTTGTCGGCCGAGTCGACGAAGAGCACGCCGCCCTTGAACATCGAGTTGTTGCCGACCACGCCGACGACCTCGCCGTTCAGCCGGCCGAAGCCGATGGTCAGCTCCTTGGCCCAGAGCGCCTGGATCTCGAAGAACGAGCCCTCGTCGAGCAGACCCTTGACGTACCGGCGCATGTCGAATGCCTGCCGCTCGCTGGCCGGGACGAGCGCGGCCAGGTCGACCTTCTCCGACGCGGGAACGGCCTCGGCGACCGGCGGCGGCTGGGTCCAGTTCGCCGGCAGGTACGACAGGTAGCGCTTCACCACGTCGAGCGCGTCGGCCTCGGTCTTGCAGAGGAAGTGCCCCACGCCGGACTCGGCGCAGTGCACCTTGGCCCCGCCCATCGCCTCGAGGGTGGTCTTCTCGCCGGTGACCATCTCGACCATCCGGTCGGAGCCGAGGTACATGCTGGCGTTGCCGTCCACCATGGCGACCACGTCGCAGAACGCCGGGATGTACGCCCCACCGGCCGCGCTGGGTCCGAAGAGGGCGCAGACCTGCGGGATGGAGCCGGAGGCGCGGACCTGGTTCCAAAAGATCTTTCCGGCGCCGCGGCGGCCGGGGAAGAGCTCGACCTGGTCGGTGATCCGGGCGCCGGCCGAGTCGACCAGGTAGACCATCGGCACGCCGGTCGCGTACGCCCGCTCGATGATCCGGATGATCTTCTCGACGGTACGCGCGCCCCAGCTGCCGGCCTTGACCGTGGAGTCGTTCGCCATCAGGCAGACCTGGCGGCCGTCGATGGTGGCGGTGCCGGTGACCACGCCGTCGGCGGGGAGGCCCTCGGCCAGGGCGTTGGCGTAGAGGCCGTCCTCGACGAAGGAACCCTCGTCGACCAGGAGCGCGACCCGCTCGCGGGCGAAGAGCTTCCCCTTGGCGGCGTTCGCCGCGTGGTACTTGTCCGCACCGCCGGCCCGGGCGCGCTTGCGCAGCTGCTCCAGTGCCTCACCGTCGAGCGTCACGCCGACTCCCTCGCCGCCTGCGCCGGCCGCCTCGTGAGCGGACCGACTGACCTGAACGATCGTTAGGTTAGCGCATCGGTGACCACCCCGGCGACCCGCGGCCCCGGCACCGATCCCGGCCACGGTGATCAAGAGGTTTGCGTCCACCCCGGGCCGGATTCCGGACGCAAACCTCTTGATCAACTCAGCGGGGTGGGGCGCGGTGGCCCCGGGCGGTTAGGAGGGGAGGG
>NZ_QGGF01000751.1 GCF_003857015.1 Micromonospora globispora | reverse complement strand
GCACGGCGGGGGCTCCTTCGGGGGTCGATGGGCGGGCCGCCCCGACGCCGTTGACGGGGCGGCCCGCGGTCCCGCCGACGGTTCGGGCCACGCCGACGGTTCCGCTGACGGGGAGCGTGCCGCGCGTCGCGGGACGAGCACACCGCGTAGCGGTAGGGTCGGCGGACGTCCGGGACGTCCTCTGTGGAGGCTGGTGTGAACGACGCGCTGCGGGTCGCCATGGCCGAGGCGGGCGAGACGGCGGAATCCCTGGCGGAGCGGGTCGGTGTCGACCCGAAGACCGCGGCCCGCTGGGTGACGCCGGGACGCGTCCCGCATCCCCGGCACCGGTCGGCGGTGTCCCGGGCGCTCGGCCGGGAGGTCGGTGAGCTGTGGCCGGAGGTGGTCCGCCGGCGCGAGCCCGCCTGGTTCCGCCCCTGGGCGGAGGTGGAACGGGAGGCCAGCTCGCTGCGCTCGTTCGAGCCGTCGGTGCTGCCGGGCCTGCTCCAGACCGAGGCGTACGCGCACGCGGTGCTGAGCAGCGGGCCGCTGGCCGACGACGAGGTGGAGGGTTACGTGGCCGCCCGGGTGGCCCGGCAGGCGGCGGTCTTCGACCGGCCCCGGCCGCCGCTGACCGTCTTCGTGGTGGACGAGGCCGCGCTGCGCCGCGGCGAACCCGAGATCATGCAACCGCAGCTCGACCACCTGATCGCCATGGCGGGACGTCCTCGCGTCCTGCTGCACGTGCTGCCGCTGCGGGCCGGCTTCCACCCCGGCCAGGCCGGCCCGTTCGTCATCGCCAGCGTCGACTGCGGTGACGAGGTGGCCTACCTGGACGACCAGGCCGCCGGCCGGATGACCAAGAACGTTGCTCCACTGTGGCGGATCTGGGACACTCTCAGGTCGGTGGCGCTTCCGCGTGACCAGTCCATCCAGCTCCTGAAGGGGCGACCATGGCTGACCTGACCGACGCCCGCTGGCGCACCAGCACCCGCAGCAGCTCCAACGGTGGCAACTGCGTGGAGGTCGCCGACAACCTGCCCGGCGTCGTCCTGGTCCGCGACTCCAAGGACCGCGTCGGCGGCATGCTGACCTTCGCGCCGGGGGCCTGGCGCGCCTTCGTCGGTCAGCTCACCGGCCGCCGGGCCGAGTGAGAGCGGCCCGCGCCTGAGCGGTGGAACGCGTCGCCGTTCCGGGTGACGGTACGAATCCGATGGACGCGGCTGCCCGCGTACGCGATGGTGGCGGCCATGGACGGCGGTGAGCTCTCCGGCGCCGAGCGTCGGGTGTGGGCGGCGATGCCGGCCGGGACGCGTGCCGCGCTTGCCGGTCTGCCCGCCGCGGACCTACGCACCCTGCTGCTCGCCGTGGCGCGCGACCGCGCGGCCGACGTACGCCCCGCGGACCTGGTGCGGCGGTGGCGCGAGGACCGCTTCGTCCGCCCCGCGGCGGCCGATCCCCGGGCGCTCGCAGAGGCGGAGGCGGCCATGTGGCGGCTGCTGCCGGCCGACGTGGCCGGGGTCGAACTCTCCCCCGTCGTGCCGGTCGGCACCTGCTCCGCCGTCGCTCCGGTCCGCCAGAACCGGATCGTCACGACAATGCGCGCCACCGAGGTGCTGAGCGACCCGACCAACGCTCTCGCCGTCGAGGCTGCCGTGCGCCGGCGGCGGCAGCCGCCGTCCGGGGAGGTGCACCTGGCCGCCGTGCACCGGGTGCTCCGGGCGCAGGACTTCGGCGCTGGGGCGTCCGCGCACTTCCGGCTCTTCGCCCTGGTCTCCAGCGCCCGGGAGGCCGGCTCGGGGCGGACCGAGGCTCGGCTGCTCATGCGCCACCTCACCTACTGGCGGGCGGTCCTCGCCGACCTGGCGCCCGCCGCCGCGCCCCGGCTGCACGTCACGGTCTTCGACGATCCGGTCCTGCGTGAGCGGCTGACCGACACCGTGCGTCCGGCACTGGCCGCCGGGCACTCGAAGGGGAGCCACGGCGGCCCGGTGCCGCTGGTGGACGAGCCGGAGCGGGAACGCGGTCGCGGCTACTACACCGGCGTCGCCCTGCGGATCACCGCCATCGACCGCACGCTCGAGATCGGCGACGGCGGCCTCACCGACTGGACCGCCCGCCTGACCGGCGACGCCAAGGAGCGCTGCCTCATCTCCTGCCTCGCCACGGAACGCCTCATCGCGTGCCGGTGAGCCGCGAGCGTCAGGCCGCCGGCCGCCGCATCGCGACCCGCTCGGCCGGGTCCAGGCCGATCGCGGCCTCGGCGGCCAGCACGTCGGCCAGCCCCGGCGTGATCTCCGCCGGGCTGAGCTCCCGGAAGCCGCAGCGCGCGTAGTACGGCCCGTTCCACGGCACGCTCCGGAACGTGGTCAGGGTCAGCGCCGGCAGACCCTCGGCGGCCGCCCACCCGGCCACGTGGTCGAGCAGCCGCCGTCCGACGCCCCGTCGGGCGTACGCGGGGTCGACGCTGACCTGTTGGACGTGCGCGCAGCCGTCGACGAGGTCGACCACCACGAAGGCGAGCGGACGGTCGTCCGGGTCGACGGTGACCCAGGCCCGGCCCTCCTGCTGCCATGCGGCGAGGGCAGCCAGGGAAAGCGGTGGCATGTCGGCGATGTCGACCATGCCGATCTCCCGGAACGGCGCACCGGAGGCCACCTCGATCCGTTGCAGCTCGGTCAACTCGTCCGCCGTCGCCGTTCGTATCCGCTCCACGGTCCCCGACCCAACCAGGCCGGCGCGTGCCGGGCCAGCGCATTTCGGCGCGCTCCACTGTGATCGGCGTCGCGCTGTCGCGGACCCCGGACCCGACCTCGGCCGCCCTAGGGTCGGTGCATGGCCGTCGATGAGGACGCCGCAGCTCAATCCCCCTCAGCGAGCGGCTCGGGGCGTTGGGGCGGTTGGTCGCCGCTGCCCCCGCCGGGCCGACTCCGGACGCTCTCCCTGGCCACCCTGGCCAACACCGTCGGCTCGGGCCTCTGGCTCGCCGGCGGCGCCCTCTACCTGACCCGCGACGTCGGGCTCTCCGCCGCCTCGGTCGGGGCCGGTCTGACCGTCGCCTGGCTGGTCGGGCTGACCGCGAGCGTGCCGCTCGGCGGGCTGGCCGACCGGCGCGATCCGCGGACGATCCGGGCCGTCCTGCAGGTGTGTCAGGCGGCCGTCGCCGCGTCGTTCCTGCTGGTGGACTCGTTCCCGGTGTTCCTCGTGGTGGCCGTGTTCGAGACGTTGCTGGCCTCCGGCAACCTCGCGGTACGCGCCGCGCTGGTCGCCGCCGTCGGCGGGCCGGACGGGCGGGTGCACGCCTTCGCGACCCTGCGCGCGGTGGCGAACCTGGGCATCGCCGTCGGTGCCGGGCTGGCCGGGTTCGCGCTGGCCGCCGACACCCATCTGGCGTACCAGGCGCTGGTGGTCGGCAACGCCGTCACCTACCTGGTGTCGGTGGCGCTGCTGCTGCGGCTGCCGGCCTACCCGCCGTTGGCCCGCCCCGACCGGGTGGCCGCCGCCCCGCGCCGCGGACGGGCCCTGCGCGACGGACGGTTCCTCGCGGTCAGCGGCGCGTCCGCGGTGCTCGCCCTGCAGTGGACGGTGCTCACTCTCGTCGTACCGCTGTGGACGGTGACCCGTACCGGGGCGCCACCGGCCGTCGTCTCGGTGGTGCTGCTGACCAACACGATGCTCACCGTGCTCCTCGCGGTACCGCTGAGTCGGGGCGCGAACGACGCCGCCCGGGCGGCCCGGGCGATGCGCCGCGCCGGCCTGGTGCTGGCCGCGGCGATGCTGCTGTACGCGGCGACCGGTGGTCTTCCGTCCGCCGCGGCGACGGCGCTGCTGGTGCTCGCCACCGTCGTCTACACGTTCGGCGACCTGTGGCACGGCACCGCCGGGGCCGGCCTCGCCTACGACCTAGCCCCGCCCGACGCCGTGGGCACCTATCAGGGGGCGGACGGGCTGCTCGCCGGCCTGGCCCGGGCGCTCGGGCCGGGCCTGCTGACCCTGGTGATCCTCGACGGCGGGGCTCCCGGCTGGCTCGCGGTCGCTGCGCTCTTCGCGGTAACCGGCGTGGCCGTCCCGGCACTGACCCGGCGGGCGCTGGCGGTCAGGTCGGCCGGCCGACCGCCGGCGAGCACCGCCGGGGAGCACCCGGCCGATGATCGACCGTCCGCCCCGGTGTAGCAGCATGGCGGCCATGACCGATCAGCGGACCATCACCATCCGGCCCGGCGGGCCGGCCGACGCGGCGACCGTGCTGCGGCTGCTCGACAGCGCCACCGCCTGGCTGGTGGCGCGCGGGCGGACCGGCCAGTGGGGCACCGAGCCGGCGTCCACCGACCCGCGCCGGATCGCCCAGGCCGACGCCTGGGCGACCAGCGGCGGCCTGTACCTCGCCGTGCTCGACGACACGGCCGTCGGCGCGCTGGTGGTCGGCACGGCGACCGACTACGTGCCCCCGCCCACCGAGCCCGAGCTGTACGTCAACCTGCTGGTCACCGACCGGACGTACGCGGGTCGCGGGATCGGGGCGCGCCTGCTGGCGTACGCGGCGGAGCTGGCCCGCGAGCGCGGCCTGGGGCTGCTGCGGGTCGACTGCTACCGCGGCGATGACCGGGCGTTGGTCCGCTTCTACGAGGGCTGCGGCTTCACCGCCACGGACCCGTTCACCGTCGAGCGGCCCGGCCGCGAGCCGTGGCCGGGTCAGGTGCTCGCCCGCCGGCTGGACTGACCCTCAGCCGATCTCCTCGTCCACAAAGCACCAGCGCCACGACTCCCCCGGCTGGATCGAGCGCATCACCGGGTGCCCGGTCTCCTCGAAGTGCTTCGTCGCGTGCTGGTACGGCGACGAGTCGCAGCAGCCCACGTGCCCGCAGGTCAGGCAGGAGCGCAGGTGCACCCAGTCCGGGTTGCCGATCGCCACGCAGTCCGGGCACTCCTCGGTGGTCCGCGGTTCGGCCGTCCCGGCCTCGGTCAGGTGCTGGCAGCTCATCGGTCTCTCTCCCGCTCGGCCCGGCGGCTCACTCGTCGGTCTCCTGGCGCAGCAACGACTCCTCCAGGTCCAGGTCACGGTAGGCCCGCACCAGCACCTCCTCGGGGATCTTCCCCGAGTCGCGGGCGGCCCGGAACACCTCCCGCTCGGCGTCGATCATCTCCTGTCGGAGTCGGGCGTACGCCCGAGAAGGGGTTTCCCGTTCGGCGCCACCCAACCGTTCCCAGGCCAGGTTGGTGCGGCTCTGCAGCAGCCCACGCAGCCGCTCCACGACGGCCGGGGGCGCCCCGTCGGCCAGCGTGTCGAGGCGGTCCCGGGCGGCCCGGCTGGCCTGCTGCTGCACGGCGGCGGCGGAGAGCGCGTCCTGCACCGGGTCGTCGGGCGGCAGCTTGAGCCGGCGGGCGACTGCGGGAAGGGTGGCACCCTGCGCGACCAGGGTCACCACGATCACCGCGAACGCCAGCCAGATGAAGAGCTGACGCGGGTACGGACGGCCGTCGGCCAGGGTCAGCGGCAGGGCGAGCGCGGCGGCCAGCGTGACCACGCCGCGCATTCCGGCCCAGCCGAGGACGATCGGCACCTGCACCGGCGGGGCCGGGTCCCGGCGCCGGATCCTCGGCACCAGCCGAGCCAGGTAGGTGGCCGGGAAGAGCCAGACAAACCGCGAGAGAAGCACGGCGAGCAGCACCGCGACGGTGATCGCGACCAGGCGGCCGAACGGCTCGTTCAGGTCCCGGACGACCTCCCGCAGTTGGAGGCCGACCAGCAGGAAGACCAGCCCCTCCAGCAGGAACTGGGTCAGCCGCCAGAATGCGCCGACCTGGAGCCGGGAGGCGGCTGACAGCAACCGCGGCTGCTTGTGGCCGATGCCCAACCCGGTGACCACGACGGCGACCACACCGGAGGCGTGGATCTCCTCGGCCGCGAAGACCACCGCGAACGGGGTGATCAGCGAGAGCGTGTTGTCCAGCAGCGGGTCGGAGATCCGCTTGTGCAGGAAGCCGAAGACCAGCACACCGAGCAGGCCGACGACGATCCCACCGCCGGCGGCCATCAGCACCTCGCGGGCCACGTCGGCGACGCCCACGCCGCCGTCGGTGGCGGTGGCCGCGATGATCGCCACCCGCAGCAGCACCAGCGCGGTGGCGTCGTTGACCAGGCTCTCGCCCTCCAGGATGGTCACGATCCGGCGGGGCAGCCCGACCCGGCGGGCCACCGCGGTGGCGGCGACCGCGTCCGGCGGGGCCACCACCGCGCCGAGGGCCAGGCAGATCGAGTACGGCAGGTCGGGCAGTAGCAGGTGCACGACGGTGCCGACCACGAACGCGGTGAACAGCACCAGCCCCACCGCGAGCAGCAGAATCGGCCGCAGGTTCAGCCGGAACGCCGGCACCGAGGTCTTCAGCGCCGCCACGTAGAGCAGCGGCGGCAGGATGCCGACCAGCACCAGGGTCGGGTCGAGGCGCACCTGCGGGAAGCCGGGCAGGTAGGAGAGGGCGAGGCCGAGCACGACCAGCAGGATCGGCGCGAGCAGGCCCAGCCGCCGGGCCAGCGCCGCGCCGAACGTCGCGATCGCGAGGAACACGACGACCTCGAACAGTGGCTCCATGGCGTACGAGCCTAGGCGGCCCGCGTTACGGGCCTGATCACGCCGTGCGCAGTTTCGGCAGCACCTCGGCCCCGAAGGTGTCGATGAAGGCGCGCTGCTCCTGCCCGACGTGGTGCAGGGCGATCTGGTCGAAGCCGAGCGCCAGGTACTCCTCCAGCCAGCCGACGTGCCGGCCCAGGTCCGCCGAGACGTTGACCGCGGCGGTGACCTTCTCCATCGGCACATCCTCGGAGACGGCGTCGAAGTGCTCCGCGGTCTCCAGGTCCCAGCAGACCGGCGGGGCGAAGACGTTGCTGCGCCACTGGTCGTACGCGATCGCCTCGGCCTCAGCCTGCTCCGGCGCCCAGCTCACGTGCACCTGGAGATGCAGCGGCCCGCGCCCACCGGCGTCCCGGTACGCGTCGATCATCTGGCGCAGGTGGTCGGTCGGCGCGTTGACGGTGATCAGACCATCCGCCCACTCGGCGCACCAGCGGGCGGTTTCCACGCTGACCGCCGCCCCGATCAGCGCCGGCGGCTGCTCCGGCCGGGTCCACAGCTTCGCCCGGTCCACCCGGACCAGGCCGTCGTGGCTGACCTCCTCGCCGGCCAGCAGCGCCCGGATCACGTCGACGCACTCCCGCAGCCGGGCGTTGCGAACGTCCTTACGCGGCCAGCCGTCGCCGGTGATGTGCTCGTTGCTCGCCTCGCCGGTGCCGAGCGCCGCCCAGAACCGGCCCGGGTACATCGCGCCCAGCGTGCCGATGGCCTGGGCGATGATCGCCGGGTGGTAGCGCTGCCCGGGGGCGTTGACCACGCCGAACGGCAGGCTGGTGGCCTGCAGGGCGGCGCCCAGCCAGGACCACGCGAAGCCCGAGTGGCCCTGCCGGGCGCTCCACGGGGAGACGTGGTCGGAGGACATCGCGGCGTCGAATCCGGCCCGTTCGGCGTGGATCACCGCCTCCAGCAACCGGGTCGGGTGGATCTGCTCGTGGGACGCGTGGAAGCCGAACGCCGTCATGGGCGCAGTTCCTACCCATGACGGCGTTTGGTCAATCGCTGCTACTCGGCGTGCGCGCCGGCCCCGCCCGAGGGGGCGCCCTCCCCCATCCAGACGGTCTTGGTGTTGCAGAACTCCCGCATGCCGGTGGCGGACAGCTCGCGGCCGTAGCCGGAGTTCTTCACCCCGCCGAAGGGCAGTTCCGGATAGGACGTGGTCATGCCGTTGATGAAGACGTTGCCGGCGTCCAGGTCGGTGGCGAAGCGCTCCTGCTCCGCCGGGTCGGTGGTCCAGGCGTTCGAGCCGAGCCCGAAGCTGGTGCCGTTGGCGATCTCGATCGCCTCCTCATAGGACGACGCCCGGTAAAGACCGGCGACCGGCCCGAACACCTCCTCGGACCACATCCGCATCTCCGGCCGCAGGTCGGTGACCACGGTAGGCGGGTAGTACCAGCCCTCGCCGGCGGGCTTCTCGCCGCCGCAGAGGACGGTGGCGCCCTTGTCCACCGCGTCCTGCACCTGGGCGTGGATGTCGTCCCGGCCCCGCTTGCTGGCCAGCGGCCCGACGTCGGTCTGCTCGTCCATCGGGTCGCCGACCCGCAGCGCGGACATGTTCGCCGCGAACTTCTCCGCGAACGCGTCGAAGACGTCGGTGTGCACGATGAACCGCTTCGCGGCGATGCAGGACTGGCCGTTGTTCTGGCAGCGCGCGGTGGTGGCGACCTCGGCGGCCCGGTCCAGGTCGGCCGAGGGCATCACCACGAACGGGTCGCTGCCGCCCAGTTCCAGCACCGTCTTCTTCAGCTCCCGGCCGGCGATCTGGGCGATCGAGCGGCCCGCCCCCTCGCTGCCGGTCAGCGTGGCGGCGCGGACCCGGGGATCGCTGAGGACCTTCTCGACCGCCTCGGAGCCGACCAGCAGGGTGCTGAACGCGCCCTCCGGGAAGCCGGCCCGGCGGAACAGGTCCTCCAGGTAGAGGGCGGTCTGCGGCACGTTGGAGGCGTGCTTGAGCAGGCCGGTGTTGCCGGCCATCAACGCCGGCGCGGCGAACCGCATCACCTGCCAGAGCGGGAAGTTCCACGGCATGACCGCCAGCACCGGCCCGATCGGCTGGTAGCGGACGAACGCCCGTTTGGCCTTCACCGCGCCGGCGTCGGCGGGTTCGTCGGCGAGCATCTTCTCCGCGTTCTCGGCGTAGAAGCGGCAGGCGGTGGCGCACTTGGTGACCTCGGCCTTCGCGGCCGCGTACGTCTTGCCCATCTCGGTGGTCATCATCCGGGCGGTCTCGTCGCGTTCGGCGTCGAGCAGGTCCGCCGCGGCGGTCAACCACTCACCCCGTTGGGCGATCGTGGTGCCCTGCAACTGCCGGAACGCCAGGTCGGCCCGCTCGATCGCACCGTCGATCTGCTCGTCCGACATCGGGTCGTACGTCTTGAGCACCTGCCCGGTGGCGGGGTTGGTGGTGGAGATGGCCATGTCGTACTCCTGTCACTCGAAGAGTGAGTGCTTCACGCCCGGCTCCTCGCGATGTCGGGCGGCGCGACGGCGCTGGATGACGAAGAGGTCGACCACGGCCACGGCGGCGAGGATCGCGCACACGACGCCCAGCCAGATCACGCCCACCCGGAAGGCGACCACCGCGAAGATGGTCATGCTGACCAACCCGAAGATGGCGAGCACGAGTCGCATGTTCAGGGCGCTGTACGCGGCGTTGACCCGGCGGCGGGGCTGTGATCGCGTCATTCCTTCGAGCTACCCGACCCCGGTGGTGGCTAACCTGCTGCGCGGCACAGGTGAGTCGGACCGGGACGGGGGTAACCCTCCGGTCCTGACGATCGCGGGTGGGCCGGGGCACAGCCGCCCGCCGTGGCGGCTCACGCCCGGACCCGGCCCCGGAGGATGAGGGCATGACCATGACGCAGGCGGTACCGGTGACCGTCGCCATCGCCCGGCGCGTCGATCCGGCCCGCAGCAGCGAGATGGTCGCCTGGATCCGGGCCGGCACGGCGCTCGCCGAGGCGTTTCCGGGTTTCCTCGGCGCCGGATGGGTACGGACCGCCCCCGGCTCGCCGGAGTGGCACATCCTCTACCGCTTCGCCGACCACCAGACCCTGCGCCGGTGGGAGGAGTCGCCGCAGCGGCACTGGTGGCTCACCTCGGCGCAGGGCATCGTCGAGCACACCCGGGTCGAGCGCCGGACCGGGATCGAGGGCTGGTTCGATCCGCCGGCCGAGCACATCGTCGAGCTGGCCACCCCGCCCGGCACCGAACCGGCCGGGCCGTCCGCCCCGCCCCGGTGGAAGCAGGCGGTGACCATCTGGCTGGCCTTCTTCCCGCTCAGCCTGACCGCGACGCTGCTCACCGCCCGGTTCATCGCCGGCGTGCCGCTGGCGGCGCGGACGCTGATCATGACGCTCTGCCTGACCCCGCTGATGACCTACCTGGTGCTGCCCCGGATCACCCGGGCGCTGCACTGGTGGCTGCACGGCCAGCCGGCACCGTGGCGGAGCGGGCGCACACCCCGCTGAGCCGCTCCGCCGGGGTCCGCCCCGTCGGTCAGGGGCGGCGTTGCTCGGGCAGGTGGTCGGTGCCGGTGCGGTAGTGGGCCCGGGCCCGCTCGGCGAGGTCCCTGGTGGCCGAGGAGTTGGCCCAGGTGCCGAGGACGATCGCGGCGCCGGGCACCACCTTCGCGAAGATCCGCTTCGCCGCCCGCACCCCGGCCATCTGCGCCAGCCGTACGCCCAACTGAAGCAGCACCCGGGCCAGCGGGCGGTCACCGGCCGCGCCGAACAGCGCACCGGCACGTTCCCGGCCGGCGGCCACCCCGAGGGCGAGCCGGGCGCTCTCGGCGACCTTGTGCACCTTCTGCAGCACCAGCAGGTCGGTGGCCCGGTCGGGGTGGACCGGGTCGACGCCGTAGGCCGCGGCGACGTGCAGCACGAGCCGGGCCTGGGTCCAGGCCAGCACGCCGACGTCGACCACCGCGCCGGGCAGCCCGGCGGCCCCGGAGACGGCACCGGAGAGCCGGGCCCGGTTGACGAACCGGCGTGTTGCCTGGTCGGCCAGCTCGTCGGCGGAGACGCCGGGACGGGCCGCCCGCTCGCGTGCCGCCCACTGCGCCGCCTCCGGCCCGAGCCGGCGGACCGCCTCCAGGGCGAGGTGCTCCGGGGCGTACTGCGGGTCGTCTCGCATCCGGTCCCAGAGGTTGACCGGCGGCGCTTCCGGGGCGTCCTGCGGCTCGGCCGGTGCGCCCGGTGGCGCCGGAACGGTGGTCTCGCCGTCGACGGGTACGGAGTCGGTCACGAGGGCTCCCCGGGTCGGATGGACGATTCGACTGTCAGCGACGGCCGGAAAGCCGGGTGGCGAGCTGCTTCAGCCGGCGCTGGTTCTCCGGCTTGGCCAGCTCGCGCCGACCCCGGTCGATGAGCTGCTGACCGCGCGGTGACCGTAGGAACGTGCTGATCCGCTGCACCAGTGGCATGGCGTCCTCCTGTCGGTGGTCCCCATCATGTGTAGCCGGGGCCGGCAATCCCCTGTACCCGGGACCGCCGGCCGGCACGCGTCCACAGTGGCGCTACGCCTGGTTCAGCCGAGGATGGCGTTCACGACCTGGTTGGCCCGACCCTCGTGCTGGGCGTACGCGTCGGGGAGGGCGGAGACCTGGACGGACTGGGCGGCCACGGTCAGCGGCAGGTTCTGCCAACCGGGGATCTCCTCCAGCGCGGTGAGGAACTGCCGGGTGGCGTACTCGGGCTGCATCAGGTCGCCCACCGCACCCCAGCCGCTGCTGGGACGCTGCTGGAACAGCCCGACCGAGTCGTGGTCCCAGCCGATGGCCTGGTGCGGGTAGTTCTGCGACTCGGGGAGCACGCCGCTGGCGTAGTTGTAGAGGTTGCTCTCCTGCATCGCGGTGGCCACCGCGATGACCAGGCCCCGGCGCGGCACGCCCATCGCCTGGCCGGTCTGCACGATCTTCTTGGCGTTGTCCATCTGGGCCTGGTCCAGGCCGGCCACCGGGACGATCCGCTTCGGCGTGGGCTTCGGCTTGGGCTTCTCGGTCTTGGTCGCCGACGGGGAGACGTCCGGGTCGGCCGTCTGGGCCGCCGGGGCCGCCGGGGCCGGCGACTGGCGCGCCTCACCACGGGAGGCGGCGTCCGCGGTCGCCCGCTGGG
>NZ_QGGF01000005.1 GCF_003857015.1 Micromonospora globispora | reverse complement strand
GCGATCGTCGGCAGCGTCAGAGGTGTATAAGAGACAGCGGCTCGTCGGCGAGCGCGTCGACCTCCACGGCGGCCCGCACCGCGGCGACCGCCACCGCGAGACGCAGCGCGTCCCCGGTACGCACCGAGCCGCGGCTGCTCAGCAGCGCCGCGGCCAACTCGGCGACGCCCATCACCCGGCCGCCGTCGCGCAACAGCTCGATGATCTGGGTACGCACGCTGCCGACCACCGGAATGTCGTGCCAGCGCTTGCGCTGCTTGCCGAGAATCTGCGCGATCCGGGCGGGCGTGACACCCAGCGGCTTGGCCACCTGCGGGTGCTGCGGCCACAGCGGCAGGTCCGGCAGGGCGCCGGTGGCGTCGGGCAGGTGCAGCGCCAGCCGGGTGGCCTCGACGTCGTTGGGGTTCCGGCTGGCCGGGACGAGCAGGGTGGCGATCGCGTCCAAGCCGACGCGTACCAGATCGGGGTCGCCGTCCCCGGCGGCGGCCTCGGAGGCCACCTCCTCCGTCGCGGCCCTGCGGGCGGCGGACGTGGTGGGAATGGTCTCCCGCTCCCCCAGCCGGCCGCGCCACTCCTTCACCCGGCGCTGCAGCTCCTGCCGGGTCTTGGCGCCCAGGCCGGGCAGGTGGGCGAGCTTGTTGGCGACAGCCAGCAGCCCACCGACGGTCGTGGCGTCCAGCCGGTGCGCGGCGGAGACGGCGCGCGGGGTGAGGCCGGCGGCCTCCAGCGCGGTGGCCCGGGTCGCCTTGGTGGCGGCCTCGTCGCGGGCGGCCTCGGCGGCCTTCTCGTCCGGTTCGTCGGCCTCGATCTCGGGGTGGTCGGTGCCGACCGGGGCGCTCGCGTCGGAGCGGCGGAACACCTGCTGCCAGGCGTCGCGCATGTCCTTGAGCGAGGCGAACCGCTGGCGGTGGTCGCGGTGCACGGCGCGCTGGAGGAAATCCACCAGGCCGTCGCGGATTGCCGGGTCGAACGCCTCGACGGCCAGCACCGGCGGGCCCTCGGTCAGCTGCGGCTCGGTGCCGCCGTCACCCCAGACGGGCAGCTCACCGGAGGCCATCTCGTGCAGGGTGATCCCGAGGGCGTACCACTCGGCGTGCTTGTCGTAGCCGGGCCGGGTGGCGGTGCCGAGGAACGGGTCGAGGTAGCGGGGGGTGCCGGCGGTGATCTCCTTGACCGAGACGCCGGCCAGGGAGAAGTCGAAGAGCACGAGCTGCTTGGTGCGGTTGGGGCGGACCCGGATGGCGATGTTGTCGGGCTTGATGTCCCGGTGGTAGACGCCCTCGCCCTCCAGGTAGTCCAGGGCGCCGAACAGGTAGTCGCTGTAGGTCTCCAGCTCGTCGACGGTGAGTCGGCCGTCGTCGCGCAGCTTGCGGGCCAGGGTGCGGTCACCGGCGTGCTCCAGCACCACGACCGTGCGGGTGCCGATCTGCAGCGGCTCCGGCCGGGCCAGCCGGATCACCCGCGAGTCGGTGAGCGGGCCGAGCACCCTCGCCTCGTGCGCGAGCCGGGCGCCCTTCTCGTCGGAGAGCCCGACCTTGAGCACCTCCTCCCGGCGGGTGCGCTCGTTGAAGCCGAGGAACGCCCGGCAGGTCGAGCCGGTGCCGAGGCTGCGGACGATCTTCCACTCGCCGACCCGGTCGCCGCCGCGCGCCTCGAGAGGGTCGACCTGCTCGGGCTCCGGCTCCTCCGGGTGCACCGACGCCGGCGGCGGGGCGGTCAGCTCCTCCTCGACCTCCTGGAGCATCTCGACGAACTCGGCCACCGTGGTGAGGCGCTGGGTCGGCACCGGGGCGGTGGCCGCCTGGATCAGCTCGTCGGCGAACTCGGTGATCCCGTCGGCGATCGCCGAGGCGCGCAGCCCGTT
This sequence comes from Micromonospora globispora, assembly GCF_003857015.1. GTDB lineage: Bacteria > Actinomycetota > Actinomycetes > Mycobacteriales > Micromonosporaceae > Micromonospora > Micromonospora globispora. Next base: position 9,882 of record NZ_QGGF01000005.1, on the reverse strand, counting down.
GTCCCGGGCCAGCCGGGTCAGCAGCTCGGCACGCTTCGCGGCCGGCGGCTGGCCGGTCAGGATCAGGTAGCTCAGCGCGCCGAGGCCGAAGACGTCCATCGCGACCGGGTCCGGCTTCGGCGCGGTCAGCTCCGGCGCGAGGTACGCCTCGGCCGAGCGCTCGATGTGCGAGGCCGCGTGCGTGGAGAGGGTGACCGGGTCGCCGCTGCTGCCCCCGCCGCTTCCGTCGACACCCCGGGTCGCCGCCTGCCAGTCGCTGAGCTGCAGCTGAGGGGTCAGCCACGCCTCGTCCTCGCTGCCACCCCGCCGCCGGCGTCCCGGGCTGACCAGCACGCTGCGCGCCGAAAGCGCACGGTGGTGCAACCGCCGGCGGTGCGCGTACGCGACCGTCTCGGCGAGCTGGCGGATCATCGCGAGGCGGCTCAACGCGTCGAGGCGGTCGCCGTACTGGGCCATGTAGTGGTCGAGGCGGATCGAGCGGGGGTCGTACCGGAAGATCAGCGCCGGCCCGGCCTCGTGCGACTCCATCGAGTCGACCTGGACGATGCCGGGGTGGTTGATGCCGTGCAGCACCTGCATCTCGCGCTTGGCGGCGCGTTCGATGCTGGCCCGCTCGGCCTGCACCGCATTGCGCTCGACCAGGTAGATCCGGACCCGACGGCGCTCCCGCTCCAGGTCGCGGTGCCGGGCCTGGTGGTCCTGCCAGGTGGGGCCCACGTCGAACGGTCGGGTCTCCAGCTCCCACGCGCCGACCTGGTAGTGCCGGCGGCTACGCGCAATGCCGATCTCTTTCAGCAGGTCCGGCAGCGCCGCGGACATCTCCTTGGTGACCCGCTGCTGCTCGTCCTGCGGCGGGCGCGTCAGGAACGAGTCGATGGCCGGCAGTTGGGCGGGCTGGTGGCCGGGCGCCGCCTCAGGGCCGTAGATGCCGTGCAGGTGGTGGTCGGAGAGCCCGATCTGCAGCCCCGGCTTGGACAGGAACACCGCTGCCTGCACGAAGGGGATCTTGACCGGCTTGCCCTTGCGGCGGGCGGCGGCGACCTGGAGCAGCGACTTGAGCTTCTTGGCCTTCATGTCCGCAAGGTGGAGCGGGTTGTCAAAGGTACGGGTGCCGTTCGGCCCGTGCAGATCCAGTTGGAGCCGCTGGAGACCAGCCGGCCGTTGAGGCTCTTGATCTCGATCAGGTAGAGCCCACCCGGGCCGGCGACCAGCAGGTCTACCTCGTAGGGGTGACCGGTCTGGGCGGTGAACGTGAAGTTCGACCACGCCCGGTAGGGCTCGGTGTCCGGCAGCAGCGCCTGGACGTGCGCCAGCGCCTCCCGCTCGTGCGCGAACTGCGACGGCGTGATCGTCGTCCACCGACCCACTTGCATGCCGAAGATCCTAAGCCCAGGTGACGAGGCAACCGCAGCCCCGCCGGGCCGTCGGTGACGACCTGGCGGGGGACGAGCCGTGGATTTAAAGCCGCGACAGGATCTCCGCCTTCTTCGCGGTGAACTCCTCCTCCGTGAGGATTCCCGCGTCACGAAGCTCACCGAGCTGCCGGAGTTGCGCGATCGGATCGACCGGTGCCGGCGCCGACGGCGCTGCGGGGGTCACCTGCGGCGACGGCGCCATGGCTGGCAGTCCGGAGTAGTGTCGGGTGTTCATCCGATCCTGCTGGGCCAGCCTCGCCGCGTGAGCCGTCTCGTTGATGATTGCCACTGCCTTGCGTGGCTCCGGAATGTCCTCCAAGACCACAAGCTCGAAGCCGTTCGGGCGCTGCACCTTGACCATGACGTTGCCGACGCCCCGGGCCTTTTGGGTGATCGACTGTCGCAGATCCACATCCGCCACGTTCACGATCGGGACCTGCTGCGCGTTGGTGGAGAGGACGCCCCGCTCGAAGTAGAGCATCGTAGCCGTAAGCCTGTACCGACCAGCCCCGATGCCGGTGAGGGGCTGGCCCGTGGCCGCCCACAGCACCCCCGGCTCCAGGGCTGGCGGCGGCGACACCGGCACTGCCGGCGGAGGCGACGCAGGGGCGGGAGCCATTGGATGCACGTCAATAACGTCGGGGCGCGGCCCCTGCGGCGTGACATCTGCCGGGCGTCGCATCGCTGGAAGGTTGGCCGCTGTGTGCGGAGCGGGGTCGTCGACGAAGAGCTGCCATCCGGCGGGCGGTGCCGGCCAGGACGGCTCCGGCTGCCATCCGGCCGGCGGCAACCAGCCTTCCGGTGCCGGCGGCCAGCCAGGTGGAGTGTTGAACCGCAACGCCATCGCGCCTTACCTACCTTTGTCGCTGATCGAGCCCGGTAGGAGCGTAGCTTCGCGGTGCCGACGGGCGGGTCCACCGAATGACCCGACTCGACTGATGCCAGACGACAGCCCTTCTGACCGCGAGCGGAAGTCGGATGCCTCGACCCCTCGCACGAGGGCCGTCATCCCTGGACGGAGCGCTCCGGTTGGGATTGCCGGGCTCGCAGGAACGCGCCCAGACCCTGACCGTCCTCGGTGGCCAGAAACGCGCCGCGGGCGTTCAGCAGCGCCTCGTCGGCGTGCGCCATGCAACCCCAGACCGTGTCGCCCCACGAGTCCGCGAGCTTCACCTCGGCCGACTCTGGGCACACCTCGCCGCGCGGGCCGCCGATCTGGCAACGGGCCGGCGCGCCGCCTTGGCGGCTGACCGCCTCGGCCGCCTCCCGGATCAGCGAGAACCGCGCCTCGCTGCCGGTCCGCTCGGCCCGGGACTGCGCAGGAACCGCCCGGCGCTGCCCGAAGAGCACGACGTTGCCGTCCGGGTCGACGGTCCGGCACTCGCCGCCGGGGGCGTGCTCCGGATAGCCGACCCGCTCGACCGGGCACCCGGCCGCGGTCAGCCGCTCGATCGTCGCCGGCAGGTCGTCGACGTAGAGGTAGATGAGCAGGGGCAGCTCGACGGTGACCAGGCGCGGCGTGACCGCCGCGAGGAGCAGAGTCAGCTCGCCGCACTGCAGGTACGACCAGCGGGACCCGCCGTCGCCCCCCGTGCGCAGCTCGGAGTAGCCGAACAGCTCGTAGAACCCCCGCGCGGTGTCGGCGTCCGCGACGTACAGCACCGGCACCTGAGCCTGCACTCCGTTATGCACGGCGCCACTCTACCGACGATGGATCTGGAAATCAGGTCTTGGGGATCGGGTGTTCTTCGATTAGAAGGGGTGGCCGCCACTGATCATGGTGACCCTGGTCACGGGTCGCCATCTGCGCTACGGTGCCAACCAATCGTTCGGTTGGTAAGGCCCGGGGAGGTCCGGTGACGCAGACGCAGACGCCGTGGAACCCGCGCCGCCTCACCGCGGTCGCCGTGGACCTGCCGGAGGGGGTCACCCCGGCCGGCACCCGCGGGCGCATCCTGCACGCCGCGCTCAAGCTCTTCGCCGAGTACGGCTTCTTCGGCGCCTCGATCCGCGACATCGCCCGCGAGGTCGGCATCAACTCGGCCACCCTGTACGCCCACTATCCGGCCAAGGAGCACATCCTCGCCGAGCTGATCCAGCTCGGCCACGAGGAGCTGCGTCAGCGGATGCGGGAGGCGGCCGCCGACGCCGGCCCCGACCCGGCCGACCAGCTCGCCGCGCTGGTCCGGGCGCAGGTGCTCGTGCACACCGACTACCCGCTGCTGGCGCTGGTGGCCAATCACGAGCTGCACGCCATCTCCCCCGATCGGGCCGCCCCCGCGCTGGCGCTGCGCGAGGAGGCCCGACAGCTCCTGCTGACCGCGCTCGACCGGGGCGTGGCCCAGGGCGCGTTCGACGTCCCCGACGTGGGCCTGGCCGGCATCGCGATCGGCAGCCTCGGCCTGCGGGTGGCCAACTGGTTCGGCCCGGACCAGCCGTACACCCGCGACCAGGTCGCCGACGCGTACGTCGGATTCGCCCTCCGGCTCGCCGGCAGCCCCCTCCCCCGCGGCTGACCCCCACACGAAAGGTGGACCAGATGGAACAGGTCACGGTCGAGGTGCCGGACGGCACCCTCACCGCGCTGCGCTTCGGCACCGGCCCCCGGATCGCCGTCGCCGCCCACGGCATCACCGCCTCCGGCATGGCGTACCTGTCGGTCGCCCGGCAGCTGCCCGAGGAGTGGAGCCTCATCGCGCTCGACCTGCGCGGCCGCGGCGGCAGCAACGAGCTGCCCGGCCCGTACGGCATGACCCGGCACGCCGAAGACATCTGCGCCGCCGCCGAGCAGTTCGGCCAGGGGCACCCGGTCGCGCTGGTCGGCCAGTCGATGGGCGCGTACGCCGCGCTGCGCGCCGCCGCCCGACAACCGGAACTCTTCAGCCGCCTGATCCTGGTCGACGGCGGCCTGCCCCTGCCGGTGCCCGCGGACGCGGACCCCGACGCGGTGCTCGCGGCGACCCTCGGCCCGGCCCTCGCCCGGCTGAAGGACACGTTCGCGTCGGAGGAGGCGTACGTCGACTTCTTCCGGGCGCACCCGGCCCTGGCCGCCGAGTGGACCGACGACATGGCGGCCTACGTCCGCTACGACGCGACCGGTGAGCCGGGCGCGATCCGGTCCCGGGTCAACGGTGCCGCCGTCGCCGAGGACGGCCGGGACCTGCTGGTCAACGGCGCCTCCTTCGGGGAGGACCTGGTCAAGCTGACCGTCCCCACGGTGCTGCTGCACGCCCGGCGCGGCATGTTCGGCCAGGAGCCCGGCATGCTGCCGGCGCCTCTGGTGGCGCACTGGCGCGAGCGGGCTCCGCACGTCGTCACCGAGCTGGTCGACGCCAACCACTACACGATCCTGATGACCGACGGCCCGGCGGCCGTCATCGCGCGGCACCTCACCGCCGAGTGAACCCGCCCGCCGAAAGGGAGAAGACGATGACCAACCTCGCCTCGATGCTGGTGACGACGGCGGCGCGGCAGCCGGAGCGGCCGGCGCTGCGGCTCGGCGACTGGGTGATCAGCTACGCCGAGCTGGACGACGCCTCCGCGCGGTTCGCCGGCTACCTGCGCGCACACGGGGTCAAGCCCGGCGACCGGGTGGCGCTGATGCTGCCGAACGTGCCGGAGTTCGCCACGCTCTACTACGGCATCCTGCGGGCCGGCGGCGTGGTCGTACCGATGAACCCGCTGCTCAAGCCGCGCGAGGTCGACTACTACCTGGACGACTCGGGGGCCAAGGGCATCTTCGCCTGGCACACCACCGAGCAGGCGGCGGTCGAGCGGGCCGACGAGGTCAGCCTGGTGGTGGAGCCCGGCCGGTTCGACGAGGCCCTGGCCGCGTACGAGCCGCTGCGGGAGGTCGTGGAGCGCGACGGCGACGACAACGCCGTCATCCTCTACACCTCGGGCACTACCGGCCAGCCCAAGGGTGCGGAGCTGACCCACGACAACCTGCGGCGCAACGTCGAGGTCAGCATCGCCACGCTGCTGCGCCTCGGGCCGGAGGACGTGGTGTTCGGCGCGCTGCCGCTGTTCCACTCCTTCGGCCAGACCATCGCGCTGAACTGCGCGATGGCCGCAGGCGCCTGCCTGACGCTGCTCCCCCGCTTCGACGCCGCCCAGGCGCTGGCCATCCTGGTCCGCGAGCGGGTCACCCTCTTCGCCGGCGTACCGACCATGTACGCGGCGCTGCTGCAGGCGGCCGGGTCGGACGAGCCGGACCTGTCGGCCCTCCGGACCTGCGTCTCCGGTGGGGCCGCGCTTCCGGTCGAGCTGCTGCGCCGGTTCGAGGAGAAGTTCGGCTGCATCATCCTGGAGGGCTACGGCCTCTCCGAGACCTCGCCGGTGGCGTCGTTCAACCACCCGGACCGGCCGCGCAAGGCGGGCACCATCGGCACCCCCATCGCGGGCGTCGAGATGGACGTCTGGACCGTGGAGGGCAAGCCGGCCCCGACCGGCGAGGTGGGTGAGATCGTAATCCGCGGGCACAACGTCATGAAGGGGTACTGGCGCCGCCCCGACGCCACGGCCGAGGCGATCGTCGACGGCTGGTTCCGTACCGGTGACCTCGGCACCCGGGACGAAGAGGGCTACTACCGGATCGTGGACCGGACGAAGGACCTGGTGATCCGGGGCGGCTTCAACGTCTACCCGCGCGAGGTCGAGGAGATCCTCTACGAGCACCCGGCGGTCGCCGAGGCGGCGGTGCTCGGCACCCCGCACCCGACGCTGGGCGAGGAGGTGGTGGCCGTGGTCGCGCTGCGGCCGGGCACCTCGGCCACGCCGGAGGAGCTGCGCGACCACGTCAAGCGGCAGATCGCCGCGTACAAGTACCCGCGTCAGGTGTGGATCGTCCCGGCCCTGCCCAAGGGGCCGACCGGCAAGATCCTCAAGCGGTCCATCGTGGTGCCCCCGCCCGCCGAGAGCTGACCACGGCTCGGCCGGCACGCCGCGCTCGAGCGAGGCGTGCCGGCCGTGCAGGTCGCCCGGATCCACGAGCAGGTCGGCGACGCGCCGGCCGGCCCGTGCGCCCGACATGACTGCCGGTCCTGGCCGTAGCGCCCATCGCGGCACCCTCGTGGCCGGTCGCGGTGGAGGCTTTCGGGCAGAAGCCGCGCGATGTGACGCCCGCCCGTCAGCGCGCCGGGACGCCGTCGGCCGCGCTGTGCAGTGCGGCGATGTCGATCTTGCCCATCCCGAGCATCGCCTTCATCGCGCGTTGGGCCCGCTCCCGGTCCGGGTCGTTCAGCATCTCCTCCATCCCGGTCGGCACGACCTGCCAGGACAGGCCGTACCGGTCCTTGAGCCAGCCGCACGGCCCCTCCTGCCCGCCCTCGGACAACCGCTCCCAGTAGTAGTCGACCTCGCCCTGGTCGGCGCAGTTGATCTGGAAGGAGACGGCCTCGGAGAACGTGAACTGCGGACCGCCGTTGATGCCGACGAACCGCTGACCGTTCAGCTCGAACTCCACCGTCATCACCGTGCCGGCTGGTCCCGGCCCCGCCTCGCCGTAGTGGGTGACGTTCACGATGCGCGAGTTGTCGAAGACGGAGATGTAGAAGTGCGCGGCCTCCTCGGCCTGGGTGTCGAACCACAGGTTCGGAACGATCTTCTGCTGCATGGCGGTGTCCTCTCGTACGGCGGAATCGGGCTCCCGCAACCGATACTTCACCTGTACAACGGCGCATCGCCGGAAAGCTCATCGGTCGGTCGGTGACCGCTGTCGGCGGCTGGCGAGGATCGCCAGGATCTCCCGGCGTACCTCGTCCGTCTCGTGCACCAGCCGGCGATGGGCGAACCGCACCACCAGGATGCCCAGCGTGGCCAGGGGGCGGCGCGTGCCCTCGGGCGGGCTCTTCGGGTTGAACAGGTGAGCGCTGGGCACCAGGTGTGGGAGAGGAAGGAGAGAGACATGGCGCAGAAATCCACGGCGACCGCGACCGGGAGGATCGAGGCGGAACCAGCCGCGGTATGGCGCGTGCTCACCGATCCCGAGTTGCTGAGCCAGGCGTTCTTCGGCGCGAAGGTCGAGACGGACTGGAGGGTCGGCAGCCCGATCACGTTCACCGGTGAGTGGAACGGGAAGTCCTTCCAGGACAAGGGCGAGATCGTCACGGTGGAGCCGGACCGGACTTTGGGCTTCACCCACTACAGTCCGCTCAGCGGCCAGCCCGACGTGCCGGGGAACTACCACACCGTCACCTTCGAGCTGCACCCGCGCGACGGCGGTACCGAGCTCAGCATCCACCAGACCAACGCGGGCAGTGAGGAGGAGCGGGAGCACTCCGCGGCCAACTGGGCACGGGTGGTGGAAAGCGTCCGGCAGCTCGCCGAGCGCTGAGGACCCTACCGGTTCACACCCCCGCGCAGGTCCTCCTCGATCCGCTTGGCCGTCTCCAGCAGCGGGGGCAGCAGTTCCCTGCGGATCACCTCGGACGAGCCGCGGCTGGCGTGCGCGGAGACGTTCACCGCCGCGATGACCTGGCCGTTCTCCCCGTGGATCGGCGCCGCGAGGGAGCGCAGCCCCTCCTCCAGCTCCTGGTCGACGATCGCGTACCCCTGGGCGGCGATCTTCGCCAACACCCCCCGCAACTTCGCGGGGTCGGTGATGGTGCGGCGGGTCAGGGGCTTCAGGTTCGCCTTGGCGAGATAGTCGTCGAGCCAGGCGGCGGGTTGGCCGGCGAGGAGCACCCGCCCCATCGAGGTGGCGTAGGCGGGGAAGCGGGTACCGACGCTGATCCCCACCGTCATGATCCGCTTGGTGGGAACGCGGGCGACGTACACCACCTCGTCACCGTCCAGGACGGACATCGAGCAGGACTCGTGCACCTGCGCGACGAGCGACTCCATGTGCGGCATGGCGACCTCGGGCAGGCTGAGGCTCGACAGGTACGCGTAGCCGAGTTCGAGGATGCGCGGGCGAAGCGAGAAGAGCCGCCCGTCGGTACGCATGTAACCCAGCTCGACCAGGGTGAGCAGGAACCGGCGCGCGGCGGCCCGGGTGAGCCCGGTCGTCCGGGCCACCTCGCTGAGGGTGAGCTGCGGGTGCTCGGCGTCGAAGGCCCGGATGACCGCCAGCCCGCGTTCCAGCGACTGGACGAATTCCGGGGTCCGCGCCGCCTCCTCGCTCATCCGGCCTCCTGCCGCAGGGTCTGTTGGGCCACCTTGAACGCCCGGTTCGCCGCCGGTACGCCAGCGTAGACGCCGACCTGGAGGAGGACCTCACCCACCTCCTCCGGGGTCAACCCGTTACGCAGCGCGGCACGTACGTGCATCGCCAGCTCCTCGTCGTGGCCGAGGGTCGCGAGGACGGCGAGGGTGATGCAGCTGCGGGTACGCCGGTCCAGGCCGGGCCGGGTCCAGATCTCGCCCCAGGCGTACCGGCTGATGAAGTCCTGGAAGTCCGCGGTGAACTCGTCGGTGTTGGCGATCGCCCGGTCGACGTGCGCGTCGCCCAGCACCTGCCGCCGCACGGTCATGCCGGCCTCGTGCCGCTCGCGGTCGTCCACAAGGTCACCCTTCGTCGAAGTGCTTCAGGAGCAGCCGGTTGACCTGCCCGGGCTGCTCCACGGTGGCCAGGTGTGCGGCCCGGTCGACCACGGCCAGTCGGGCCCCCGCGATCCGCTCGACGATCGCGTCGGCGTGGTCGACGGGCGTGGCGGGGTCGTCCGCGCCGGCGATGACCAGGGTCGGCGCCGCGATCTTGCCCAGGTCGGGGCGGAGATCCATCGCGGCGATCGCCTCGCAGCACCCGGCGTAGCCGCCGGTGGGGGTGGCGGTCAGCAGGGCCCGGTGCGCGGCGACCACCTCCGGCCGGGATTCGGCGAAGGGCGGGGTGAACCAGCGGGCCACCACGGCGTCGGCGATCGCCGCCATCCCGGCCGCCCGGACCGTCGCCGCCCGCTGTCGCCAGCCCTCGGCCGGGCCGAGGGACGCCGATGTGCAGAGCAGCGCCAGCCGGTCGACCCGCTCGGGCGCGTGCGCCGCGAGCCACATGCCGACCATGCCGCCGAGGGAGAGCCCGGCGTAGTGCGCCCGGGGCACGCCCAGGTCGTCGAGGAGGGCCAGCACCTCCCGGCCGAGCAGCTCGATCCGGTACGGACCCAGCGGCACCGCGGAGTCCCCGTGACCGAGGTGGTCGTACCGGATCACCCGGTAGCGGGCGGCGAGCGCGACCAGCTGCGGCGCCCACATGGCGCCGGTCGTGCCGAGGGAGCTGCCGAGCAGGAGCACCGGCGCGTCGGCCGGGCCGTCCACGGTGGCGTGCAGGCGGGACGTCACGAAGTCTCCTCCATCCGGTACGCGGCCAGCGCCCGGTCGACGAAGAGGCCCGCCGACCCGAGCCACCCGTGCGGGTCGAGCGCCTCACCGATCTCGGGCTCGCTCAGGTGCGTCCGCACCTCGGGATCGGCGTGCAGCGCGTCGCGGAACGCCGGTTGCCGCGCCGCGCGGGCGACGGCGTCGTGGGCGGCGC
>NZ_QGGF01000186.1 GCF_003857015.1 Micromonospora globispora | reverse complement strand
GTTGCTGGACCAGCTCGACGAGGAACTGGTGGCTCACTCGCGCCGGCGACCCGCCGTACCGGCCGGGCGAGCCGCGCCGAGGCTGGGGCGTCGGCCGGCGTCGCCGCGGCCGGTACGGCGGGTCGCCGGCGCGAGTGCGCCACCAGTTCCTCGTCGAGCTGGTCCAGCAGCTCGTCCCGCGCTCCGATCGCCTCCGCGTACGCCAGGGTGAGATGCAGCCGGAAGGCGGACGCGGCGGAGCGCGGCACGCGTACGCCGCCGATCCCGCCCCGGCTGTGCGTGTGCAGCAGGGTGAACGGCTCGTGCGGATCGTGCGCCACCCCGGTGAGCTCCTCGTACGGCCACTCCCGGTGCCCGCCGCGCCCGACGAGGATCAACCGCCGGTCGGTCACCACCGCCATGCCGGCGTCGGCCACGGCGACGCCCTTCGGCAGCCGCGGCGACCGGTCCGTCTCCTCGACCGGTACGACGGTCAGGCCGGCCGCGGGCAGGCCAGCGACGTGCCGGGCCGTCACCTCGACGAGTTCCGCCGCGGGCTGCACGGTGACCACGACCTCGCCGTCGTCCAGCGGGACGGGCACCCCCACCGGCGTCTCGGCCCGCTCTGCGGGCTCCTCGGCCCGGGCGCAGACCTGCCGGAGCTGGTCGTCGTACCGCCGCCACGCCGCCACGGCGGCCTCGTACGCCGTACGCCGCCGCTCGTTCTCTCGCCTGACCCACCGGGCTCGCCAGCCCGAGGCCGTCCCGTCCGTCGCCACCACCGGGTCGCCTCTCATCGCGAAGGGGGTTCCGCGTCCACGAGATACAACCCGGTACGGCGGCCCAGGACACGCCCACACGCCGACGGGTTCGGCCGAGTGTCCGGGAACCGATCGAGGAAGCCGACGCCGAAAACGGGTGACGTCGGTGACGGCGGTACGGTCCGACCATGGAGCAACGGATCAGCCTGGTCACCCTCGGCGTGACCGACCTGCCGCGGGCGCGCGCCTTCTACGAGGCGCTCGGCTGGCGCGGTCAGGAGGTCGAGGAGACGGTCTTCTTCCAGGCCGGTGGCCTGGCGGTGGTGCTGTGGGGGCGGGACAAGCTCGCCGACGACGCGGGGCTGACCGACCGGGGCGGGGACGGCTTCGGCGGGGTCAGCCTGGCGCAGAACGTCCGCACCCGCGAGGAGGTCGACGACGTGCTACGCCAGGCGGCCGACGCCGGGGCGGCGGTCACCCGCCCGGCCCGGGAAACCTTCTACGGCGGTTACGCGGGCTGCTTCACCGATCCGGACGGTCACCTCTGGGAGATCGCCTGGAACCCGGGCTTTCCGCTCGCCGAGGACGGCACGCTCACCGTCCCCGACTTCGGCGGCTGATCGTCAGGTCCACACGGTGCGGCGCACGCCGTCGTGGCCGGCGCAGGGCTCCGCCTGCCCGCCGGTCAGACTCACCATGCCGTCCTGGCACTGCACCAGGTAGCCGCGGCCGGACCAGAAGTTGGGGGCGCACTCGAAGTAGTCGCAGATCCCCTCGGCGGGTTGGCGGATCCGGAAGCCGCCGCAGTAGTCGTACCCGTAGGGGTTGGCCGGGGCGCCGCAGCGCCGCTCCCCGGTGGGCTGCGGCGACGCGGACCGCGTGCTCTGTGTGGCGGTGGCCGACGGCGTGGCGGTGCCCGACGGCGGGGTGGTCCGCCGGGGCTTCGGGCCGGTGGTGGTCTCCACCTGGACGATCGGGGCGACCGGCCGGGGCGCGGGCGTGGCGCTGGCCGGGGTGGCGGCGGCGGCGACCTCGGAGCCGGGTCGCACCGGCGGGTCGGATTCGAAGAGCATCGCCGGCACCACCAGCGCGATGGCCACCCCGACCGCGACCGTGCGGCGGCCACCCGGGACGACTTCGGAGAGCCGGGCCTGCGCCGGGGTGACGATGGCGGGCCGGAACGGCTGCATCTGCTCGTGTTCGGCGATCAGCTCGTCGAGTTCGGCGATGACCGCCGCGCGCTGCTCGATGGCGTCCGCGAAGGCCAGGGTCAGCTTGAACCGGAAGTCGGCGACCGCGCCGGTGGGCAGCAGCAGCCCGGACGTGCGCCGCCGGTCGAGGACCTGGATCAGCGTCACCGGGGCCGCCGGGTCGTGGGCCAGCCCGGTCATCCGCCCGTACGCCCAGTCGCGCCGGGCGCGCCCGCCGAGCAGTACCAGCCGGCGGTTGGTGAGCACGGCGAGCCCGGCGTCGGTGACCTTGAGCCCGTCGGGGCGGCGGGGGCGTACCCCAGACCGGTCGGGGTCGACGGTCAGTTCGGGGGCCGGCAGCACGGGACTGTGCCGGGCCTCGACCAGTTGCGCCCCCGGCATGGTCCAGAAGACCACCTCGCCGGGGGCGAGTTCCATCGGCAGGCCGTCACCGGCGTCCGCGGTGCCCTGGAAGGACTCGGCGAGGGCGCGCAGCCGCCGCAGTTCCTCGTCCCGCCGTCGCCATGCCTCGTCGGCCTCGCGGAAGGTCCGCTGCCGGCGCTCGTTCTGCCGGTGCGCCCACCGGTACCGCCAGGTGGAACCCGTCGAATCAGTCTTCGCCACGCCGACCCTCCATCGCGAGAGCCACCAACCGGGATGTCATTCACATCAACTGCGGCGGAAGGTGGATAAGAAACGCGCAAGTTGCAGATCTGACCGATCGGGTGATTGACCGCGACGATAGGCGGAACGGCCGCGTCGTCCACGAGCGGGCTCGCTTGCCGTGCAGGGGCACTGAACCGTCGGTAACGTCACCCGTAGCCGGGGTGCGCCGTGCCCTCGGGGCGCGAGGAGGTGGGCCGGTGACCGCCACGACCTCCGCCGTCGTGCTCGGCGTGGACATCGGCACCACCAGCACCAAGGTGGTCGCGTACGACACCGCCGGGCGGCAGCTCGCGTCGCACTCGGTCGGTTACCCGCTCGAGGAGCCGCACCCGGGCTACGCCGAGCAGGACCCGCGGCTGATCCTCGACGCGGTGGTGGAGAGCCTTCGGGCGGTCGTCGCGGAGCTGCCCGGCCCGGTGTCCGGGGTGTCCTTCAGCACCGCGATGCACAGCCTGATCGGCCTGGACGCCGACGGCAACCCGCTCACCCCATCGGTCACCTGGGCCGACTCGCGGGCCAGCGCCCAGGCGGAGCGACTGCGCGCCGTTTCCTCCGGCCTGGCGCTGCACCGGCGCACCGGCACGCCGGTGCACCCGATGGCACCGCTGCCGAAGCTGCTCTGGTTCGCCGAGCAGGAGCCGAAACTCTTCGAACAGGTGGCGCACTGGGTCGGCATCAAGGACTACGTGCTGCTGCGGCTCTGCGAGGCGCTGGTGACCGACCACTCGGTCGCCTCCGCCACCGGCCTGATGGACATCCACCGGCTGGCGTGGGACGCCGAGGCGCTGGGCATCGCGGGCATCACCGAGGAGCAGCTGCCGCAGCTGGTGGCGACCACCGCCGTGCTGCCGGGGCTGACCGCGGAGGCCGCCCGGGCCACCGGCCTGCCGGCCGCCACCCCGGTGGTGGTCGGCGCGGGCGACGGCCCGCTGGCCAACCTGGGTCTCGGCGCGGTCCATCCGGGCGTGGTCGCCTGCTCGATCGGCACCAGCGGCGCGATGCGGGTGACGGTGGAACGTCCCGGCGTCGACCCGCTCGGCGGCGTCTTCTGCTACGCGCTCACCGAGGACCGCTGGGTCGTCGGCGGTGCGATCAACAACGGCGGCATCGTCCTGCAGTGGGCCGGCGAGGCGCTCGCCCCCGAGCTGGGCGAGCACGCCGAGGAGGAGCTGCTCGCCCTGGCCGCCCGGGCGCCGGTCGGCTCCGGCGGGCTGATCATGCTGCCGTACCTGCTCAGCGAGCGGGCGCCGCACTGGAGTGCCCTGCCCCGCGCCGCGTACGTCGGGCTGACCCACGGCCACGGGCGCGAGCACCTGGTCCGGGCGGCGCTGGAGGGCGTGTGCCAGCAGCTCGCCCTGGTCCTGGCGTCGGTCCGGGCGGCGGGCAACGAGGTACGCGAGGTGCGGGCCAGCGGAGGCTTCGCCCGCAGCCCGCTGTGGCGGCAGATCCTCGCCGACGCGCTCGGCATGCCGGTGCGCTTCCCCGCCGGGCACGAGGGGTCGAGTTTCGGCGCCGCACTGCTCGGCATGCAGGCCCTCGGCCTGATCGACTCGATCGAGGTCGCCGCCGACCTGGTCCAGATCGAGGAGACGGTACACCCCGATCCGGCGTCCGCCGCCACCTACGCGGCCCTGCTGCCGCTCTTCTCCGAGCTGTACGACGCGCTCGTTCCGACGTTCGCGTCGCTGCGGCGGCTGGCGCCGAGCCTGCCGCCGGAGCCACCACCCACCGCCCCTGTGTGATCGCCCGTCCCGCAGTCACGGACATACCGAAGGTCGTGATAGCTGTGGTCACTCTGCTCGCCGCACCCGCGGAACCCCTCACCAACGCCGGGAACACCCAACTGGTCATCGCGGCCCTGCTCGGCATCGCCGCGGTGGTGCTGCTCATCGCCTGGGCCAAGGTGCACCCGTTCCTGTCCCTCATCCTCGGCGCGGCCGTGCTCGGCGTGGTCGCCGCCGTACCCGCCGACAAGATCGTCACCTCGTTCAGCGCCGGCGTTGGCTCCACCGTCGGCGGCGTCGGCCTGCTGATCGCCCTCGGCGCGATGATCGGGGGCCTGCTCGCCGAGTCCGGCGGCGCGGACAGCCTCGTCGAACGGGTGGTCTCCCGGGTCTCCGGCACGGCCCTGCCCTGGGCGATGGCCGGGGTGGCCGCCCTGATCGGGTTGCCGCTCTTCTTCGAGGTCGGCGTGGTGCTGCTGGTGCCGATCGTGCTACTGGTCTCCCGGCGGGTGGACGTACCGCTGATGAAGATCGGCATCCCGGCGCTGGCCGGTCTCTCCGTGCTGCACGGCCTGGTGCCGCCGCACCCCGGACCGCTGGTCGCGATCGACGCCCTCAAGGCCAACCTGGGCCAGACCCTCGCGCTGGGACTCCTGGTCGCCATCCCGACGGTGATCATCGCTGGTCCGATCTTCGGCAACTTCATCGCCCGCTACGTGCCCGCCGTCGCCCCGGAGGCGCTGCTGCCCACCCGGCGACCGCTCGCGGTCGCCGGCGTGCGGGGACCCTCGCCCACCGGTCGCGGCGGCGTGGACGCCGACGGCGACCTGGTCACCGAGGACGACCTGATCAACCCCGGCACCGGCCGCCCCGGCGAGCCGATCGACGAGGCCGCCACCGAGGCGGTACGGGCGCGCCGCGCCCCCGCCCTCTGGGCCGCGGTCATCACCGTCCTGCTGCCGGTGGTGCTGATGCTGTTGCGCGCGATCGGCGAACTGACCCTCGCCAAGGACACCGCCGGACGCAAGACGCTGGACATCATCGGCACCCCGATCATCGCGCTGCTGGCCGGCGTCATCTTCGCGATGATCTTCCTCGGCTACCGGACCGGCTTCAGCCGTACCCAGGTCTCCGGCTTCCTGGGCGGGTCGCTGCCGCCGATCGCCGGCATCCTGCTGATCGTCGCCGCCGGCGGCGGTTTCAAGCAGGTGCTGGTCGACGCGGGCGTGGGCAACCTGGTCGCCGACGCCGCCAAGGGCGCGAACATCTCGCCGCTGGTGTTGGGTTGGCTGGTGGCGGTGGGCATCCGGGTGGCGACGGGCTCGGCCACCGTCGCCACGATCACCGCGGCGGGCATCGTCGCGCCGCTGGCAGCCACGCTCCCGGGACCGGAGGTGGCACTGCTGGTGCTGGCCATCGGCTGCGGGTCGCTCTTCTTCTCGCATGTCAACGACGCCGGCTTCTGGCTGGTCAAGGAGTACTTCGGGCTGACTGTCGGGCAGACCATCAAGAGCTGGTCGGTGATGGAGACGATCATCTCGGTGGTCGGCTTCGCCGGCGTCCTGCTGCTCGACCTGATCTTGTAACACCCCTGATTCGGCTCCCGTCGGCCTCGTCGGTCCCGCTCACCCGGGTCCGACGAGGCCGACGCCGTGTGGTCACCCCGGCCGGGTCAGGGCGCCTCGACGCCGGAGATGCGGAACTTGTGCACCTCGGCGCCGAGGATCGCCGCCGCCTGCTCGTCCGTCGGGCCCGACCCGCGGAAGGCGAGCAACTGCTCGTCGGACTCCCACCGCTCGTAGACGTTGATCCGGCCCGGCTCGACCAGGTCCGCGCTCACCGCGAAGTCCACGCAGCCCGGTGCCGAGCGGGCCGCCCGCACGGCCTCCACGCAGGAGGCCAGGTAGACGTCCCGCTCGGCCGGGTCGACGTAGAGAGTGCCGGCGACGATGAGCACTGGTGACCTCCGAGTCAGGCGCGGTTGATCGCGTTGGCGTGGATGGCCTCGCTCAGGTACGCCGCCATCCCCGGTCGAATGCTCTCGTAGTGCGCGGTGAACCGCGGGTCCGACACGTACATGTCGGCCAGCCCGGTGTGGATCTCGTACGAGCACTCGTAGAACCAGCGGCTGATCAGTTGCCGGTGCTCCTCGGCCAGTTCCATCGCCTCGGGGCTGTCCGCCGGCGCGCCCGACTCCATCACCGCGACGAGACGCCGCCCCCACTCCTCGTTCTCGGCCTTGTTCCGCAGCCAGTCCTCCTTCGAGTAGCCGGCCGCGCGTCGGTTCGACTCCCGGTACGCGTCGGTGCCACCCCAGCGCTGCTCCGCCTCCTCGGCGTGCGCGTCGGGGTCGAAATCGCCGAAGACCTCGAACCGCTCCTCCGGCGTGAGCCTGATGTTCATCCGTTTCGCCTCCATCGCGAGCTCGATCGCCGCGACCATCTCCTGGAGCTTCCCGATCCGCCCGGTGAGCAGCTCGTGCTGCCGGCGCAGGTGCGCCGCCGGGTCCGCGTCCGGGTCGTCGAGGATCACCGCGATCTCGTCCAGCGGGAACCCCAGCTCCCGGTAGTAGCGGATGAGCTGCAACCGGTCCAGGTCGGCGTCGTCGTAGCGGCGGTAGCCGGCCGGGGTGCGCCCGCTCGGCGAGAGCAACCCGATCTCGTCGTAGTGGTGCAGCGTGCGCACCGTCACCCGAGCGGCCCTCGCCACCTGTCCCACCGTGTACGCCATGGTTCCCTCCCTTCCGCGACCAACGCTCCCGCCTACCGCCGCGTGAGGGTCAAGCATTTTCACCGATCCGCCGGAACGTGTCCGCCGAACGCGACCGCCCCCGGTCTCCCGAGGGGGTGCGGGAAACCGGGGGCGGTGGGTCGGAGCGTCAGACGGTGGTCTTTTCCCGAGCCCGCTGGGGGGCGGCGAACGCCTCGCTGGCCGGGGTCCGGAAAGCGTGCACCAGGCCGGCGAGCGACAGCAGCAGGAGCAGCGCCGCGCCGAGGTACATCGCCAGGGCACCCTGCTCGGCCTTGCGGCCGAACTCGCTGAACCCGTACGAGGTGAGCAGCAGGCCACGCAGCGTCTCGCCCTTGAAGACCGTCTCCCGCTGAGCGGTGACGTCGGCGAGCTGCTTCTGCAGGTCGGCCAGGTTGGCGGCCTTGGTCTGCTCGGCCTGGGCCACCTGCGCCTTGAGCGCGGCCTGCGGCTCGCCCAGGTCGGCGTACGTCTTGCCGCCGCCGATCGACTTGAGGTGCAGCCCGATGAACTCGTTCGCGTAGCACTCGGCCTGCTTACCGGTGTTCAGCGGCTTGCCGGCGTACTCGCGCAGGCAGTCCGACTTCTTCTCCTCGTCGGTGAGCTGGGCCGCCGGCTTGAAGCTGATGTGCTGGGCGCTGAGCTGGTCGTGCACGTAGTTGTTGGCGAAGTTGGCGTTCGTCGTCAGGACAATGCCCACGACGAGCATCAGGACCGCGAGTCCAATGCCGCCGATGCTGAACAGCAGGTCCAACGTCCGTCGCTTCATGTCCGGCTCCTATATGGATGATGGCGTTTTCCGGTGACTGTTACATCGTCACCGTTGGCGCATCACCCGAGCAGGGCCGAACCCCCTGTCCTGGTCGGGACCTTCGGCCTGCGTCCGGTGGGCCAGGATGCCGTCAGTGGGTGACGTCGACCGGGGTGAGGGCGGTCAGCAGCTCGGGCAGGGCGGCCGGCCGGCCGTACCGCCAGCCCTGGCCCTGCAGGCAGCCGATGGCGGTCACCGCAGCGTGCTGCGCCCCGGTCTCCACCCCCTCGGCCACCACCGCCAGGTCGAACGCCGCGGCGAGCCGGTTGACCATGTCCACCGTCGCGTACGCCCGGGGGTCCTCGGCGTCCAGCCGGGCCACGAAGGAACGGTCGACCTTCAGCTCCGTGGCCGGGATCCGGTGCAGGTAGCTCAGAGCGGAGTAGCCGGTGCCGAAGTCGTCGATGGCGATGCCGACGCCGAGCTCGCGGAGCTGGCGCAGCCGGTCCAGCACCGTCTCACTCCCCTCGATCAGCGCCGACTCGGTGAGCTCCAGGGTGAGCGCGTGGGGGGACAGACCGGCGACGGCAGTGGCCGTGGTGACCGTGTCGATCAGATCGGGCCGGCGCAGGTGCGCGGCGGCGATGTTGACCGCGACGGTCACCTCCGGCGCGTGCTTCCGCCAGGCTGCAGCCGCCCGGCACGCCTCCTGGATGACCCAGCGGTCGACCGGCAGGATCAGCCCGGTCTCCTCGGCCAGCGGCAGGAACGCCGCCGGCTGCAGCACGCCGAGCCGGGGGTGCCGCCAGCGGACCAGCGCCTCGGCGCTGCGGACCGTGCCGGTGGCCAGGTCGACGATCGGCTGGAACTCCAGGTGCAACTGCCCCTCGTCGACCGCGCGGCGCAGGTCGGCGATCAGCTCCGCCCGGCTCACCGCCTCCTCGCGCAGCGCCGGGGTGCACGTCCGGTACGCGGACTTGCCGGCCGCCTTGGCGGCGTACATGGCGATGTCGGCGTCGCGGAGCAGGTCGGTGTGGGAGGTGTGGTGGGCGCCGTACTCGGCGATGCCGATGCTGGCCGACGGGTGCACGCCGAGGTCCTCCTCGCCGGGCAGCGGTTGCAGGACGGCGAGCAGCCGCTCGGCGAGCCGTTCCGGCGGCACCGGCCGGTCGCCGTCGACCAGCACCGCGAATTCGTCGCCGCCGAGGCGGGCGATCATCCCGTCGCCGCCGACCGCGTTCCGCATCCGTTCGGCGATGCTGGTCAGCAGCCGGTCCCCGGTGGCGTGCCCGAACCGGTCGTTGACCTGCTTGAACCCGTCCAGGTCGAGCAGCAGCACGGCGACCGGCACCTCGTCGCGCAGGGCGCGGCGCAGCCGTCGGTTGAAGGTCAGCCGGTTGGGCAGGCCGGTGAGCTGGTCGCAGTACGCCAGCCGGCGCAGCCGGGCCACCAGCCGCAGGTTCTCGTTGGCGGCCAGCCCCTGCCGCAGCGCCAGCACGCCGAGCAGGGTCATCATGCCGAGGAAGATCAGATGCGGGGTCTGCCCGGTGGGCCGCCGGGCGAGCACCACCGCGACGATCGCCCCACCGACCGGCAGGTACGGCAGGGCCACCCGCCACCACGGCGGCAGCGGCGGCTCGGCCGTCTCGTCGCCGCCGTCGCAGTCGGCGGGCGGCGGATACCTGGTGGCCGCGCCGATCAGCAGATAGCTCAGCGGCCAGCAGACGTCGATCGGGTAGCCGGGCGTGTAGCTGCCGTGCGCGTAAAGCGAGACGTAGGCCGTGTCCGCAACGGCCCGGATGGCGAGGCTGGCCCCGATCGCGGTCAGTGGGCGCCACCTCCGCCGGGACGGCCCGGCGACCGCGACCAGGATGGTCAGCTGCATCAGGTCGAACATCGGGTAGAGCAGGGCGAAGGTGCGCAGCGGATCGGCGAGGTCGGCGGCGGCGACGTCGCGGAACACCACCAGCCAGCAGATCGGGATCAGGGCCAGCCCGACGATCACCCCGTCGAGCAGGGTTCGGACCTGGCCGACCAGGGTGTGCGGGGCGGCCAGCGAGCTGAGCAGCGCCGCGGCGCCGGCGACGATGCCGGCGGTGAAGATGGCGCCGACCAGCGGCGTGTGCGGCAGCTCCATTCCACCGAGCCGCTCTACCGTCCACACCGTCCGGCCGAGCGCGGCGAGCGCCATGGTGACCGCCAGCAGCGTCCAGAACCGGCGCAGCGGGGTCGGGTGCCGCCGGGCCACGCCGACGCAGGCGAGCGTCGCCCAGCTCGCCACGGCAACCGCGCCCAGGTCGCTGACCAGGGCCGCGCCGGGCAGCCGCGCCACCAGCCAGAGGGCCTCCCCGAGTACGACGAGTCCGGCCGCGACGAGACCGACGCGGCCGGACAGCGCGGGACGGGCCGGCGCCAGGGCGGCGCCGCTCACGTCCTTGGGCAGCACAACGATGCGCTCCGGCTCTCTTTCAGACGTGCACCCTCGACCATGAGGACCGGTGGCGGACGGCGAACGGCGCAAGCCTAGTCAGCACCCGGTGCCGCCGCCAGAGTCGTTCGCTGGCCCACGGCTCCTCGGTCTGGCTGATTGTTGTCGCTACCGTGAGTTACGGGCCAGGACGTAGAGCCGCCGGGTCTCCACCTCGTGCGGGTAACTGACGCGCTCCAGCCGCGCCTCCACCGCGAAACCGGCGTCGGCCAACGCCCCGAGCAGCGTCTCCGCGGCAAAGAAGTGGAAGTCCACATCGACCCGGTGGCCCCACCACTCGTCCAGGTGGCGCACCTCGGCGCCGAGGTGGACCGCGACCAGCAGCGGCGCGCCGGGACGCAGCACCCGCCGGATCTCGGCGAAGGCCGGCCGCAGCTCGTCCGGGCTCAGGTGGATGACCGAGTAGAGCGCCACGGCCCCGCTGAACTCGCCGTCGCGGGCGGGCAGGCGCAGCAGATCACCCTCGCGGAACTCCGACTCGGGATGCTCGCGCCGGGCGACCGCCACCATCTCCGGCGACAGGTCGATCCCCACCGCCGGCACGCCGCGCCCCACCAGCCAGGCGGTGACGTGCCCCGGCCCGCAGCCCAGATCCGCCACCGCGCCGCCCGGCCCGGTTTGCTCGACCAGCGCCGCCAGCAACGCCCGGTCCAGCGGCTTCTCCGCCAACTCGTTCGAGAGCCGGTCCCGGTACTCCTCGGCCACGGTGTCGTAGCTGCGCCGGACGCGGTCGTGTTCAGTGGGCATCGGGCCAGCATGGCACGGCGCAAGATCCTGCATGGACAGCGATCCCTAGGGGGCCTTCGCGGCGGTCGGGCCGGCAAGGACCCGGTAGCGCCGGGTCAGGACCACTCCTCCGAGGGGTCGCCGTCGCCGCTCCCGGCGCCCGTAGGCTCCGAGTCCGCGGCGGCGACAGCGGCGGCCGGCGGGCCGCCGTGGGTCCACGGGGTCTCCTCCGCGGCGGGGAAGTTCCCGGCGGGCATGAACGCGTCAGACAGCGTCGTCCAGCAGAGCCGCTCCCCCACCTCCGGCACCGTGCCCGGCGGCGCGGTCAACCCGCGACCCATCCCGCCCGACAGCTCCAGCACCACCTCGGTCTTGCCGTCCGCCGCCGGGGTCACGAAGACCACCCTGGCCTTCTGCGTCGGCCGGGACGGCGAGTACAGCGTCGCGCCGACCGGCACCAGCACCGGCTCGGTGGTGACCACCTGGATCCGCGGCCGCAGCACCGGCCGCTTCCCGCTGTCGTCCACCCGCTTCGGGTCGGCCAGGGTCACGTCTGCGACGAACGCCTCCCCGGTCAGCCGGTGCTCCGCCATCACCAGCGGGTCGTCGTAGGCGCGCTGCACGGCGTACGAGGCCAGGGCCCGTTCCAGCCGGTGCAGCCGGACGGCCGCGGCCACCGCCCCGTCGCGGCGCGGCTGCGGCCCGCCGCCGGCGTCGACGTGCTCGGCGTACCCGGTGAACGCGTCCTTGTCGCCGTCCCAGC
>NZ_QGGF01000586.1 GCF_003857015.1 Micromonospora globispora | reverse complement strand
GACGGGCGGCGGGGCCAGGTCCGCGCCGGCCGGCACCGTGTTGAGCAGGGCCGACGCCACCGGCACGGCGCGCTCCCGGGTGGCGGCCAGCGCCGCCAGCACCCGGTCGGTGTCCCGGAGCAGGTGACGACGCTGGTGCCAGAGCAGGTGCAGGGTACCGTCCGGGTGCCGCAGCAGCACCCCCTGGTCGCCGAGGGCCCGGCCGCCGGTGGCGTCCTGACCGATGAGCAGCGCCGAACGCGGCTCGGCGCCCCCCGGCTCGGTCGGCACGTCCGAGCAGACCGTCCACGGTGCGGTCGAGAGCCGTCCCGGGGCGGGTAGCGAGTCCGGCGCGTCGGCGATCCCCAGTGGCAGGCCGCGCGGCACCCCCTCGATCGAGCGCCGGGAAACCAGCACCGTCTTCGGCCGCTCCGCGCCGATGATGAGCAGCGCCGAGGCGTAGTTGAGCACCGGATGGAGCTGCTGCTCCCGGTAAACGAACCGCGCGCCGGACTCCTTCTCCACAATCACCGCCCCGGAGTCGCGCCAGTCGGTGCCCCCGCCGGAGAAGAGGCCGTAGAGGGCGAAGCCGCCCAGCCCGATGACCGCGACCAGCACGCTGGCCAGGCCCGCGCCGGCCAGTCGGCGAAACGGCGACTGCGCCGGGTCGGTCTCCCGCATGACCAGCGCGGCGACCGCCCGCTGCACGGTGAACTGGTACGAGTGGAGCTGGTCCTGCCGCGACGGCATCGGGGTCCTTCCGGTGGATCGTCGGGGCACAGGATAAGCGCTCCGTCGATCCTTTGTGGACCCTCCGTGGCACCGGTCGCCCGGCACCGGATGACCTCAGACGGATCCGACCGGCCGGTCAACCGCACGCCGGCGGGCGCCCCGGTGCGTCTCGTACATACGCCCGGCGACGAGCAGGCCGGATGCGGCGGTGAGGGCCGCCACCACCCAGGTGGCGCCCCGGATGCCGATGACGTCCGCCAGGAAGCCGGCCAGCAGCGCGCCGACCGCGAAGCCACCGTCGCGCCAGAGCCGGTAGATGCCGACCGCCCGGGCCCGCCACACGGGGTGCGCGACGTCGCCGATCGCCGCGAGCAGGGTGGGATAGACCATCGCGGTGCCGGCACCGAGCAGGACCGCGGCCGCCGCCCACAAGCCGAAGCTGCGCGCGCCGGCGATCAGCCCGAGCGCGACGGCCTGGGTCAGCATCCCCACCACGATGAAGGGTTTGCGTCCGAACCGGTCCGAGAGCGGACCGGTGATGATCTGACCCAGGCCCCAGAACGCGGGATAGAGGGCCGCCAGCACCCCGATCCGGGGCAGGGAGAGTCCCGCGGCGGCGAAGAGCACGGGAAACAGGCCCCAGGCGAGGCCGTCGTTGAGGTTGTTCACCAGGCCGGCCTGGCTGGCCGAGCTCAGCGCCGGTTCCCGCCAGCTGACCAGGGTGAAGACCTGCCGGGTGGTGAGATCGCCCTGGTGAGCGCCGTCGACGACCTGGTGGGTGGCCGCTTCGTGGTGGGCGTGCCCCCGCGTCTCGCGCACCAGGAGCGACGACAGGCCGAGGCCCACCGCCACGTAGGCGGCGCCCAGCAGGAACGGCGCGGGCCGCAGCCCGTAGTGCGCGGCCAACGCCCCGGTCGCCAGCGCCGTCGCGGCCACCGCAAGGTACCCGGCGGCCTCGTTCAGCCCCATTGCGAGGCCGCGCCGACGTGGCCCGACGAGGTCGATCTTCATGATCACCGTGGTGGACCAGGCCAGCCCCTGGTTCACGCCGAGCAGGACGTTGGCCGCGACCACCCAGCCCCAGGTCGGCGCCCAGATGAGCATCAGCGGTACGGGGATCGCCACCAGCCAGCCGGCCAGCAGCACCGGCTTGCGCCCGTACCGGTCGGAGAGGGTGCCGGCGAAGAAGTTGGTCACCGCCTTGGTGGCGCCGAAGGCGATGATGTAGGTGAGGGCGGCGGAGTACGCGGTCAGGTGGAACTCCCGCTGCCCGAGCAGCGGCAGGACGGTGCGCTCGGTGCCGAGCAGGCCACCCACCAACGCGTTGACCACCACGAGGAGGAGGAACTGGGCGGCGTTCGCCCGCAGGCCCAGCCTCGGCCCGACGGGGGTCGCTGTCATCTCCACATCCTTCTTCGTCATCCCTCACCTTTCTCCCATGGACGGGCAGGTGACCGAGGCTTCCTCGGTCACCTGCCCGTCTCGTTTGTTCCGGTCAGACCGCCGCGTGCAGCGTCTGCCACGCGCCGTACCCGCCGAGCAGGTCGGAGACGTCCGGCCGACCCGCGTTGCGGAGCAGGCTGGCCGCGACCGACGAGCGGTAGCCGCCGGCGCAGTGCACCACGACCGGCCGGTCGGTCGGAACCTCGTCGACCCGTCGCGTCAGCTCGGCGAGCGGGATGTGCAGCGAGCCGTCGACTGCACCCTGCTCCCGCTCACCGGCGTTGCGCACGTCCAGCACCACCGGCGGCTGGGGCGTGTCCAGCGCCTCGCGCAGTTCGGTGGCGGTGACCCGGCTGGCCCGCGCCATGTCGGCGACCATCTCCAGGAAGGCACCCTCGGGCTCGCGCAGGTACCCGACGACCTGGTCGAAGCCGATCCGGGCGAGGCGTACGACGATCTCCTCCTCCCGGTCCTGCGGCGCCACCACGAGCACCTTGCGGTCCGGCGCGACCACGCTGCCGGCGGTCTCGGCGAACCGGCCGTCGGCCGGGATGTTGATCGCACCCCGCACGTGCCCCGCCGCGAACTCCTGCGGGTCGCGGGCGTCGATCACCGCCGCGCCCTCGGCGCGGGCCTGGGTGAACTCGGCGGCGTCGAGCGGGCGCAGGGCCTTGCTGTGGTCGAACAGCTCGCGGGCCTTGCGGTTGAGCACGGCGTCGAAGGCGAAGTAGCCGGGCGCCGACGGCTGACCGCCGGTGACCAGGGCCACGAACTGCTCCTCGCTCATCGAGGCGCAGGCGTAGTTGGTGCGGCGCTGCTCACCGATGGTGGACTGCCGCTCGGTGGAGAGGTTCTTGCCGCAGGCCGAGCCGGCACCGTGGGCGGGGAAGACCCGCACCTCGTCGGGCAGGCCCATGAGCTTGCGCTGGACGCTGTCGTAGAGCATCTGGCCCAGCTCGTCGGCGGTCACGCCGAGCGAGGCGAGCAGGTCGGGCCGGCCGACGTCGCCGATGAACAGCGCGTCGCCGGTCATGACCCCGTACGGCACCGCGTCGTCGGCGCGCTCGTAGACCAGGATGCTGATGGACTCCGGGGTGTGGCCCGGGGTCTCCATGATCTCCAGCGTCACGTCGCCAAGGCTGATCCGCTCACCGTCGTGCAGCTTGCGGCTGGGGTACTCGGTCTCGGCGCGGTGGCCGTAGCCGATCCACGCGCCGGTCGCCGCGGCCACCTCGAGGTGCCCGGCGAGGAAGTCGGCGTGGAAGTGGGTGTTGATCACCCCTTCGATGGTCAGGCCGTGGGCCCGCGCGTCGGTCAGGTACTCGTCGATGTCCCGGCGCGGGTCGATGAGCACCGCCCGCCCGGTGGTCTCGTCACCGATGAGGTACGAGGCCTGGGACAGGCAGTCCAGGTAGTACTGGGTGAACAACATCGTGCTGAACTCCTTCGCAGTGATGACCGGCGATGTACTCACGATAGCGTATACCCCCGGGGGTATATTCCGGGCCGAAGGTCCCGTCCTCCCGTGACCGTCGCCACGGGACACGGCCGGGTCAGATCAACCGACCCGGCCGGCCGCCCTTCACCTGCAGCGCCAACCCGGCGCCGACCCAGGCCCGCATGCCGCCGGCCAGGTTGTGGACCTGGTCCCGCTCGCGGGCCAGCAGCGCGGCGGCCTGCCGCGAACGCGCTCCCGAGCGGCACACGGTGACCACCGGTCGGTCCGCCGGCAACTCACCGATCCGCTCCGCCAGCTGGCCGAGCGGGATGTGCCGCGCCCGGGGCGCGTGACCGGCCCGCCATTCGGCCGGCTCCCGCACGTCCAGCAGCACCCCTCCGCCAGCCACCAGGGCGGCCGCCTGTTCAGGCCCGACGGAGGTGTAGTGCACGCCGAAGATCCTCTTCAGCATTCCGCCGAGCTTCATGCGTCCGGCCCCGTCACGACGGGACGGCCGCTGCGGGCCCACCCGCCGGTGCCACCGCTGACCGAGCGGGCGTCGACGCCGGCGCGGGCCAGGAACTGCGCGGCGGCCAGGCTGCGGTTGCCGCTGGCGCAGATGACGTACACCGGGCGGTTCCGGGGAAGATCCGCCACCACCGTGGGCAGCTGGGCCAGCGGCACCAGGCGCGCGCCGGGCACGTGGCCCTCGACGTACTCGAACGACTCCCGGACATCGACCACCGCGGCACCATCGGCGTGCGCGGCGGCGAAGTCCGCCAGGTTCACCTCTCGCATCTCTTCTCCTCAGGCTCGGTCATACCCCCCGGGGTATGGACGTCGACTGTAACCCACGGGAAGCGGGACGACATCCCGCCACCGGCACCGAGAGGGCGCAGTCGGAGCGCCGGGAATAGATACCCCCGCGGGTATGTTGTCACCGCCGTAGAACGCCTGTCGAGACACGGAGGTGGGACATGGCGAGCGTGGCGCTGACCGCGACCAACTTCGAGGAGACCGTCAGCCGGGACGGAATCGTGCTGGTCGACTTCTGGGCCAGCTGGTGCGGCCCCTGCCGCAGCTTCGCGCCGGTCTTCGAGAAGGCCAGCGAGAAGCACCCGGACATCGTGTTCGGCAAGGTGGACACCGAGGCGGAGCAGAGTCTCGCCGCGGCGGCCCAGATCCGGTCCATCCCGACGCTGATGGCCTTCCGCGACGGGATCCTGGTCTTCTCCCAGCCGGGCGCGCTGCCGGCCGCTGCCCTGGAGCAGGTGATCCAGGCCGTCCGTGACCTCGACATGGACGAGGTACGGACGAAGCTGGCGGCCGCCGGCCGCTGAGCCGGGACGCGCAAGGGGTGCGGGCAGACGCCCGCACCCCTGCCGGGCGTCAGGCCCCCAACGCGTCCAGCGCCACCCGCAGCCGGGCCGCGGCTTCGTCGGCGACGGCCCGCAGTTCGGGCGCGTCGCTGAGCTGCACCATCACCTGCGGGTCCATGGCCTGCACCACCGTGGTGTCCGGCCCCTCGGCGCGGACCACGACGTTGCACGGCAGGAGCAGACCGATGGCCTTGTCCGCCTGCACGGCGCGATGCGCCAGGGGCGGGTTGCAGGCGCCGAGGATGACGTACTCCTCCATGTCGACCCCGAGCTTCTCGCGGAGCGTCAACCGCATGTCGATCTCGGTCAGCACCCCGAAGCCCTGGTCCTTCAGCGCCGCCCGGACCCGTTCGACGGTCGGGCTGAACCCGGCGGACAGGCGGACGGTCATCGCGTAGCTCATGCGTTTGCTCCCCTCAGTTGAGATGATGCCGGTCCCACGGGGCCGGCTCTGGATGTTCGGAGATGCCCGCTCAGGCCAGTCCGCGGAGCATCCCGTGCCAGTACATCGCCGGCAGCCCGTACCGCTTGAGCAGCCACATGTCGTAGCGCGGCTTCATCGTGTCGATCAGCGGGAAGCTGGGCGTCGGCTTGAGCTGGTAGTCGAACTCGGCGAGCAGCATCCGGTTGCGGGCGGTGACCAGCGGGCAGGAGGTGTAGCCGTCGTAGCGGGCCGGCAGCGGCTCCCCGCGACGCGCCGCGAGCAGGTTGGTCGCCACGACCGGCGCCTGCTTGCGGATGGCCGCGCCGGTCTTCGAGGTTGGCAGGTTGGCCACGTCCCCGAGCGCGAAGACCTCCGGCCAGCGGGGGCTCTGCAGCGTGTACCGGTCGACCGCCAGGTAGCCGAACGGGCTCTCCGGGTCGGCCAGCGCGCTGCCCTTCAGCCAGTCCGGCGCGCTCTGCGGCGGTACGGCGTGCAGCAGCTCGTAGTCGACGGTCTCCTTGGTGCCCGAGGCGTTGTCGAGGATGACCGCCTGCCGGCTGTCCCCGTCGACCTCGACGAGCTGCGACTCGTAGCGCACCTCGATGCCGTAGTCGGCGGCGACCCGGCCGAGGACCTTCGCCCAGTCCGGCTGGCTGAAGATGGTCGCCGTCGGCAGCACCAGGATGATCCGGATCCCGTCCAGCAGGCCCTGCCGGCGCCACCAGTCGGCCGCCAGGTAGGCGATCTTCTGCGGCGCACCGCCGCACTTGATCGGCCCGGCCGGCATGGTGAAGATCGCCGTGCCGCCACGTACCGCCCGGATGAAGTCCCAGGTGAGCGGGGCCAGGTCGTACCGGTAGTTGCTGGACACCCCGCGCCGGCCCACCGACTCGGCCAGGCCGGGCACCGCGCCGAAGTCGAGCTGGAGCCCCGGCGCCATGACGAGCTGGTCGTATCCCACGGTCTCGCCGCTGCCGAGCGAGACGCGGCGATTGTCCGGATCGACGCCGTCCGCCCGGTCCCGGATCCACGTCACCCCCTTCGGGATGAGCTTTCGTTCCGGCCGCGCGGTTTCCGACGCGGTGGCCAGGCCGCCGCCCACGAGCGTCCAGAGCGGCTGGTAGTAGTGCTGCTCGGCGGGCTCGATCAGGGCCATGTCGTGGACCCCCGCCCTGCGCAGCCGCGCGGCGACGCTGATCCCCGCGGTGCCACCGCCGACGATGACCACCTGGTGATGCCGTACCGGAGCCATGGAACCTCCCGGAGGTGAGAAGGGTGGTCGCCGGGGGCACATCCTCGGACGGCCGGGGGAATCCCCGGGCGACCCTCCCGGTTGAGGATACCGGTGGGGGTATCCAGTGGCGAGGCCCGTACCCCCTGGGGTATCTTTCTGCGTGGGAGGTAGTGCGGTGAAGCTTCGACCCGAAATGACCAGCGAGGCGCTGACCCGGCTCAAGCGAGCGCGGGGGCAGCTCAACGCGGTCATCGAGATGATGGAGAGCGGTCAGGACTGCCGCGAGGCGCTGACCCAGCTGGCCGCGGTGTCGAAGGCGATCGACCGCGCGGGCTACAAGATCATCGCCTCGGGGATGCGGCACTGCAACGCCGCCCGCGACCGGGGCGAGGCGCCGGAGATGACCGAGGAGGAGCTGGAGAAGCTCTTCCTGGCTCTGGCCTGAGCAGGAGATGACCTGGCCCACGCCGCGTAGCCGCGGCGTGGGCGGGTAGTCATCCCGCGTACCTGAACCACGCAGAATTCTGCCTCCTACATACCCCCCCGGGTATGTGGAGAATTGGGAAGGGAGAACCGCAATGGCAGTAGAGGTGTCCGTCATCGCGACGTCCTCGCTCGGCGACCGCAGCTACCTGGCCTCCAACGGGCAGGTGGCGATCGTGGTCGACCCGCAGCGCGACATCGACCGGGTCCTGTACCTCGCCGGGAAGAAGGGCGTGCGAATCACCCACGTGGTCGAGACGCACATCCACAACGACTACGTCTCCGGCGGCCTGGAACTCGCCCGGGTGACCGGCGCCCACTACCTGGTGGCCGCGGCCGACGAGGTCGGCTTCGACCGCATGCCGGTCTCCGACGGCGACGTGGTGCCCGTCTCGGACGCCCTGCGTCTGCGGGTGATCGCCACGCCGGGTCACACCTTCCACCACCTGTCGTACGTCCTCGACGAGGCCACTGACGGCGGCTGGCAGCCGGCGGACGTCTTCACCGGTGGGTCGCTGCTGTTCGGCACGACCGGACGCACCGACCTGCTCGGCAAGGAGCACGCCCACGAGCTGGCCCACCACCAGCACGCCTCGGCGAAGCGGCTGGCCGACCTGCTCCCCGACGGGGCCCAGGTGTGGCCGACGCATGGCTTCGGCAGCTTCTGCTCAGCCAGCCAGGCCGACGCCCCCGACTCGACCATCGGCCGGGAGAAGCAGGCGAACGAGGTGCTGCGGCTCGCCGCCGACGAGTTCGTGACCCAGACCCTGGCCGGTCTCGACGCCTACCCGGCGTACTACGCCCACATGGGCGTGGCGAACTTCGCCGGTCCGGCCCCGGTCGACCTCACCCCGGTGATCCGAGCGGACGCGGCGCAGCTGCGCGAACGGATCGCGGACGGCCAGTGGGTCGTGGACCTGCGCAACCGCAAGGCGTACGCCGCCTCGCACCTGGCCGGCACAGTCAGCCTCGGGCTGGACGGTCCGATGTCGACCTGGCTGGGCTGGCTGATCGACTGGGGTGTGCCGATCACCCTGCTCGCCGAGACGCCGGAGCAGGTCGCCGACGCCCAGCGCGAGCTGGTCCGGATCGGCATCGACCGGCCGGCCGCGCAGGCCACCGGCGAGGCCGAGCAGTGGGCGACCGAGCCCGGACAGCTCGGGGAGATGCGGATGGCGGACTTCCGGGCCCTCGCGGCGGCCCGCGCTGGCAACACCCCTGCCGGCCTGCCGGACCCGGACGTGGTCCTCGACGTGCGGATGACCAACGAGTGGCGCAGCGGCCACATCGAGGGCGCCGTCCACGTCCCGCTGCCGGATCTGCCCAAGCGGCTGGCCGACGTACCGCCCGGCACCGTCTGGGTGCACTGCGGCTCCGGCTACCGCGCCACCGCCGGGGCATCGCTGCTGGCCAACGCCGGCCGCGAGGTGGTCGTCATCGACGACAAGTTCGACCAGGCCGAGGCGGCGGGCGTCGCCATGGCCGACAACGCCTGACCCGTACCGGAATCCGGCCGGCGCGACTGCGCGCCGGCCGGCCCCACCTTGCCGCCAGACCCGGCGGTTCGTCCCAGAACGAGGAGAAATGAGCACTTCCGAGACCACCCGCACGGCCACCGTGGATGCCACCAGCCTGCGGGAGCTGATCGACGCCGGACGGGCCCCCCGTCTGCTCGACGTGCGCACCCCGGCCGAGTTCGAGACCTCCCACATCCCCGGCGCCTACAACGTGCCGCTGGATCTGCTCAAAGAGCACCGCGAGGAGCTGCGCAACCACCTCGACGAGGACGTGGTGCTGATCTGCCGCTCCGGCGCCCGTGCCACCCAGGCCGAGCAGGCCCTGGCCGGGGTCGGACTGCCGAACCTCAAGGTCCTGAACGGCGGCATGCTCGCCTGGCAGGCGGCGAACGCGCCGATCCGGCAGGGCAAGCAGCGCTGGGACCTGGAGCGTCAGGTCCGCCTGGTCGCCGGTTCCATCGTGCTGGCCAGCGTCCTGGGCTCGGTGTTCGTGCCGGGTCTGAAGTGGGTCGCCGGGTTCATCGGCGCCGGCCTCACCTTCGCCGCGGTGACCAACACCTGTGCGATGGGCATGATGCTGGGCAAGCTGCCGTACAACCGGGGCGCCAGCTGCGACCTGGACACCATCGTCGGTCAGCTGCGAGAGAGCACCGGGGGGCGGGCATGACCGCGACCCTGGCCCTGACCATCGGACTGGCCGTCCTGATCGGCGTCAGCCTGGGCCTGCTCGGCGGCGGCGGTTCCATCCTCGCCGTACCGCTGCTGGTCTACGTGGCCGGCCTGCCGGCCAAGGAGGCGATCGCCACCTCCCTGCTCGTCGTCGGCGCCACCAGCGCGGTCGGGGTGCTGCCGCACGCCAGGGCGGGACGGGTCCGCTGGCGTACCGGTCTGATCTTCGGCTTCGCCGGCATGACCGGCGCGTACGCCGGCGGTCGGCTGGCCGAGTTCATCCCGGCCGGGTTCCTGCTCACCGGGTTCGCGGTGATGATGCTCGCCACCGCGATCGCGATGATCCGCGGCCGTCGCTCCGCCGAGGGCAAGCCCGTGCCGCACGAACTGCCGGTGTTCCGGGTGATCATCGACGGCGTGGTCGTCGGCCTGGTCACCGGCCTGGTCGGCGCAGGCGGCGGCTTCCTGGTGGTGCCCGCCCTGGCCCTGCTCGGCGGCCTGCCGATGCCGGTCGCGGTCGGCACCTCGCTGGTGGTCATCGCGATGAAGTCGTTCGCCGGCCTGGCCGGCTACCTCTCCAGCGTGCACATCAACTGGGGCCTGGCCGCCGCGGTCACCGCGGCCGCCATCGTCGGCAGCTTCGCCGGTGGCCGGCTCGCCGGACGGATTCCCGCCGACCTGCTTCGCAAGGCGTTCGGCTGGTTCGTCGTGGTGATGGGCGTCTTCGTCCTCGCCCAGCAGTTGCCAGGGGAGCTGCGGACGAACCCGCTGCTCTGGATCGGCGTCGGTGTTGCCGCCGCGATCGCCGTGGCGATGACCGTGCTGCGTGGCCGGAGGAAGCCGGAACCGCAGAGCGAGGCGGTCAGCCCCGCGCCGGTGGGATCCTCCTCCCGCCACTGAGCACGACCACGAGGGGCGTCCGGCAGGTCCGGGCGCCCCTCATTTATCTACTAGGCAGCCTAGTACTAAGCTCCCTAGTACTAGGTCTATTAGTAGGTGTGGACCAGCTGGAGGAGACATGCAACGCCCGATCAAGCCATCGCGCACGAGTGCCCCCCAGATGCGCCGGCTGGCTGGCTGGCTCGGTCCGGTTGTGGTCATCGCGATCGTCGCCGTCCTCGCGATCGTCGCCCGGCCCGCCGACAAGCCGTCCGCCCCCGCTGCCGAGACCGCCGCTGGGGGAACCGCCGGTGGGCAGGAGGAGAAGTCCTTCACCGGTCTGGCCCGGCGCACACCCGGCGATCCGGTCGCACTCGGGAAACCAGATGCCCCCGTCGTGATCATCGAGTACGCCGACTTCCAGTGCCCGTTCTGCGGTAAGTACGTAAGTACGCCCGGGAGACCGAACCCAGGCTGATCCGGGAGTATGTCGACAAGGGACTCGTCCGCGTCGAATGGCGTGACCTGCCCTACCTCGGCGCGGAGTCCCGGGCCGCCGCCACAGCCGCGCGGGCCGCCGCCAGCCAGGGGAAGTTCTGGGAGTTCCACAACGCCCTGTACGCCAAGGAGCGCCGGGTGAACAGCGGAGCCCTGAACGACGCCGCCCTGCGTGACATCGCTGCGCGCATCGGCCTGGACCTGGCCCGTTCGACGCGGACCGGGCGTCCGCCGTCACCCGCGACGCAATCGACCGGGACCAGCAGGAAGCGACCTCGATGGGCATCACCGGCACCCCGGCGTTCATCGTCGGCAACACACCCATCATCGGAGCCCAGCCGTACGAGGCCTTCAAGCAGGCCATCGACAAGCAGCTGGACGCGAAGTGAGCGACATGGGTTACCTCGCCGCCCTGTTGGGCGGGGCGCTCGCCCTGCTCAGCCCGTGCAGCGCGATGCTGCTGCCCGCCTTCTTCGCGTACGCCTTCCAGAACCCGCGCCAGCTCCTCGCCCGCACCGGCGTCTTCTACCTCGGTCTCGCGGCGGTCCTCGTACCCCTCGGAGCCGGGTCCTCCGTCGTGGCCGGGGCGTTCTTCCAGCACCGCGACACCCTGATCCTGGTCGCGGGCTGGTCGATCATCGCACTGGGCGTCATGCAACTGGCCGGCAAGGGGTTCGCCTTCGGACCGGCCCAGCGGTTGATGGGACGCATCACCGGGGACTCCCCGCTGTCGGTGTTCGCGCTCGGCGCGGTCTACGGGCTCGCCGGCTTCTGCTCCGGCCCGATCCTGGGCGGGATCCTCACCGTCGCCGCCGCGTCAGCGCAGCCGGCGGCCAGCGGCGCCCTCCTCGCCGTCTACGCCCTGGGCATGACGGCGCCCCTGCTGCTGCTCGCCCTGGTCTGGGTCCGGTGGCGCGTCGGCCAGCGGAGCTGGCTGCGCGGCCGACAGTTCACCGTCGGCCGGTTCGACCTGCACACGACGTCGACCATCTCCGGCCTGCTCTTTGTCGCCCTCGGGGTGCTCTTCCTGGCCTTCGACGGCACAGCGGGACTGGCCGGCGGCTTCGGCCTGACCGACGTCGAGGGCGCCGCCCAGGAATGGGTGACGACAACCGTCGGCGGTGTGTCGCACGTAGTGCTCCTGCTCGCCGTCGCGCTGGGCGCACTGGGCGTCCTGGTGCTCCGGTGGCGTCGTGCCCGGCCCTCCACGGCCTCCGCCGTGGGCGTCACCGCCCCCGCCGTGAGCGTCGCGTCGGGCCTTGCCGGTTGGGCCGCGAGGAGGTGGGTGGCGGCAGTCGCCGGTACCGCAGCGACGGTGGTCGTGATCGCCGTCCCGACCGACCTGATCGACACCCCCTACTTCAGCCGCGACATGGCCGTCACCTGGTGGGCGTGGCCGGTGCTGCTGGTGACCGCCGTGCTGTCCGGACTGCTCCTGGCGACCTACATCGCGCCCGAAACCGAAGGCGGCGACAAGGCGGCAGGGCGCAGGGAATCGCGGACCGGCGTGACCGGGGCGACCCTTTCGCTGTTCGCCGTCGGCTGCCCCGTCTGCAACAAGATCGTCCTGATCGCGCTCGGGTACAGCGGCGCGATGAACTGGTTCGCCCGCGCGCAGCCGGCAATCGCCGTCGCCTCGGTCGTGCTGCTCGCCTGGGCGTTGCGGCGCCGACTGCTCGGCGACCGCGCGTGCCCGGTCCCCGCAGCGCCGGAGCCGGCCGCGGCCGGCGGTAAGGTC
Source organism: Micromonospora globispora (assembly GCF_003857015.1). GTDB lineage: Bacteria > Actinomycetota > Actinomycetes > Mycobacteriales > Micromonosporaceae > Micromonospora > Micromonospora globispora. The sequence continues at coordinate 24,023 of NZ_QGGF01000586.1, read as the reverse complement.
GCCCCGTGACCAGGCCAGGACGAAAGGACTCCGGCGGCGACCGGCCACTGGGCCCGCTGGAAACCGCGGTGATGAACGCGTTGTGGGAAGCGCCAGGTCCGCTCACCGTCCGGCAGATGGTCGACGCCATGGCGGACCGCGACCTCGCCTACACCACGGTGATGACGGTCCTGGATAACCTGCATCGCAAGGGCTGGGCGGAGCGCGACCTGGCCCGCCGCGCCTACCGCTACCGCCCAACGGCCAGCCGGGAGGAACACGTCGGCCAGCTCATGGCCGAGGCGCTCTCCTCGGCAGCGGACCAGCACGCCGCACTGGCCCGGTTCGTCGACGCCATGACTCCCGCCGAGGCGGCCGCCCTGCGCGAGCTGTTGGACCAGCGCGGGAGGGACTCCTCGTGACCAGCCTGGTGCTGCTCGGCTGGGCGGCCGCGGTGGTGGCCCTCGCCCGCCCCGTCCTCACCGCACCGTGGATGACGTCCCTCCCGCGGCTCACGATCGGGCTCTGGGTCGGCGCGGAACTCTCCATCACCGTCGCCGTCCTCACCGCCGGACTGCTCGTCGCCGTACCGCCGGACGCACTCTCCACTGGTCTGGCGGGCATCGTCGCGGCCTGCGGACAGGCGCTGGCAAGCCTCGGCGCCCCGAACGCGACGCTCGCCCTGATCGCGCTGGTCGCCACCGCGGTCCTCGCCGCCCGCCTGGTGATCAGTCTTGTCGTCACGGTCACCGGCGCGCGCCGCTGGCGCCGCCGCCACCTCGCCGCGCTGCTGCCCCTCGCCCGGCACGACGTCAACGACGGTTGGACACTCGTCGACCACGCCACACCCGTGGTCTACTGCCTGCCCGGCCGCCCGGGACAGGTCGTCGTCACCAGCGCCGCGATCGACGCCCTCACCGATCAGGAGTTCGCGTACTCCGGCACGAGCGGGCTCACCTCCGCGGCCGACACCATCTCCTCGTCGCACTCGCCGTCGCGTTCCACCGCGCTCTGCCGGGACTGCCGATGGCAGACACGGCCGAGGAGGAGATCCGGCGACTGGTGGAGCACCTGGCCGACGACCGCGCGAGCGAGCGCCACGGGCGGCATGCTGTCGCCACCGCCATCGTCCAGCTCGCGGACCGCACTCCCCGGCACGCTCTCGGTGCGGGGACGGGCGCGGTCGAGCGGGTACGGCGGATGCTCGCTCCGCCCGCCCGACCCCGCGTTCTCCATCGCTGACGCGAGGATGAGGAGTCCGTCGGGAACACTCTTTCGCCCCTCGAGAGGAGCACGACCATGGACAGCAGGGCCTGGGACGAGCGGTACGCGAGCGCCCCGGAACTCGTGTGGACCGCGGAACCGAACCGCTTCGTGGTGGAGGAGGTGTCCAACTTGTCCCCCGGCAGAGCCATCGACCTGGCCGCTGGCGAGGGGCGTAACGCGGTGTGGCTGGCCCAGCAGGGTTGGGAGGTGACCGCGGTCGACTTTTCCCCCGTGGCGATCGAGCGGGGACGTGAACTGGCCCGCCAGCGGAACGTCACCGTCGACTGGCAGGTCGCTGACGTCACCGAGTACACGCCGCCGGCCGACGGCTTCGACCTCGTGCTGATCGCGTACCTGCACCTTCCCGCCACCGACATTGCCACCGTGCTCTCCCGTGCCCGGGACGCGGTGCGGGCCGGCGGGCGGGTCCTCGTGGTCGGCCACGACGTCGCCAACCTCTCCGGCGGGACGGGCGGCCCGCAGAATCCCGACATCCTGCTCACCCCCGAGGCCGTGGTGAAGGGGCTGCCAGGACTGCGGATCCGCCGGGCCGAGACCGCACCCCGGCCGGTGAACGTGGACGGCCGTACCGTCGACGCGCTGGACACGGTGGTGGTCGCCGAACGCTCCTGACGGTAGCGGTGTGGGAGGTGATGATGACACCTGCCGACGCATACCCCGGGGGGTATAGTAGGGACGAAGAGGTGACTGCCATGACTCTCCCAACCACCCGCACCCGGCCGACACTTCCGTGGCAGGTCACCGGCGTGTTGGCCGTGGTCGCCCACCCCGACGACGAGTCCTTCGGCCTCGGTGCCGTGTTGGCGGAGCTGATCTCCCAGGGCGCCCGGGCGAGCGTCCTGTGCTTCACCCACGGCGAGGCATCCACCCTGCACGGTCGGCCAGGAGAGCTGGCAGTGGTCCGGTCCCAGGAGCTGACGGAAGCGGGGGCGGCACTCGGCCTGTCCCGGGTCGAGCTGCACGACTACCCCGACGGCAACCTGGTCGGCATACCCCTTGATGAGCTGGGCGCGCACGTCCTGCGACTCATCGGTGAGGAGCGCCCGAGCCACCTGCTGGTCTTCGACCTCGGCGGGGTTACCGGCCACCCTGACCACCACCACGCCACCCGGGCCGCCCTCCTCGCCGCTGGCACGGCCGGCCTGCCCGTGCTGGCCTGGGCAGTGCCCCGATCAGTCGCGGAGCAGCTCAACGCCGAACTGGGTACGGCCTTTGTCGGACGCGACCCGGCCGAACTGGACGCGACGCTCTTCGTGCGCCGTGAACTCCAGGCGGTCGCCATCGCCCGCCACCGCAGCCAGTCGGCTGACAATCCCGTGCTCCGCCGCCGGTTGGAACTGCTCGGCGACCGTGAGTACCTGCGATCAATCCACCCTTCGGCATGGACGCCCACGACACCACGTCGCACGGAATCCGGACACGTCCGACCGCGGGTCGTCACCCCTTAGACCTGGTCAACCCGGTACGGGTGGTGCGGGGCGGCCCTCGCCCCGGACGGGTCAAAGGGCCCGTCGCATGCCGGCGCGGACGGCGTCGAGCGCGCCTTCGGGGAAATCCACCGCGCCGCCGAGCTCGGTGGCCTCAAGTTCGGCGCCGGCCGCCTCCTCCAGCGCCTCGACGAGCTGGGCAGCGTCCATCGGGCGGACCCCGAAGGCGAGCAGGCCGTGATTGGCGAGGATCACTGCCGAGGTAAGGGGGTGCGACTGCAGGGTCCGTACGATGCCTTCCAGCGACTCCGGGGTGCCCCTCGGAGCCCAAGGGACGACCGGGACGTCCTCGGCCTGCCCGAATCTCAGCAGCGCCTCGTACCGGCACGGTAGAGGGCGGTTCGCCAGCGCGAAGCCGGTGACAGCCGGGGAGTGCGTGTGGATGATCGCTCCGATGTCACCACGGGTCCGGTAGACCCGGGTGTGCATGGACACGATCTCCATGTTCTCGGGCGTGATGTCGCCCTCGACCACCTCGCCGTCGAGCCGGACGACGGCGAACTGGTCGGGCCGTAGCTGGCGGACCCGTCCGGTGTTGCTGATGACCATCGTCTCGCCGTCAGCGCGCGCGCTGACATTCGCGTGGCCGGAGTGGGACATCACCCCGGCCGTGAACAGTTCCCGGACCGCATCGACCAGCTGCGTGCGCAGTTCGTCGGGCGAGGCAGTGGCCACGATGCCCCCATCCATCAACTGGAACCGGCCGGCGAGATACCCCCCTGGGCGCCTGTCACACCCTGTACCGGGCAGGTGTGGCGCCGCGCCGCTCCCGGGCCCGCGGTGTGACGCCGCCAGGCAAGTCGCACAGAAGGCCGGGAGCAGGCGCCGGCGACGGTCCCGACCTTCACAAGCTTGCGAACGCTATGTTCACCAGCCGGAGGGGAGCATCGCGACCGGCATCAGGGCGACCTCGAACTCACAGGCTGAGCGCCAATCAGTCGCTCCGTCACCGAGTACGCCGGAGGGCGACATCGCCTGGATTTGCGGGTCCGCTTTCCCGTAGCTTCTCGTCGGCCCCTGGCGTTTCGAAGTGCGGCGCGGTCGACCCGGCCGGTCGTTATGGTTGGCCGCTGACCGCCGGGGCCCGGTCGACCGGCGCAAGACACGCCGGTGGCAGGTGAAACCAGCGCAGCACTTCGAAGTCATCCGGTAGGCCCGTGACTCCCTCGTCGAGGCGATCGTCCCGGGCTCCGAAGATGTCCCGCGCCTCCCGCAGGTAGCCGGCCAGGGCGCCCTCGCCGGCCCTCTCCATCCGGCCAGGGCGCGTCGATTCGCCGCCGAACAGGTAGTTCAGGTCTGCCAGGCGCAGCGGCGGCTGAGCAGGACCTTGGTAGTGGCGCCACAGCCCGGTACGGGGGTCGAAGCGGTAGTCGCTCAGCAGCCGGTGCCCGTACCGGGCGACGAGGTCGACCGCGTCGATGAGGTAGTCGGCAACCGTGTCGGAGATGAAGTAGTTGAAGTTGATCCGCGTCCAGCCGGGCTTGATCCCCTCGCAGCCGAGGCCGATCTCGTTCCGGAACGCGTGCGAGCGCTCCGGGTCAATTTCGAGGAGGCGATGCCCGTACGGTCCGGCGCAGGAGCAGCCGCCGCGGGTCTGGATCCCGAACAGGTCGTTGAGCAGCGCGACGACGAAGTTGTGGTGCAGGTAGCGGGTCCCGTAACGGATCCGAAGTGACACGATCGACAGGCGACGAGCCTCGGGGCTCCCCAGCACCTCGATCGTCGGGTTGTCGGACCAGCGGTGCAGCGCCCGCGACCACAGCCGCTCCTCACGGGCCTGGATGACATCGGTGCCGACGGCCTGTTTGAGGGCGAACACCAGTCCGGCTCGGATCGATTCGACGATGGCCGGAGTGCCGCCCTCCTCCCGCGCGACGGGGTCGTCGAGATAGCGGTGGCCGACCGGGTCGACGAACGCCACTGTGCCGCCGCCGGGGGCCGTCGGTACCCGGTTCCGGATGAGCTTCCGGCGCACCACCAGGACGCCGGGTGTCTGCGGGCCGCCCACGAACTTGTGCGGGGACAGGAACACGGCGTCCTTGCCGTCCCCGGCCCCCGGCTTCGACTCGCCCATCCGGATTGGCACGTACGGGCCGGCCGCCGCGTAGTCCCAGAACGACAGCGCCCCGTGTGCGTGCAGCAGCGCCGCGATCGCGTCGGCGTCGGACAGGATGCCGGTGACGTTGGAGGCCGCCGAGAAGCTACCGATGCGCAGCGGCCGGTCCGCGTGACGGGCCAGCTGCACGGCGAGCTCCGCCTGGTCGATGTGCCCGTCGGGGTCCGCACCGATGACGACCACGTCGGCGTACGTCTCCCGCCACGGCAGCTCGTTGGAGTGGTGTTCGTAGGGACCGACGAACACCACCGGCCGCTGCTCGGAGGGGATGTGGTCGAGGAGCCGGTAGCGACGCGACGGTCCGTCGGGCAGCCGCAGCTCCAGGATTCCGATCAGCTTGTTGACGGCGGCGGTGGCACCCGAACCGCAGAAGATCACCACATGCTCGTCCGTCCCGCCGACCGCATCGTGGATGATCTGCCGGGCATCCTCGCGTAGCCGTCCGGTCGCCAGACCCGTGCCGGAACTTTCGGTGTGGGTGTTGGCGTAGCGGGGCAGCACCCACTCCCGGATCGCGTCCTCGACGAAATCGAGAGACCGGCCGGAGGCGGTGTAGTCGGCGTAGGTGATCCGCCGCGGCCCGTAGGGGCAGTCCAGCACGTCGCCCTCACCGATGATGCCGTCACGGATCCGCGCCAGCAGCCGATCATTGCGGCTGGCCGCCGGCGCATCGCCGGTTGCGCCCACGTCGTACCTCCTTTCCCTGCGACGCGCCTCGCTGTCAGAGCAGGTCGACGGTGACCGTCGGCGGCGAGGTCAGGGTGTTGTGCACGGTGCAGTGCGAGGCCACGGCCAGCAATGCGGGCCTGCGCGCCACTGGGAGATCCTTGGGCACCCGAAGGGAGAGCCGGACCTCGGCCACCCGGGCCGGGCGGTCAGCGGCCATCCGGTAGCTGACAGAGACGCCCAGACCGTCGCGGCTCAAGCCGTGCCGGGTCAGGAACCGGCCGGCGTAGAAGGCAACGCAGGTGGCCAGCGACGCGACGAACAATTCCGTGGGCGTCGGTGCCTTGTCGTCACCCCCCGCCTCGGAGGGCTGATCCACCAGCATCTGGTGTCCCCGTACCGCGAACTCATAGGATTCCCCCGCCACGAAGCGGACATCCACCGTCCCGGCGTCCCCGCCCACGGCCTGCACGTTTAGCTGGCCCATCGGATCGCTCCCCTCGATGTGGTGCTCGTTCAGCCAACACCGGTGCCCGGCACGAGTGGTAGATCCACTTGGCTCCGACAACAGGACCTTGTGCCCTGCCGCTACGGCTCCGGCCGCCCAAGGTGATCCTCGCGGAGTCGTAGGATGCCTGGCAGCACTTGGTACAGATCATCAGGCGCCGAAGAGAAGAAGCCCCGAGGCGAGCAGGGCGACCCCGTAGATGCGGGTGAGCCAGCCGGGTTTGGAGCGGATGGCCAGGCGAGCGCCGAGGTAGGCGGCGGGCACAGCCAGCACGGTGTATGCCGCGACAACCCGCCAGTCGATGTGACCCAGTGCCCAATGGGTGACCGTGCCGGGCAACGCCAGGGCGGCGGAGACCGCCAGCGAGGTCGCCAGCGCCCGTTTGATCGGCAGGCGGAGGACCACCAGGTAGAGCGGGGCGAGGAGGAAACCTCCGCTGTTGGCCAGCAGACCGGAGAAGACTCCCGCCACAGCGGCGACGGAGGCCAGCCGGAACCGAAATGCTCGAAGCTGCTCTGCGCGCTCTCGCGCCCGGTCCGGGAACAGGGCCAGCCGCACACCGACGGCAGCGACCACAACTTCGATGATCCGAACCAGCAGCCGCCCGCCCACGTGGGGGGTGAGCAGTGCTCCAGCAACGGTCGCCGGAAACCCGACGGAGATGCTCCCTCCACACGAGGACGCGCCGATCCAGGAAGCCCCGTTTCCAGTAAGCGCCGGAGGAGACGAGGGCGACGGGCACGGCCGCCGGAAGGGGTGAGGCGAGCGCCACGAATGCCGGCACTCCCACAATGTGCAGGAGCGGCGTGCCCGCCGCGGAACCTCCAGCCCCGAACAATCCGGCGAAGAAGCCCACCCCAGCACCGATCAGGGTGATGGTCCACCAGGCCATCAGGTACCTACCCGGGCCACCGAAGCCGTCATGCCCGTTGTCTGGCCCGGGTGGCTTCCTCAAAGCGGCGGCCGGAAAGGGGCATGTGGAACAGGGGTGCCAGAGTGCAGAAGTTGAAGAGGCCGGCGGCCAGCGGGAGCAGACCCACGATCGCCAGCAGCCACCACCAGCCGCCCAACGACGCGCCGATCCCGATGAGCACCAGTCCGAGGACAATCCGTACGACCCGGCCGACGGGCGAGTTGAAGAACCGCAGGATGGGCATGACCACTCCCTGGAACGAATAGGGACAATATGCCCGCTCTTCACGGGCGCAGGATGAGCCGAATCGGGTTGCCCTGCTTGTCCTGGACCCGGCGCACCGCCTCCTCCGCGTCGGAAAGGGGCAGCACGTCACTGATCGACGCGGTCAGGTCGAGCCGGCCCTGGTTGGCGAGCGCCACCAACTGATCGACGTGTTCCGCCTCGGAGCCGTAGTGACCGAGCACGGTCTGCCGGCTGTAGTTGAACCGGCTGTCCGAGGGGATGGTGACCGGCTGGTTGGCGATGCCGGTGAGCACGAGCCGGCCGTGCCGGCCGAGCACGGTCAGGGCCTGCTCGCGGGCGGACGGGACGCCGGCGAAGTCGAACGCGACGTCCAGACCCCGGGCGTTGGTCGCCTCCAGCAGGGCGTCCCGGAAGCTGTCGTCCCTGGGGTCCAGGGCCACGTCGGCACCGAGGGTCAGCGCCCGGTCCCGGGCCGCCGGCAGCGGATCCACCGCGATGATCGGTGCCGCGCCGACCAGCAGGAGCAGTTGCACGGCATGTGCGCCGAGGCCGCCGACCCCCCACACCCCGACCGCCTCCGCCGGCCGGGTACGCGCCGTGTCGATCACCGCCGCCCACGGGGTGGAGACCGCGTCGGGGATGATGCAGGCGTGCTCGAACGGCATGGCGTCGGGGATCAGCACGACGGTGTCCTCCCGGGCCAGCGCGTACTCGGCCCAGCCGCCGTCGTAGTCGACGCCTCTGGTCAGCACGGTGCCGCGCCGGTCGCGCTCCCCTGCCTGGAGCAGCACCCGCTGGCCGGGCTGCCAGCCGTCCACGCTGTCACCGACGGCGTCGATCACGCCGGCCACCTCGTGGCCGAGGGTCACCACGTCGCCGGGCAGGTACAGCGGCGTGAGCGTGCCGTCGATCAGGTGCACGTCCGACAGACACACCCCGGCCGCGGCCACCCTGATCCGGACCTGGCCACGCCCCGGCTCGGGTATCGGCACCGACTCCATCCGCAGCGCCCGCTCCCCCACGTGCAGCCGCGCGGCCATCATCTCCGCCACCACGTGCCCCCCTCTCCGACGCCCCGGGCGGGACGTCCGCAACGACCTCGCGTACCCGGGGTGGGGCCGGGGATGCCGACGCGGCGGAAAAAGCCGGAGCCCCGGCGGATCGCCGGGTGGCGGCGCGACGGGCCGGTAACATCCCGTCTCGAAACCGGCGGAGAGGACCACCCGTGGGCGCTCGATTCGAAGAACTGGCCTGGCGGGAGACCCCGATCGGGGAGATCAGCCTACGCCGGCGCCGCGACCCGGCGCTCGAGGTCGACGTGTACGAGGTGAAGCTCGACGACGAGTTCCTGATGTCCAGCCTCTTCCCCGTCGCGGAGATCGAACTCGCCCGCCTCGGGCTGGCGCCGCTGACCGGGGACGCCCTCGACGTGGTGGTCGGCGGCCTCGGGCTCGGTTACACCGCGCGGACGGCGTTGGAGGACCCGCGGGTCCGCTCGCTGGTGGTGGTGGAGGCGATCGAGGACGTGATCGACTGGCACCGGCGAGACCTGCTCCCCTTCACCAACGGGCTGGCCACCGACCCGCGTACCCGTTTCGTCCGTGCCGACTTCTTCGCCGCCGTGGCCGACGGCACCGGGTTCGACCCGGACCAGCCGGGGCGGCGGTTCCACGCGGTGCTGCTCGACGTCGACCACTCACCGCGCCAGGTGCTGCACCCCAGCCACGCCGCCTTCTACACCGTGGACGGGCTGCGCCGGCTCGCCGCGCTCCTGCACGACGAGGGCGTCTTCGCCCTCTGGTCGAACGATCCGCCCGACCCGGCGTTCCAGCGGACGCTGACCGAGGTGTTCCCGACCTCGGTGGCGCACATCGTCCGGTTCCCCAATCCGTTGCAGGGCCGGGAGTCCGCGAACACCGTCTACGTCGCCCGGCACCGACCTACGGGACCGTAGGTTACCGAATGGTAAGTTAGGGTGGGGGGGTGTCAGCCCACCAGCGAGGAGAGACGGCGATGGACGCGACCGCGGACCGGCCCTGGACGCGCAGCTACGCCCCCGGCGTACCGGCCACCATCGCCGAGCAGACCGGGTCGCTGGTGGACCTCCTGACCGACGCCGCCCGACGCTTCGGCCCCCGGGTCGCCCTCGACTTCTTCGGCGCCACCACCACGTACGCCGAACTCGACGCCCAGGTCGCCCGCGCCGCCGAGGCGCTGCGCCGGCTCGGCGTCCAGCGCGGCGACCGGGTGGCGCTGGTCCTGCCGAACTGCCCGCAGCACGTCGTCGCCTTCTACGCGGTGCTGCGCCTCGGCGCGGTGGTGGTCGAGCACAACCCGCTCTACACCGCGCAGGAGCTGGAGCACCAGCTCACCGACCACGCCGCCCGGGTGGCCGTGGTCTGGGACAAGGTGGCCCCGCTGATCCGCGGGCGCGGGTCGGTCGAGACGGTGGTCGCGGTCGACCTGAGCAGCGCCCTGCCCCGGCTCAAGCGCTGGGCGCTGCGGCTGCCCGTCCCCAAGGCCCGCGCCGCCCGCGCGGCGATGACCGCCCCGGCGCCCGGGGCACTCTCCTGGGCGCACCTGGTCGACGCCGCCGGCCCGCTCGCCGCCGACCATCCCGCGCCCGCCGCGGACGACATCGCGCTGCTCCAGTACACCGGCGGCACCACCGGCACGCCGAAGGGCGCCATCCTCAGCCACCGCAACCTGCGCGCCAACGCCGCCCAGGGCCGCGCGTGGGTGCCGGGTCTACGCGACGGCGAGGAGACGGTGTACGCCGTTCTGCCGCTGTTCCACGCGTACGGGCTCACCCTCTGCCTGACCTTCTCGGTGAGCATCGGCGCCACGCTGGTGCTCTTCCCCCGCTTCGACCTCGACCAGGTCCTCGACGCGGTCCGCCGCCGCCCCCCGACCTTCCTGCCCGCCGTGCCGCCGATCTACGAGCGGCTCGCCACCGCCGCCCGGAAGCGCGGCGTCGACCTGACCTCCGTCCGGTACGCCATCTCCGGCGCGATGGCGCTGCCTCCGGCGACGGTCGAGCTGTGGGAGTCGGTCACCGGTGGCCTGCTCGTCGAGGGGTACGGCATGACCGAGACCTCCCCGATCACCCTCGGCAACCCGGTCTCCCCGGCCCGCCGGCCCGGCACCGTCGGGGTGCCCTTCCCGTCCACCGAGATCCGGATCGTCGACCCGGAGGACCCGTCCCGGGATCGCGCCCCCGGCGAGGCGGGCGAGCTGCTGGTGCGCGGCCCGCAGGTGTTCGCCGGCTACTGGCAGCGGCCCGAGGAGACGGCGGCGGTGCTGCTGCCCGACGGCTGGCTGCGCACCGGCGACGTGGTGACGATGGATCCGGACGGCTTCGTCACCGTGGTGGACCGGATCAAGGAGCTGATCATCACCGGCGGCTTCAACGTCTACCCCTCCGAGGTGGAGGACGCGCTGCGCAGGGTGCCCGGCGTCCGCGACGCCGCCGCGGTCGGTCTACCTGGCGAACGGGGCGGCGAGGAGGTGGTCGCGGCGGTGGTCCTGGACGACGACGCCAGCACCGACCCGGAGGCCGTCCGGGCCGGCTGTCGGCAGCACCTCGCCGGCTACAAGGTGCCCCGGCAGGTCGTGGTGGTGGCGGACCTCCCCCGCTCGCAGATCGGCAAGGTCCTGCGCCGCGAGGTCCGCGACCGCCTGCTCGCCGAACGCTGAGCCGGATCAGCAGAGGCGCTGGAGGCGTACCGGGGGCAGCTCGTTCCTCAGGTGGCCCAGCTTGTGCTGACGGACCTGCTCGTCCCAGACCTCTTGGTCGTAGTCGGGGTCCGGCGGGATCCACCGGTGGTAGCCGTCGCAGTAGTGGAACTTGTCGTCGCCGGCTCGAAGGATGCTCACCGCAGCCAGCCGAGGAAGCGCAGATGCAGCGTGCCGGCGGGCGCCCAGGTCAGATCCGCGGTGGCGCGGACGAGCTGCGCTCCCATGTAGAGCGCCAGCGAGACCGGTGCGTCCGCGAACTCCGCCCGCAACTCCTGCCGCCGGGTCGGGCACGGCCACGGCGCGCCACAGCCGCCGCAGCTCCAAATGGGCAGCACCGGGCAGTGGGTGGTCACGCGCCAACCCCCAGGAAACGCGCGGTGATGGCCCGGGCCTGCCGCCTGGCCGCCCACTCCACCTGCCAGCACCGGTACGGAGTCAACCGCGCCCACCACGCCCGGCAGCCGACGCACATCCCGTCGAGGCCGCGCAGATGTACGCCAAGGATCTGCTGCTTTTGCCTCACTGCTCGTCCTCCGTCGGCCAGTACCCACGACTGAGCGGAATCCGGTGGCGGGCACGGCAGGGCAGGTCGGCTCCGCAGCGACAGATTCGCCGCCACCTGCGCCATGACCACACCGGCCGGTGACGCCGGGCGAGGGTCAGCGCGACGGCGAGCAGAAATTCCCCGTACGCGACCCCGCTTCTGCGTGGTACCGAGAGGCCATCACACGTGGCGCTGCTGGTGGCGGCACGCCACCGCCGGTCCGGCACCGCCCGAGTGATCTCGCCGACCGGTATCCGGTCCGCCTCGGCTAAGGCCAGGAGCCGCCGCTTCGCCGCCTCCTGCTCAGTCGCCTCGATCTGCTGGCCCGTGCCCTGCCTGGCGGCGTCGTTCCGACCGCCCATCCCTACCTCCGCTGGTAGGGGCGCGAACGGTCAGCCCGTGAGGAAACGTGGCTCCGCCGCACCCGGCCAAGGGAGGCGACTGCCTCCTCCGAATCGGACAGTAGGGCCGACTGGTGATGACGGAATTACCGTTGGTTATGGCGCCAGGCTGATGCCCAACCGACCGGCCAGCAACCGCAGTTCGTTCGGGACCGCGCGCCGCTTCGCCCGCTGTGCCATCGCCACGACCGCGTCTTGGACAAGGGGGTTCAGCGCAAACGGCACCGGCGCCGCCTGCTCCGCCCGCACGAACGCCGCCAACGCTTCAGCGTCCCGGCGGCCTGACTCAGCCAGCGCACGACCGAGGTCGACCCAGTACGACATCTGGCGATTCGACGCGGCGAGCACCTGCGGCCGCACAGTCCGGGACAGCTCGATCACCCGGCCGGGCTCACCCAGCTCCGCCGCGATGGACATCTCCCACAACTTCACGTTCGTGGGTCCGAAGCCGCAGCCGTTGAACCCGTCACCGTCCGGCGGATCCCCGAGGGTCGCCGCCTCGCGGGCCGCCTCTGAGAGGTGGTCGCGAGCCAAGTCCGGTCGCCCGCTCACCGTCGAGGTCAACGCTGCCGCAAGGTGCAACTGACCGAGCATCTGCCGCACTCGCTCGTCGGCGGCAGCGGCCTGAAGCTCAGCCAGCGAGCGGTCAGCGGCCCGGGCGGCCAGTGGCGCCGACTCGATCGGCAGGCTTTGCGCGTACGCGAACCGCGACGCCCCAAGCCACGCCGGCTCCTCGACGTCCTCGGCGGCGGCCACCGCGACCCGCGCGGCGTTGAGCGCCAGATGCCGGTATCCGAGATGCCGCAGACACGTCGAAGCCTGGTACGCCACCTGAACGAGTACGGTCCCTTCGACTGCGGCGGCCTCCAACAGAAGACCCGGGAGCAGCCGGGCCATCGCCGGATAGTTGGAGCGGATGCGGAGCTGCTCGCCGCGCGCGATGTCGGCGGCCAGCTCATCCCTGGTCCGGGTCAACGGTCTACGCTCGCCGTCCTCGATCTCGATGAGAGCGGACCAGATCGCCGGCACACACTCGGCGGCGCGCTCCCGGGCCGGGTCGCCGGGTTCCGTGCCCTGACCGAGCAGGTCGGCCACTGTGACCTGCAGGGCAGCGGCAACGGCCACCAGGGTGGAGCGACGGTCAACGGTCTTACGACCGGACTCGACCTGCGAGAGGTACGACTGGCTGACGCCCGCGAGGCCAGCAAGGACGGCTTGACTCATCCCGCTACGGCGCATCCTCCAGTACCGGATCCTGGCACCGATCGTGTCGGTCTTTCTAGCCATAGCTTCGCCTGCTTCCCAGGTGCAGGACTGGGACTGCGGAGCCAGTCCACACCCTGGCGAGCCGCCATTCGGACGGTACACCGCGAAGCTCTGGGCCGCGTCACGGTCTACGCCGGGCACATCACTCCCCTACCCTCACGACTCGCGCAGACCACTTGGCGTTGGAACTGTCGTCGGCTCCTCGGGCGTCCATTTCTGCCGAGTTGAGTGCGTTGGCGTTCACCGCGAGTGGTGGAAGTCTTCCCGGCTGCGATCGTCGGTCCTGGCGACTGCGAGCCCGACGAGGTTGATCAACGCAGCTTGTGCGGAGCTGTTCGATGGTGGCTATGCCAGCCGGACCGCTCATGCAAGGCGGCATGCAGTGCAAGCGGCTCGCCAGCTAGATGTGCGCGAGGACCTGCCGGAGCGGATGGCCCAGGATGGCCGCGACCGCGCCGGCTTCATCGGCAGTGAACTCGTACTCCCCGCGAACCGGGTTGGCGACTGCGATCTCGAACCGAGCAAAGCCGCTGGGCCAGTCGAACTTCAGGGCGTCCAGCCCGGCTGCCGTGTCGCAGCACGGAACCGTCACATTCGGGCTGTCGAACTCGCCCTCGGTCTGCTCGATAAGGTCCTCGTACCAGTCCAGCGGGATGTCGTGATCGCAGCGCGGGCACGTGATCCGCTGAATGTTCTCGCCAGCGTCGACCGCGGTGATCCGGTCGTAGAACTCGACTGTGACGTCCTGCTGGACGCCGTCCGGGTCGGGAAACACTCGCCGGACATAGGCCTCGGCCTCGGCGGCGGCTTTGCTGGTCGGCTGCCAATTGACGTCGGTCGGAATCAACGAAACGTAGAAGTCGCTCACGGGACGTCATTCTCGACCGCGGGCCAGATGGCCGGTGCAGCGACCCTGTCAGCTGCCAGCGCCTGGCCGACAGCGCCCGCACGTGCCGCAGAGCGAGCGCCGATCGGCGCTACTCCTCCTCCACCTCCGCCAACCAGCCGCGTGCCACGCTTGCGGCCTGCTGTTCCCAGGCCCACATGCCGCCCGTTAGGGGCCATGCCCGGGTCCTTCCCTCTCCTGGCAGGCCAGCGCACGCGGCGGCGAACTGACGTGTGAGAGCATCGGCGGCCCGCCGCGCATCGTGGCGTTGCCGCACAGCCTGCTCGTTCACTCGGTCCATCAGTTCGATATGGCCGGTGGCGGCCTGGTCCAGCCCCTCCTGGTCGGTTTCGGGATCCGAGCCGATGGCCAACACCAGGACGGATGGTTCGATGCCCTCGGCGAGGGCTGCGGCCAGACGGCAGTGTCCATCGATGAGAAGGTAGCCGTCGAAACCGCTCACGGACCACAGCAGGATCGGCGGAAGCACTTGCTCGCGGGCCTGTCTGCGGTAGGCCATAACGCGGGCGACCTCGGCATCGGGTAGCTGGCGCAGGGGCAGCACGCCGTTCCAGCCCTCGCCGAACCAGTCGAGGTAGGCGGCGGGGTAGTCCTCAGTGAGGTCGCCTCGAAGGCAGTAGGGCGGCAGCGTGCGGGGTCGGAGGATCCAGAACCCGTTGTGCAACGGCCCTGCCTCCGCGTCGTCTAGCCAGGAGGCGAATTGATGGGCCCATCGGTCGAACCATGCCGCGGTGCCGGGGTGGGTGACCTGGCGCGCATGATCGGCTCGCAGTGCGGGAAGCGGCGAGAGGTAGCCGCCGGTCCGGTAAACGTGCACGCCGTAGCTCCAGCGGTGCACCTTGCCGAGAAGCACCACGCGGCCCTGTTGACGCAGCAGCAGGCGCCGGCCAGACGCGACCTCGAACCGCAGATGAGGCATGTCGCGACCGGTGACGACCAGCCCAAGACCCCCATCCGGGGCGTACAGATCAACCCGGTGCACCGATCAAGCTTAGGCAGCCATCTCCCATGTGAGCAGCGCGGCGTCTACCGCAAAGTGTGTATATCGAGGCCGGGCGCGCTGACATGCCGCTGGTCGGGCATCGCGGCATCCGGTCGTGCCGAGTTGAGTACGGCTGGCCTGCCGGTCTTCGGCGGGGGTCAGTCGAGCCGCTCGAACTGGAGGTTGGCGTGAAAGACCGCTGACCTGTTCGCGATCTCGACGCCTTCCTGAGTGAAGTCGAACGCGGCGTGCAGTACAACGTCGACGTACTGCGAACGGGCCGCACCGAACTCCATGCGGGTGATGTCGACCGGATTGTGCCCCCCACCCAGGTAAATGCTCGCATCGATGCAGCCAGGGTGCGGGTTGATCGGGAAGTCGAAGGTGCGTTCGGTCAGTGCGGCCAGGTCGTTGCCGGGCAGATCAATGAACTCGCCGACAATGGCCGCCTTGATGATCTCCGGTCCCTCAGTGCCGGGGCGGAAGGTGGCGGGATCGAAACGGTCTGCCGCGGAGAACGGCACGAGCGGTACGGTGATTGCCCAGGTGCCGGCAACTGGGCATGACCTCAGCGGTGAAAGGTAGACGATCTGACCGGGCTCCAGCCGCAATAGGTCGTCCGATAGTTCGAGCACGACGAGCATGCTAGGCCCGGAGCCGGTCGCCCTGCCCCCACGGGCCTGCCGTCATATCAGTTCGGGACTGTGCCGGGGGCACTCTTCTAATGGGTTCTGTCGCGAGCCGAGTGGAGCGAAGTCGGTGGTGGGCGACTTACGGCGGGTCGATCTCGATGGTGGCCATTCCGGTCGTCCCCGTGCGGACTTGCGCCACCACTTGGCCGACTGGGTCAATGACGCAGGTCGGGCCCAGCCCGATCCGGGACTCGTCACGTTCGCCGGTGACATCGGCCGAGACCAGCCACATGCCCGTCTCCTGGACCCGTCGCGCGCCGATCTCGTTGTGCCGGGCCTGCCACCAGAATGCCTTCTCGCGGCGCATCATGTTCTGCGCCGGCACCAGCAACACCTGCGCCTCACCCGCCGCCACCGCGGCCGCTGCCTGCGGGAACTGCGTGTCGTAGCAGATGTTGATGCCGAATCGCACACCCTCGTAGGTGAACACCGGGTAGGTGTCACCCGCGGTGAACACCGACTCTCCGCCGGTCAGGAAGGTCTTGCGATACCCGCCTACCACTCGACCGCCCGTGACGACCAGCGCCGTGTTGTAGTACCGGCGCCGCCACCGCTCGATCATGCCGAGCACGAGCATCTGCCGGATGCCGGCCAGCCGTGCCAACACCGCAGCGAACTCCGTCGAACGCACGTCGAATGCGTGGCGGTGCACATGCTGGCCCGTGACCAGATAGCCCTGCAGGAAGCACTCCGGGAACAGCAGCAGTTCAACCCCCGCCGCGTCAGCCCGCTCCGCGAAGCCCTGGATGACCGTCACCGCCGCGTCCACGTCACCGAGGATCTCCCGGGTCTGGCAGGCACCGATCCGCACCGCGCCAACCTACCCGCAAGCCGCGAGAGAGCTGGGGCGCATCAGATCAGAACATAGCCGGCCTGGCCCGAAGATCCGGGTGCACGGATCTGCCGCCGACTGAGCGCTACCCACCGCGACAGACCCTCGCGGAGGCCTGCGTCCGATCTTGCCGATGTGCGGGCGTTCGCTCGGTCGCCCCAGCGGAGGCTTGTAGGCACAACGTGCGCCCGCTCAGTCGTAGGTCTGCGATGTCGCGGCTCGCTACGGGAACAGTCGTTGGGCGTGGTGGCTTATCCGCCCGGTGCCCTGGATCTTCTCGGCACCGCGCAGCGCGGCTGACAACGCCCATCCCCGTACGCTTCCCTTCCGACGTGCTCCACTAGGTCAAGCGCCGCGCCGAGGCCGACGACCGATCGGCGGCCTCGTAGATCCATCGTGCTGCCGGGCACGAGCTCAAGCGGGCGGCGTGACCGGGGACCATACGCCGAACCACTGTTCGGCGCCCCACGCCTCGTACCGTTGCACCTCGGTGAACCCCAGCTTCGCCGCGAGGCGCATCGAGCGGTCGTTGGCGGTCTGGGTGCAGAGCACCACCGGCTCGCCGGGAAGCGCGTCGGCGAACCAGCCGAGCGCCGCCGCGCACGCCTCGGCGGCGTACCCGCGTCCCCATGCCTCTGGCAGGAACAGGTAGCCGAGCTCGGCCTCCCCGGCATCCGGACGGACATGACTCCGACGCTCCGCGTCGCGCCGGTTGAGCTCGATGGTGCCGATCGTCGCTCCGTCGAGATCGACCACGAAAAGGCCAGGGCGCCGCCCGGGCACCTCAGGCACCGCGCGCTCGAGCTCATCACGCGGTCGAGGGCCACCGAGGTAGGTGCCCACCTCGGGCGAGGCGAACAGCTCGATGAACGCCGCACGGTCCCGGGCCTCGGACTCACGGAGCACGAGCCGTTCGGTCCGTATCGGGGCAGGTGGCCAGGCGACGGGTCCGAGCTCAGTCATGGCGGGCAACCTATCGCACGCCCGCCGGGCAGGAGCCTCAGACGACCGGCAGAGCGGCAGCAGCTTCTGACCCGTCGGCGCCGTGGATGACGCCCAACGAGTCCGGATGGCATCTCACGGATACGCCACCAACCGTCCGCTCATCATGCCGCTGAGTGTGCGCGGATCTGCCGATGAGCGAGCATGGAGGCCCGCCGACCTAGTTCACCCTTCGGTCGCGATTGCCGCGATGGCGGCGTGCGGTCGGTGAGTGCCTTCGCTGGGCCGCTGCAGGCGCTCAACCTCCGTGAAGCCGGCCCGCGCCAGTCGCTCGGAGAACTCGTCGACGGGCCAGCGATACGCGGTCACGACTTTGTGGTCGAAGGCGGCGACCTCGTCACCTACGAAGAGACCAAGCACTAACGTCCCGGCCGAAGCCATTACTCGCCGGAACTCAGCGAGCACGCCGTCGAGATCTTGCGGCGGCAGATGGATCAACGAGCCCCAGGCCAGGATGCCGGCGACGGAGTGGTCGGCAACGTCGAGACTTTCCATCGACCCGAGTTCGTAGCTACCGCTCGGATGGGCCGCCTGCGCATGGGCGATGAACTCGGGGACCATGTCGATTCCCGTTGCGTCGACGCCCAGCGAGCGAAGGTAACCGGTGATATGGCCAGGCCCGCAACCCAGATCGAGCACCGTGCCAGGTCGGCCCGCCAGATGTCGCCCGATGAAGGCGAGGTCGTCGGCGTGTACCTGCTCGCGTGTACCGAACAGCCCGATGTAGAGCTCGGCGACGGACGCGTATGCCTGCCGGACCGGTTCCATGTGCACTGCACGACTATATGAGCCCGGATTGGGCAGAGCAGGCCCGGTACCAGCGCCGGAAGCACGTCGATTCTGGCGGTGCCCGCACCGCCACCTGACACCGCCGCACTTGCCAGCCGAGGCGCCAGGGTCACACATCCTGATCCGCCGATGAGCGGGCACACTCGCCGCGATGGGCTGTCGCTCCACTGGGTGATCATTGGTTGCGGGGATCCGGCCAGGCCCGAGGACCGGGCTTCGTCCCACGCCCGATTCCCGGGGTGACCGCCCCGCGTTCCCAGTTCAGGTCGATGCGCAGACCCGCGTCGTCAACTGCGGCCACGCAAGTCTTGCTCTAACGTGGCAGGTCTCCCTCGATCAGACGTCGTCGGGATGTCACCATCGCCTGTCAGCCTGGCGGAGCATCGCGTCTTGTTCGGGGTCGGGCAGGAGCTGCCGGACCTCTTGCGCACAGCGGCAAGCGACGGCGATCTTGGCAGCCCACGCCAGCGCCTCCTCGCGTGAGGCCACGTCGACCACCGAGAACCCGCCAACGACCTCCTTGGTCTCCGGGTAAGGGCCGTCGGTGACCATCCCGTCCGTGGCCACGACGCTCGCCCTCTGCGTTTCCAGTCCGGCGCCGAACACCCACACGCCGGCGTTCACGGCCTCCTGGACCACCGCGTGCGAGGCCTTGCCCACGTCGGGCATCTCCTCGTCGGGGATGTGGTCCATCGCGCCGGCATCGAACGAGATCAAGTACCGCGTCATCCCATGACTCCCCTGTCCCGGCGGCCTCCCCCGGCCGCCTGTCACCTGTTCTACGAACGACTCGCCCCGGATCCGACGCTATGCCAGAAGATTTTTTCACGGGACCTCCGCCGCTCGGCGCACTGCGGGCGTCATGTCGCCCCTGTTCGCGGAGATCATCGCCGCCACCGGCTACGAGTAGTCCCACCGTCTGCCGCTTTCCGGGTGCGGGGATAGCAATCGCGGGTGATGGCGTATGTCCCGAGGAGGTCCGCTATTCGCGCCCGATCCAGGTGGCTACGCAGGCCTCATTGCCCTCGGCGTCGGCTAGGACCCACCACTTCGGCGCGTGCGCGTCAGAGATCAGCTGGCCGCCCGCCGCCAGGGCTGCGGCGATGCGAGCTTCGGCCTGGTCATGCGGGACGGCGATATCGAGGTGCATGCGGTTACGCTGTGGGCGCGCCGCGTCCATTGGCTGCAGCCCGAAGCCCGGGCCTCGGCGCGCCGGGTCGGCCAGATAATCGTCACCGATTTGCCGATAACTGAGCAGCGCCCGCCAGAACGGCAGCACGTCGGCGCCGACGAGTGTGTCGAGAGTGACATTGATGAGCTGTACGGCACTCGCGTCGGCGGGGATGCCCAGGTCCTTGGCCGCGGCCGAGATTCGGCGGGCCAGCGCGATGTCGCGCAACGACAGCGACACCGTGACAACGGCATGGCGCAGGTCGATGTTGACGTGCTGCTGCTCCGCGCCGCTGGCGAGTCGCCCGATCTCATCGACCAGCGTGATGCCGCGAGCCAGCGAGCCGGTCCGGAAACAGGTCGAAACCACGTGGTAGAGGCAGCGCCAGTCCTCGACACCGTCGGCCGCGTGGAACTGCCCGGCCGTGATCTGGACAGTCATGCCGGCGAACCTAGCATCCACGATGCGACAGACGTTGGAATCCGAACTCGATGCCGCTATATGGCCATGAGCAGCCGTGGTACCAACGGATCCGGATCTGCCGCCGTCCGGGCCTTCAGTGGGGAAACGCGCGGGGCATGCGTGCGCTGAGGAGTTCGTCGCGGAACGCTTGGATGCGCGTGATGACCTGTCGCCTGCCGATGGTGTTCTCGATGCGGTCGAGGTACAGGCATCGGGCGGCGAGTTTGTCGAGGTCGACGGTGAAGTAGATCGCCATCAGCGGGTTGACGAACAGGTCGCCGCCGCCGGTGCGCCGGGTAAACCGGACGTCTCCGAAGGCGCCGCCGGTGGCGGCGGCGATCTGTCCTTGGACGATGCTCGGCCGGTCCGGGGTGGCGGCCTGGGCGTCGGCGACAGCATCGCGGTACAGCGCCGCCTCCCGGCTGGAACCGGGGATGGACAGGGCACCGAGGTAGCCGCCGTCGCGGTCGAGCGCGGCGAGGTTCTCCAGCACCTGGACGTGGTTGACGCCGTCGTAGGCGTCGATGCCGAAGCCGAGACTGGTCACCAGCTTGACCGGCACGTCCAGTGCGGCCACGGCGGCCAGGCTGGTGATGTCCTCCACCGGGGTGCCGAGATCGCTTTCGTCGCCGCGCAGCAGGACATCGGTGCCGCCATCGACCAGCACCACCGCATCGATGTTGAGTTGTTCGACCAGGTACCGGTACGCCGCCCGTAACGGCTGGACACCGAGCGGCGGAAAGGCGTACACGGCCGACGGCAGCTCCTGAGCCGCCAGCCACCGGGCGAGCGTCCGTTCGGGGAAGTACCAGTCCGGGCTGGTGGTATCCGGCTGCACCGCCGCGACGTGCTCCGCTACCCACGCGTCCCGGTCGATCAACTCGAGCTGGGAAAAGGACAGGCTGGCCAGGTGCACCTGTGCGCCGCCGCGCCACAGGGCGAACGCCAAGGGCAGGCCGGCGTACACGTCGAACCCCCCGCCCGCTCCGGCGATGAGGATGCTCCGCGCCGGAGCCAGCGCGGCAAACAGCGGCGGAACGGCCAACGAGAACGCACCTGGGTCGGCCGGCAGCGCGGCAGGGTTCATCACCGCTCAATGATCAGCCACGCCCAGGTGCATTCGCTGGCCGCGCCAATCGGTCCAGGACCGCCGGTAGCTACTCCGGAACCTCGTCAGGCCGCGCCTGCCGCTGTCCGTCAGCAAGCTACGCCGACGGTCAGAACCAGCTCTCCCGCATCTCCAGCGTGGTCCGGTCCAGGCTCGCCAGGAGGTCGAACTGCGGTCCGGTGCGGGGCAGCTCGAAGCGGAAGAAGTACCGCGCCGCCTGCCGCTTGCCGGCGAGGAAGTCACCCTCCGGGCCGTCCGGCGAGCCGGCCGCCTCGACGGTGAGCAGCTGCTCCAGCCACATCCAGGCGATCACCACGTGCCCGACCGCCTCCAGGTAGACGCTGGCGTTGGCCAGGGCCACCTCCGGCTCGCCGGTCCCCCAGAGCCGGCGGGTCACCGCGCCGACCCGCTCCAGCGCGCCGCCGAGCTGAACGGCCAGCTCGGCGGCCTCCCCCTCGGCCTTCCGGGCCCGGCTGATCGTCGCGCCGATCGTCTCCAGCAGCAGCGCCAGCCCCGCACCACCCTGCATGGTGACCTTCCGGCCGAGCAGGTCCAGCGCCTGGATGCCGTGGGTGCCCTCGTGGATCGGGTTGAGCCGGTTGTCCCGCCAGTGCTGCTCGACGTCGTAGTCACGGGTGTAGCCGTACCCGCCGTGCACCTGGATGGCCAGGTCGTTGGCGGCCAGGCACCACTGCGACGGCCAGCTCTTGGCGATCGGGGTGAGCATGTCCAGCAGCAGGTGCGCCCGCGCCCGATCCGCCTCGGCCGGGGCCGTCTTCTCCTCGTCGAGCAGCCGGCCACAGTAGAGCACGAGGGCGAGCGCGCCCTCCACGTAGCTCTTCGACGCCAGCAGCATCCGGCGGACGTCGGGGTGCGCGACGATCGGGACCTGCGGCACGGTCGGGTCCTTGTCGGCGAGGGGGCGGCCCTGCGGGCGCTGGCGGGCGTAGTCGACCGACTTCAGGTAACCGGTGTAGCCCAGGGCGGTCGCGCCCGCGCCGACGCCGACGCGCGCCTCGTTCATCATGTGGAACATCTGCGCCAGCCCCTGGTGCGGCTCGCCGACCAGATAGCCGACCGCGCCCGGCTGCCCGTACGGCCGGTGCACCCCCTCGCCGAAGTTGAGCAGGGTGTTGGTGGTGCCCCGGTACCCCATCTTGTGGTTGAGGCCGACCAGCACCACGTCGTTGCGGGGGCCGAGCCGGCCGTCGGCGCCCAAGAGGATCTTGGGCGCGATGAACAGGGAGATGCCCTTGACGCCGGGCGGGCCACCGGGGATCCGGGCCAGCACCAGGTGGACGATGTTCTCGGCCAGCTCGTGCTCGCCGCCGGAGATCCACATCTTGGTGCCGACCAGCCGGTACGTGCCGTCGGCCTGCGGCTCGGCGCGGGTGGTGATGTCGGCCAGGGAGCTGCCGGCCTGCGGCTCGGACAGGCACATGGTGCCGAAGAACCGCCCCTCGACCATCGGCCGGACCCAGGTGTCGATCTGCTCGGCGCTGCCGTGGGCCAGCAGCAGGTTGGCGTTGCCGAGGGTGAGGAACGGGTAGGCGGCGGTGCCGATGTTGGCGGCCTGGAACCAGGCGAAGCAGGCGGCGGCGACCGCGTGCGGAAGCTGCATCCCGCCGATCGACTCGTCCATGCTGGCGGCCAGCAGCCCGGTCTGGGCGAAGACGTCGAGCGCCGCCTTGACCTGCGGGATGGTGTGCACCTGGCGACCGTCGAAGGTGGGTTCGGCGGCGTCGGCGGCCCGGTTGTGGGTGGCGAAGTGCTCGGCGGCCACCCGGGCGGAGAGGTCCAGCACGTCGTCGAAGGTCTCCCGGGAGTGCTCCGCGTAGCGGGGCCGCTCGGTCAGCCGGGTCACGTCGAGCCAGTCGTAGAGCAGGAACGTCAGGTCCCGACGGGACAGCAGGGTGGACGACACGGGTCTCCTCTCATGGGCCGGTGGGCGGTCACCCGCGACGCAGGCCGGCGACGCCCTCCCGGAGGTCATCCTGGCTGATCGGGCCGACCCGCCCGACACCGGTGGCCTCCCGCATCGCCTTGGCCAGCTGCACCCGACGCAGCACCTCGCGCAGGTCCGCGCCGGTCAGACCGGGGGTGAGCGCGGCGAGCTCGGCGGAGTCGACGTCGGCGGCGAACATCCGGAAGCCCGGCCGCTCGTGCCGCTCGATCAGCTCGCGGATCATCTTGGTGATGATCTCGGCGCGGCCGGACTCGTCGGGTGCCGGGATGGCGAGCTTGATGTCGAAGCGGCCGGACCGGACCAGCGAGGCGTCGACCCGGTGCGGGAAGTTGGTGGTGGCCACCACGATGACGTCCGGGTTCTCCTCGAAGAGGGTGTTCATCTCCTGCTTGAAGATGCCGGCGACGGCGTTCACCGCCTGGCTGGCGGCGTCCCCGCCCGCGCCGGCGTAGCTGATGATGCTGTCGAACTCGTCGAAGAGCATCACGGTGGGCTGCCGGTAGCGACGGGCCTCGCGGAAGATCTGCTTGATGTTGCGCTCGGAGCCGCCGAGGTACTTGTCGAGGATCTCCGGGGTGCGGATCTCCCGGAAGTCGGCGCCGATCTCGTTGGCCAGCGCCCGGGCCAGCATCGTCTTGCCGGTGCCCGGTGGGCCGTACATCAGGATGCCCTGCGGCCGGCGGGCGCCCCAGCGGGCCATCACGTCCGGGTGGCGGAACGACACGGCGACCTCCCGGAACTGGGCCACCACCTCGGGCAGGCCGCCGACCTGGTCGAGGGTGACCGCCTCGGTGCGCGGCACGGCCCGCACCGCCGCCGGCTCCGGGCGTCGGCCCACCGCGAACGACCGGCCGCGCAGCGCCGGCGAGCTCGCGGACCAGGTGCAGCACCAGGCCGACCACGGTGCGCAGGTGCGCCGGGGTGACCTCGTCGCTGGGCGCGGCCGCGCGGAGGGTCACCG
>NZ_QGGF01000455.1 GCF_003857015.1 Micromonospora globispora | reverse complement strand
CGGGCCAGGCGCTGGACCTGGTCCTCAGCCTGCTCGCCCGGCTGGCCGTACGCCGGCACGGGCAGCCGGCGGTGCTGCGGGCGCTGAGCCGGGCCGAGCGGGCGCCGGCGAACGTGACCGCGTTCTGACGCGCGAAGGGCGGTGCCCCCGGAGGGGACACCGCCCTGTCGTCGGTGTGGGCGTCAGCCGTCCAGGCCGACGGGGGAGTTCGGCCGGTCCACGTCCACGAACTCGATCTCGTCGACGGCGCGGTCCCGGCTGCCTGCGGCCCGGGCGGCCGTGCCGGCGGCCCAGCCGATGGCCGCGCCGACCAGCGCGGCGCTGATCAGCAGCGTCCACGGCAGCGCCGGGCGGCGCCCGGCGAGCGCGTCGAAGGCGAGGGTGGCCCGGCGGCGGGCCTCGTCGGCGGCGGAGCCGACGAGCTCGGACGCGCCGTCGGCCAGATCCGAGCCGCTGCGGCGGGCCGACCGGACACTGTCGCCCGCGGAACTGGCGGCGGAGACCAGGTGCTGCCACGCCTGATCCGTGATTCGCTCTGGCTTGCTGCGGCGTTCCAGCAGCGTGGTTCCGAACATCGTGCTTACCTCCTCGGGTGCCGAAGTCCGGTGACCACTTCGGACTTCGGCGGTCGTCCGGTGCGTGACTGTCCGCTCACGGGGGCAGTGCCCGGCCGGACGGCCGGGCAAACCCGGTCGGCTCAGCGGACCGAGACGACCGTCGCTCCCCGGGCGAAGTCGTCATCGTCGTCGTCATCGTCGTCGCCCGCGCCGCCGAAGCCGCAGGCCATCACCAGGGCGAGCAGGGCGCCGACGCCGGCCAGCCCGAGCAGTCTCCTGATCATCGATCGTCCTCTCCGTCGGTCGGTCCCGGCCGATGCTAGGCGGCGTCAATTCACCCGAACGCGCCGACGGCAAAAGGTGCGCGCCGGGCGGGCGGTGGACCGTTACCCTGGGGCGGCGGATCGGCCGGACCCGGTCGATCGTTGAAGAGTGCGACAGCCCCGGTCGGGGAAAACAGGAACTGAAAAGTCTGGATTCGGGCGCCCCGATGTGCCCGGTCCGCGAATTGCTCATCCCGAGGGGTGGCGACCGAGGCCGTTGGAGGAATACTCTCGGTCGCGGCCCGCGTACTGATGAGGCGCCCGGTACGGGCGAGTGGAGGTGCTCGCGTGAGCCTGTCGATCGTGAAGTCGGTTCTGTCGGGTGGTGTCATCGAGATCGCGCCCCGGGGCGAGGTCGACGTCGACACCGCGTACGAGGTGCGCGAGGCGATCGCCGAGGTGCTCGCCAAGGGTCGTCCGTCCCGTATCGAGCTGAACATGCGGTTGGTCACCTTCATCGACTCCGTGGGCATCAGCGCCATGGTGGCCGGCTTCCAGACCTGCGAGGTCAGCGGCGTCAAGCTCGTCGTCACCGAGCCGAGCCGGTTCGTGCACCGGCAGCTCTGGGTCACCGGCCTGCTCGGCCTCTTCGGCGCCCCCGAGCCCTACTTCGCCGGTGCCGCCCCCGCCCGCGAGGTCCTTCCCGGCGCCTGACCGTCGCGCCGGCTCGCGCTCGCGGCGGCCTGAAACGACGGCTCAGCCCTCGGGCGGGCCGAGGCCGGAGAGATCGACGTCGGAGACCTCGGTGACCGCCCGGACGGCGGTGACCGAGGCGTACCCGTCCGCCAGCAGGGCCAGATCGGTCCCGGGCTGGACCGCCTGGCCGGGCTCCTCCAGTGAGGTGCGGATGAAACCGTGTCCGGTCTCGGCGACCGTCATCTGGACCTGACCGAAGCTGGCCAGCGTGCCGCGCCGCACCCCGCGCAGCCGGCCGTGCGGCAGGTCCGGGGCGTTGACGTTCAGCACGCTCTCCACCGGCCCGGCCAGCAGCCGGGGGAGCAGGTCGAGGGCGACCCGGGCGGCGGTGGCCCAGTGCCGCTCGGTGTCGCGTACCCGGGCGGCGGCGGCCACCGCGGCGCCCCCGCTCGCGGCGGTGGCCTCCCCGGCGGAGAGCACGTCGAGGGAGACCGCCATCGCCCGGCAGCCGTTCGCCGCCGCGGTGAACGCGGCACCGACCGTGCCGGAGTGCAGCACCGCCCGACCGGCGTTCGCGCCCCGGTTGATTCCGGAGAGCACCACGGACGGCGGCGGCCCGAACGCGCCGTGCACCGCGATCAGCGCGATGAAGCCGGGCGAGCCGCCCACCCCGTACGCCGGCACCCCGGGCAGCTCCGGCAGCGGGTGCTCGTGCACCACCACGTGCCCCTCCTGCTCCACCGCGGTCATCGCGGCGCTGGTGCCGCTCGCCTCCTCCAGCGGCGCGGCGACCACCACGTCCAGTCCCCGGTCCACCGCCGCCCTGGCCAGCCAGCTGATGCCCGGCGCGGCGATGCCGTCGTCGTTGGTGACCAGCACCCGCACAGTCATCGTTCGGCGGCCCGCTCGGCCAGTTCGTCGGGGGTGGTTCGCTCCTGGGGCCGGCTGCCCGCCGGTACCAGCCGGACCCGTTCCACCAGCCCGGTGATCGCGTCCAGGCGGCCGGTGCCCAGCCCGTGCCGGGTGACGTTCAGCGCGCCGGCTGCCGCGCCGGTGCGGATCGCGGTGCGCACGTCGCCGCCCTGGGCCACCACCGCCGCCACCCCGGCAGTCATCGAGTCGCCCGCGCCGCGCGGGTCGGCCGCCTGCAGGCGGGGCATCTCCACCTCGAAGACCTCCCCGTCGACCAGCGCCAGGGCCGGCTTGTCGGCCCGGCTCACCACCACCGTCTCGGCGCCGGTGGCGTGCAGGTCGTACATCGCCCGGGTGAGCTGTTCCTCGTCGTCGCCCTCGGCCCGGCCGTCGGCGATCAGCTCCTCGTGGCTGACCTTGAGGAAGAAGACGCCGCTCTGCAGCACCGCGGCGAGGTGCTCACCGGCCAGGTCGACCACCACTCGGCTGCCGTTGGCGCCGAGGTCGGCGGCGAAGCGCCGGTAGAGGTCGGCCGGAACGAGGGTCGGGTCGTTCGGACCGCTGAGCACGCTGACCGGTGCCCGCAGCCCCTCGCCGAGGGCCAGGTTGTAGAGCTCGTCCAGCTCGTGCCGGCTCAGCGGGTGACCGGTCACGTCGACGATCTCCTGCCGCCGGCCCTCCCGCCGGTCGTGCACGTACCCGCCGCTGCCGCCGGAGTCGCGGACCACGACCTTGAGGTCGACCCCCTCGCTGACCAGGAGCGGTTCGAGCACCTGGCCGATCTCGCCGCCCAGGCTGGCGCAGAGCACCACCTCCACCCCGAGCGACATGATCATTCGGGCCTGCCAGACGCCCTGCCCGCCGGGGTGCAGGTGCAGCTCCGGGTGGTCGCTCGGCTGCTCGACGGTCACGGTGAGCCGGGGCGTCGGCGCGAAGACCATCACGTGTCCGCTCATCCGCCGTACCCCATGGCCCCGCCTCCTCGTCGGCTACCGCCGGGCCCGGATTCCCCGCCATGCCCGCGTCATGCGGGAGCGGGCGGCCGCCGTCCGCGGCCGCGCCGGTGTCCGTCCGGCCGTTGCCAGTCCGGCCGGGGGTACGGGACGATCGGGCGAACCGCCGACGGTGAGGAGACGTGGTGCTCAGACGGGACACGTTCAGCTACACCGTCCAGGCGCGCTGCTCGCGCGCGGACGCGGTGGCCCTCCTCGGCGACCTGACCCGTCAGGGCGAGCTGCATCCGCTGATCGTCCGGGTGCGCCGACTGCCGCCCCGCCCCGGCGCGCTGGCCAGCTACGGGATCACCGACCGGCTGGCGGCCGGGCCGGTGCGCTTTCCGGTGACGTACCGGGCCGACGTGCTGATGGTGACCGAGGACGAGGTGGTGACGGTGGCCCGGCAGTGGCCCGCTACTACCGTGCGCAACCACACCCGGCTGCGGGACGAGCCGGGGGGCGTCACGCGGATCGACGTCGAGATCACCCTCTCCGCGCCGGCCCCCCTGTTCGGGTACGCCTTCCGCCAGGCCCGGGCGGCCCACCTCGGGCTCGCCACCCGGCTCGGTGCGGTCCTCGACCGCGGCCCGGACGCTTCCGCGGCGAGCTGACCGGCTACCGGCGCCCGGCGGGCACCGGCCGTCGGATCGCACCCGCCGCAGCCGGGCGGCGCATCCGACCCCACGGCTTGTAGGTGGAGAGCACGGTCGCGATGATCAGCAGCGTGCTGGAGACGGTCGGCGGGATCACCAGGTCCAGCCGGTCCCGGGTGGTCAGCGCCGGGGCGAGTTCCCCGAGGCCGCGCACGGTCGGCGTCAGCAGCAGCAGGACCAGGCCGAGCATCACGGTGGTGAGCGCGAACTTGACCAGCACCCACCGCCAGCGCAGCAGCCCCCACGGGGTGAGCAGCGCGCTGGCCACCCCGATCAGCCAGACCAGCACGCTCAGCGGCGCGAAGAGGTACGTGACGAGCAGCCCCGCGGCCGGGTAGACCACCTCGGGGTCGGCGCCGCGCAGCCCGGCGATGCCCAGGGCGAGCAGCACCAGGTCCGCGCCGAGCCAGCCCAGCGAGGTGACCAGGTGCAGGGTCAGCAGGGCCTTGCGGGCGGGCGGAGAGAGTCGGCTCATGACCCCGATGCTGGTCCGCCGCCGCCGTCGCGTCGTGGGGCGCTCGGCGACATCGGGGGTACGTCGGCGGGCGTAGGGGCGACCCGCGGGGCGGGCCACCCCTACGTCGTTAGTAGACCGACAGGTGCACGTGGTTGGTGTGGTCGCTGGACGGGTCGCCGTTGCCGCCGCTGTACGCCTTCCACCCGCTGCTCGGCAGCCAGATCTGCTTGTACCAGATCACGTAGAGGACGGCGAGCGGGTCGGCGTTGCGCACGAAGTACGCCGCCAGGTTGTCGCCGTACGTCTTGTCGCCGCCGGTGGCCACGCCGCCGAAGCCGTCCGTCTGGGCGGCGAAGTCGCACGCCCGGCCCTTGGGGTGTTCGCCGGACCCGCTGGGGCGGTAACAGGAGACGTACCGTTTGAACCCGGCCGCCTGGGCCTCCTGTAGCGCGTGCAGCATCCGCGGGGTGATGCAGCCGTCGGCCGGGGTCGGGTCGTTGACGCTGCACGACTCCGGCGGCCAGGAGCCGTCCGGGTTGCGCGGCGCCGGGTCGGCGTTCGCGGTGGAGGTGCCCCGGGGGGCGGTGCCGCTGCTGCTGGCCCGGTCGTTGGCCACCTCCAGCGCGCGTTCGGCCTGCTGCTTGCGCTTGGCCATGACCGCGACCTGCTTGCGCTGCTCCTGGATCTCCACACCCAGGGCGGTGCGGGTCCGGTTGGCCTGGTCGCGGGTCTCGGTCAGGTCCCGCAGCACCCGGTCCTCGTTGGCGGCCACCTGGTCCAGCGCGGCGGCGCGGTCCATGAAGCCCTGCGGGGTGGCGCTGTTGAGCAGTGCCGACGTCGCGGTCAGCCGCCCGGTCCGGTACGCGAGTCCGGCGATCTCGCCGACCCGGGCGGAGCGGACGGTCAGCTCCGTGCTAATTACCACTCAACGGGACCACATGCCCCGGCCGACGCTCCGGGCTCGATCTGCAACGTCGCGTGATCGATGCGGAAGTCCTCGTGCAGCGCGGCCCGGGCGGCGGCGAGCACCTCGCCCACGTCGGCGCCGGGGACCATCGTCAGGTGCGCCGAGCACACCTCCATCCCGGAGGTGAGCGTCCAGACGTGCAGGTCGTGCACTTCGGCCACGCCGGGCACGGCGACCAGTCGGTCCTGCACCGCGGTCACCTGGAGATGCTCGGGGGCGGCCTGGACCAGGATCCGGACGGCGGCGCGCCCCAGCCGCCAGGTGCGCGGCAGGATGAACAGCCCGATCGCGACGGCGACCAGGGGGTCGGCCCACCACCAGTCGGTGAGCGCGATGACCAGCGCGGCGGCGATCACCCCGAGTGAGCCGAGCAGGTCGCCGAGCACCTCCAGGTACGCGCCGCGCAGGTTGATGCTCTCCTGTGCCCCGCTGCGCAGCAGGAGGAACGCGGCGATGTTGGCGAGCAGGCCGAGCACCGCCACGATCAGCATCGGGCCGGCCAGCACCTCCGGCGGCCGGCCGAACCGGCGTACCGCCTCGACCAGCACGTAGACCGCGACACCGCCGAGCAGCACTGCGTTGGCCAGCGCGGCGAGCACCTCCAGCCGGTAGAGCCCGAAGGTGCGTTGCGGGTCGCTGGTGGCGCGGCGGGTCGCGGTGATCGCGGCCAGGGCCATGCCGATGCCCAGCACGTCGGTGAACATGTGCCCGGCGTCGGAGAGCAGGGCCAGCGAGCCGGTCGCGAATGCGGTCACCGCCTCGACCAGCATCAGCGCGGCGAGCAGCCCGAACGCGGCCCAGAGCCGACCCCGGTGGCGGTGCGCGGCATTGGCGACCGTGCCCTGGTGGTCATGACCTGCGCCCACGCCCACACCCTCCGTCCCTGGCCCGGACCGGGCCCAATCTATGCTCACATCGCTATATGTGCAAGTAAAGGTCCGGCGACCACCCGGCGACGGCCCGCCGGCCGGTCAGCCGACCGGGTCGACGGTGGTGAGCCGCTGGGTGGCCCGGGACAGGGCCACGTACAGGGTGCGTACCCCGGACGGCTCGGCCCGGATCTCGCTCGGCGCGACCAGCACGACCCCGTCGTACTCCATGCCCTTGGCCTGGAGGCTGGTCACCACCTGGAGCCGGGAGCCGCCCAGCTCGCCGAGCCAGCCGGCCACCTCGTCCCGGCGCGGCACCGGCGTGATCACCCCGACCGTCCCCTCGACCTCGGCCAGCAGCGTGTCGGCCGCCGCCACCGTCGCCGCGGCCAGCTCGGCCGCCGGTACGGTTCGCTCGACCGGCGGTACGCCCGTGGAGCGCACCGCGGTGGGCAGCGACAGGTCCGGGTAGAGCCGGCGGATCTCCGCCGCCGCGACCGCGAAGATCTCCGCCGAGTTCCGGTAGTTGGTGGTGAGCGTGAACTGGTGCCGGCGCCGGCGCCCCAGCGCCTGATCCCGGGCCCGGGTCAGCTCCTCCGGATCGCCCGTCCAGGCGGTCTGCGCCGGGTCACCGACCACCGTCCAGGAGGCCAGCCGGCCGCGCCGGCCGATCATCCGCCACTGCATCGGCGAGACGTCCTGCGCCTCGTCGACCACCACGTGGGCGTACTCCCGGTAGTCCACCGGGCGCTCGCGGGCGGCGGCCCGGGCGGCCCGCTGCCGGTCCGCGAAGGTGCTCAGCTCGCGCACCCCACCGGCGAGCTGGAACGGGTCGCGCTTCGGCTTCGCCCGCTGCACCGGCTTGCCGAGCAGCGCGTCCAGCTCGTCCAGGAGCGCGATGTCCGCGATGGTCAGCCCCTCGCCGTCCAGGCTCCGGTACGCGTCGGTCAGCAGCCGGATCTCCGCGCCCGAGAGGATGCCCCCGGCGTACCGGCGCAGCCGCTCCGGTCGGGCCAGCCAGCCCAGCACGTGCCGTGGGTGCAGCCGGGGCCACCACCCCTTGAGGAACTCCCGGAACTCGGGGCGGTCGATGATCTCGTCCTCGAAGGCGGGCTGCTCCGGCAGCCGACCGATGCGCAGCTGGCGGGCCTGCGCGTACAGGGCCGCGAGGACGGCGTCGAAGGCGACCCGGCGCACCTCGTTGCGGCGGGCGCCCCTGGTCAGCGCCCGGTCGCGGATGCCGTCGAGCTCCCGCCGCTCCAGCCGCAGCAACTCGCCCCGGTAGAGCAGGCGCAGCTCCTGCGGGGAGTCCGGCACCGCGTCCCGGACCGCGCGTTCCAGCACCCGGCGCATCCGCAGCGACCCCTTCACCGCCGCCACCTCCGGCGGGTCCGTCCGGGTGGCCGACATGCCGGGGAAGAGCGAGCCGAGCGAGTGCAGGGTGGCGGTCTCCTCACCCAGCGAGGGGAGCACCGAGGCGATGTACTCGACGAAGACGCTGGACGGGCCGACCACCAGGATGCCGCCGCCGGCGTACCGGCTGCGGTCGGAGTAGAGCAGGTACGCGGCCCGGTGCAGGGCCACCGCCGTCTTGCCGGTGCCCGGGCCGCCAGAGACGATCGTGACGCCCGAGCCGGGGGAGCGGATCGCCTCGTCCTGTTCCCGCTGGATGGTCGCGACGATGTCCCGCATGCCCCGGCCGGTGGCCCGGGACAGGGTGGCCAGCAGCGCCCCGTCGCCCACCACCGCCATGTCCGGCGGCGCCGCCTCCGGGTCCAGCAGGTCGTCCTCGATCCGGGTCACCTTCTCCGCCGAGGACTGGATGGTGCGCCGGCGGACCACGCCCATCGGATCGGCCGGGGTGGCCCGGTAGAACGCGGCGGCGGCCGGTGCCCGCCAGTCCACCACCAGCGTCTCGGCGTTCTCCCCGCGTACGCCCAACCGCCCGACGTGCAGCACCTGGCCGGTCCCCAGGTCGAGCCGGCCGAAGACCAGCCCCTCGTGCTCGGCGTCCAGCAGGTGCCGGCGCTGCGCCGCGTGGAAGACCATCGCGTCCCGCTCGACCAGCGCCCCGAAGTTGCCGACCCGGGCCAGCCGGTAGCCCTCCCGCTCGGCGTCGGCGGCCGACCGGCGCAGCACGGCCAGGCGGGCGTACACCCGGTCGAGATGCCGCTGTTCGACGGCGATCTCCTGCTCCAGGGTGGTCTGGTCGCTCAACGCGGGGGCTCCTGAGGTCACGGCGACGGGCATGGCGGGCTGAATGAGGGTACGGGCAGCGTCCCAGCCCCCGTCGAGGCCATGCCGGTCCCCGGGACCCACCGTCCCGGGTTGCCCGTTATCCGGGCGTTCCCACCCCTGCCACCGGGCCGTCACCGGCGCCGCTCAGTGGGCGTTCTGCGGCGGGCCGGTCCAGCGCCTGCCGCAGCACCGCGGCGAGTGCCCCGTTGACCTCGTCCGGCCGCTCCATCATCAGCATGTGGCCGGCGCCGGGGCAGACGGTCAGCTCGGTGGTCGGCAGCGCCCCGGCGATCGACTCCGCGCACGGCGGCGGGGTGAGCCGGTCCCGGTCGCCGACCAGCGCGGCGGCCGGCAGGTGGGCCAGCTCGGTGAGCGTGTCCAGCCGGTGCTGAGCGCCGATCGAGGCGCGGAACCCGCCGATCGAGCGCAGCGAGGCGTGCGCCACCGCCGAGGTGACCAGTCGGATGTCGGCCGGGTCGCAGCGGTCGCCGAAGAGCATCCAGCGGATGCTGGGGCGCAGCGCGCGCAGCAGGGCGTGCGGCGGGCGCCAGGAGCCGCAGCGGGCCAGGACGCCGGCGCCGGTGGTCTCGGCGAGCCGGATCAACCGGGCGATACGGGGCGACAGTCCGTAGACGGTGTGCGTGTGCCCCTCGGCGGTGGTGGAGACGAAGACCAGCCCGGCGACCCGGGCGGCGAAGTGGCCGGGGTGGCGGTGGGCGTACTCCATCACGGTCATCCCGCCCATCGAGTGCCCGACCAGCACCACTGGCCCGGTCGGGGCGACCTCGTCGACGACCGCGGCCAGGTCGTCGCCGAGCTGGGCCAGGGTGGCCGTCCGCAGCGCCATGCAGCTGGACCGGCCGTGCCCGCGGGCGTCGTACGTGACCACCCGCACCCGGTCGCCGAACCGCTCCCGGACGTCGTCGAGCTGGCGGTGCCAGCTGCGCCCGTCCAGCGTCCAGCCGTGCAGCAGGATCGCGGTGACCTCGGCGTCGGCCGGCCCACTCGCGTCGACGTGCAGGCGTACGTCGTCGGGAAGACGTACCTCCAGGTGCTCTGGCATCGCCACCTCCCCAGGGCCGGCCAGCATTTCTCACCGGCGTAACCCGGCGGTAACACCGGCTACCCGTCATGACAACACGCCAACCATGGTGGTGAGAAGATTCGCATCCCGGCCCCGCGGGCCCGCCCCGCTGACCAGGCTTGGGGGCATGCCGCCGCCGAGCCCGAAACCGGCCTCCGGAGCAGGTCGGACGCCCCGCACCGCGCTGGCCGAGCTGCTCGCCGGGAACCGCCGCTTCGTCAGCGGTCAACCCGTGCACGGCCACGACGTGACCGCCGCCGCCGCAGTCGCCTCCGGCGACCAGCAGCCGTACGCCGTCGTGCTGGGCTGCATCGACTCGCGGGTCCCGTTGGAGGCGATCTTCGACCAGACGTTCGGCTCGATCTGCGTGATCCGTACCGGCGCGCACGTCCTCGACCGGGCGGTCCTCGGCTCGATCGAGTACGTGGTGGGCCAGCTCGGGGTGCCGCTGGTGATGGTGCTCGGGCACGAACGCTGCGGGGCGGTCGGGTCGGCGGTCGACACGTTGCGCACCGGGGAGCGGCCGGGCGCCTCGCTGGCGTACCTGGTGGAGCAGATCGCCCCGGCGGTGGCCGAGGTCGGCGCGGACGACCCGGCGGCGCACTCGCGGGCGGTCCACCGGCACGTGCTGCGTACGGTGGCCGCGCTGCGCGCCGACGACCTGCTCGCCGGGCCGGTCGCCGCCGGCGAGGTGGAGGTGGTCGGCGCCCGCTACGACCTCGCCACCGGGCAGGTCACCCTGCTGGAGCAGTGACGTCCGGAGAAAGACGAACCGCCCGCCGGGGTGACCCGACGGGCGGTGCGTGGTGTAGCGGGGAGGGCTCAGCCCTCGAAGACGCCGGCCTCGACCAGACGCTTCTCGGTCTTGTCCCAGCCGTGGTCCGGGTGGGCGGCGGCGAGGCCGTTGAGCTCCGCCCGGATCTTGGCGGCGTGGCCGGCGGCGGCCAGCACCCGGATCTCCTCGATGAAGGCCTCGGAGTCGGTGCGCAGGTGCGCGGTCTTGCCGTTGGTCAGGTTGCGCACGTAGGCGTGCTTGCCGCCGTTCAGCGGGATGAGGTACTTGAACTCGCCCAGAACGCTGAGGGCGCCACCCTGGCCAGCCTGGCCGGCCCGGACTGACGCGCGCGCGGTCTTAGAGGTGTTGCTCGCCACGGAGGTTCTCCTTGCAGACGTACGGGAGGACTTGAAGGTCCGGGGGCTGTTGCGGGTGACGCCCGGATGAGCCTCAGCCCGCGAAGATGTACGGCGGCACAGAACCGCCCAGAGAACTGTACACGACCACGACACCTGGCTGGTCATCGCGCCGTCAGGGGTGTCAACGGGGTCGGCCGGGCGGGTATTCCACGCCGAATCCGGCGGCGAATTTTCCGATTCGCTGGCGAACCACCCGTCACACAGTCATCATGTGTTCCAGAGACCACTCGGGCGACGAGGTCGTAGGGGAAGACGCACCTCGCCCTCCGGGAGGTCACCGTGCCAACGCGTGGCGTCGTATACGTCCACTCGACCCCGCTCGCCGTGTGCTCGCACGTCGAGTGGGCGATCGCGCGCGTCCTCGCCGCGCCGGTCAACCTGCACTGGACGGCCCAGCCCGTCGATCCCGCCGCCCGGCGCGCGGAGTGCGGATGGACCGGCAGCCCGGGGACGGGTGCCGAACTGGCCGCTGCCCTCCGGCAGTGGCCCATGATCCGTTTCGAGGTGACCGAGGAGCCCAGCCCGGGCGCCGACGGCGAGCGGTTCATGTACGTACCCGGCCGAGGTCTGTTCCGGGCCACCGTCGGCGCCGCTGGTGACATCCAGCTCGGCGAGGACCGGCTGCGCAGCATCATGGCGTCCGCCCGTGCCCCGGAGGCGCTCGCGCACGCCCTCGACAAGGCGCTCGGCACCGCCTGGGACGCCGAGCTGGAGCCCTACCGCTACGCCGGCGACGGCGCGCCGGTGACCCTGCTCACCCGCGTGGGCTGATCCCGCATCGGGCCGTCCGCCGGGCCGGCTCACGGCGGCGGCCCGTTCGGCCGGCGCGCGTAGGGTCGGGGTTGCCCCGAATTCCGAAGAACTGGTGGGATGGCTCGCGTGTCGATTTCCCCGCGACGTGGTGGCGTCGCGCTCGCCGCACTGACCGCACTGCTCGTCTCCGGATGCTCGAAGGAACCGGACCGCCCCCGCCCCGCCCCCGCCGCGAGCCATCCCACCA
>NZ_QGGF01000772.1 GCF_003857015.1 Micromonospora globispora | reverse complement strand
CCCCCCGGCCCGCCTCGTCCGCGCCGGCCACGTGCCGGAAGCCGCGCCGCTGCAGGGCCCGCTCGAGGGCGTAGAGGCCGCCGTCCCGGCGGACCACGGTGCGCGGGGGCGTCAGCACGCCGCACCTCCCCGAGTCGACCGCTCCCAGGCGAGCACTCGGGCCAGCCGGGTCGGCAGATCCGGCGGGTAGTACCGCTCGGTCGTGGCGGTCAGCTCCGCCACCGTCCACCACCGGTGACCGACGACGCTGGCCCGCTCGATCTCGTTGAAGCCCGCGGTGTCCACCTCCCAGGCCGGGACTCGGACCAGGAAGAACTCCTGCTCCTGCCGGTACCAAACCCCGTCGAACGGGAACTCGACCGTCTCCGACCACACCGGCGCGCCCAGCTTGACCGGGGCGAGCCGCAGCCCGGTCTCCTCGGCCAGCTCGCGGGCCGCCCCCTCGGCCGGGCTCTCCCCCGGGTCGAGCCCGCCGCCCGGCGTGAACCAGTAGTCATGCCCCGGTCGGGCCGGGTCGGTGCCGGCGAAGAGCAGCACCCGGTCGGCGGCGTCCACGAGCAGTACGCGGGCCGCGCGGCGAGGGGTCCAGACGGTCACCGCCCAAGCCTGCCAGACGCGTCCGACGAACGCCCACGCCCTCCGGACTCAGGGGTTGGGGATCGCGTCGAACGGCTTCGGCACGGTGAGCCAGGTCGCCCGGCCGACCGGCCAGAAGATCGTGAAGGCCCGCCCGACCACCCGGTCCTCCGGGATGGTGGCCTCGGTGATGTCCTGGCCGGACTGCTGCCAGTGCTCCAGCGAGTCGCCGGACGCCGACCGGTGGTCACCCATCACCCAGAGCCGCCCCTGCGGCACGGTGATGTCGAAGTCCTGGTCGGCCGGCTTGTCCTGCTCGCCGTTCGCCGAGTAGATGTACGGCTCGTCGAGCGGCTTGCCGTTGATGATCAGCCGTTCCTTCGGCCCGGTACGGTCGCAGCAGATCACGTGGTCGCCCGGGACCCCGATCACCCGCTTGATGAAGTCCTCACCCGCCGGGTTGCCGCTCCACTCGGTGGGCGCCTTGAAGACGATCACCTCACCGCGGTGCGGCGACCGGAAGTCGTAGACCAGCTTGTTGACCAGCACCCGATCGTCGATCTGAAGAGTGTTCTCCATGGACGGCGAGGGGATGAAGAAGGTCTGCAGCACGAAGGCACGCACCAGCACCGCAACCAGGATCGCCACGCCCAGGAGGATGGGCAGCTCCTTCCAGAAGGAACTGCGAGGCTTTTCGGTCTGCTCGTCAATCACGGGTGGAGCCTACGTTGCCGGACGCGCGGGGGTCGTCCGGAACGCGCGAGAACGGAAAGCGCCGCCGTGAGGGGCAGGACCAGGACGATGCCGCCCACCGGGTCCGGATCGACCGGCGCGGGCGCGGCCGGCGCGGCGTTCGCCGGGGAGAGGTTGGCGAAGGTGTCCGGGACGGGCAGGGTGGTCCAGCGCTCGGACGGCCAGACGATCATAAACGCCCGGCCCACCACGTTGTCGATCGGCACCGGCCCCTGGCAGCGGGCGTCCTGGGAGACCAATCGGTGGTCCCCCATCACGAAGATCTGCCCGGGTGGCACGACCACCTCGGTGAACTGCCGGGACCGGCACTCCTTCGGGTTCGGGGGGAGCTTGTCGGGCGAGTCCTCCGACACGTACGCGCTCTCGTCGAGCGGTACGCCGTTGACCACGACCCGGCCGTTGTCGCAGCACCGGACCCGGTCCCCGGGAACACCGATGACCCGCTTGATGAAGTCCTTCTCGCCGGGGCGGCTGACCCCGACCAGGTCGCCGAGGGTGCGCCCGACCTTGCCGAGCAACCCCGGCTCGGGCTCCTGCACCTCCTGGGCGACCCACTTGTCGGTGCCCCGGAAGACCACCACCTCGCCGCGGACCGGATCTCGGACGTCGTAGACGACCTTGTTCACCAACACCCGGTCGCCGATGAGGAGAGTGTTCTCCATCGACCCGGAGGGGATGAAGAACGCCTGGAGCAGGAAGGTGCGGATCAGCACCGCGAGGCAGAACGCGACGACCAGGAGCAGCGGCAACTCCTGCCAGAGGGGCATCTGTCGGCGGGTGCGACGGGATCGCCGGCGCCAGGGATCGACGGTGCTGTCCTCGTCAAGCATCTGCACCATGCCACTCTCCGGTCCGCAGAAACGACACTACCGCCCGGGGGCCTCGTCGTGAGACCCCACGGGCGGTAGTGGACGGCTGTGCCGCGATGCACGTCGCGGCGTCGCCTCCTGCGCCCGTACGACCAGGGTAATGGGCTCCGATCGATACGACATCCGCGCAGTTCAGGCGGCGTGGCGAGCGAAAAGTCAGCTCGCCGGCTGCTTCTCGCGCAGCTCCTTGATCTTGGCCTTCTTGCCGCGCAGCTCGCGGAGGTAGTAGAGCTTGGCGCGGCGCACGTCACCGCGGGTCACGACCTCGATCCGGTCGATGCCCGGGCCGTTGAGCGGGTAGGTCCGCTCGACACCCACACCGAAGCTGACCTTGCGGACCGAGAAGGTCTCGCGCAGACCGTCACCCTGGCGGCGGATGACGACGCCCTGGAAGATCTGGACACGGGACCGGTTGCCCTCGACGACCCGCGCGTGCACCTTCACGGTGTCACCGGCACGGAAGTCGGGGAGGTCGACCCGCTTCGACTGGGCGTCAAGGGCGTCCAGGATGTTCATCGCTGTGTCCTCGTGAGGCTCACGGCGCACCGTCACTCGATGCGCGGATGGGTGATTCTGATCCCCGGGTGGTGGCCGGCGAAACCGACCCCGGTCGAGGATCCTCGCAGCCGCCCGCGGGCGCGGACGGATGCGGCAACCCCTCTACTTTGCCACATCCTCTGGCGGCAACTGAAATCCGCCCCGTTCCAACGCGGCCCGGTCCCGCTTGTCCAGGCTCTCCGGCGGCAGCGCGGCGATCATGTCGGGGCGGCGCGCAGCGGTGCGGAGCAGCCCCTCGTCCCGCCGCCAGCGGGCGATCCTGCCGTGGTCGCCGGAGCGGAGCACCTCCGGCACCTCGTGCCCGCGCCAGGTCGCCGGCTTGGTGTACATCGGCGCCTCGAGCAGCCCGTGGGCGTGCGACTCCTCGGCCAGCGAGCCGGCGTTGCCGAGCACCCCGGGCAGCAGCCGGGTGACCGCCTCCAGGATCACCAGCACCGCCACCTCGCCGCCGAAGAGCACGTAGTCACCGAGGGAGACCTCGGTCACCCGCATCCGGGTCGCGGCGTGGTCGAGCACCCGCTGGTCGATGCCCTCGTACCGGCCGCAGGCGAAGAGCAGGTGCGACTCGGTGGCCAGTTCGTGCGCCATCGCCTGGGTGAACCGGACGCCGGCCGGTGACGGGACCAGCAGCCGGGGCAGCGTGTGGCCGTCCGGGCTCAGCTCGTCCGGGGCGAGGGCGTCGAGCGCCTCGCCCCACGGCTCCGGCCGCATGACCATGCCCGGGCCGCCGCCGTAGGGCGTGTCGTCGACCGTGCGGTGCACGTCGTGGGTCCAGTCCCGCAGATCGTGTACGGCCAGCCGCAGCGTGCCGTTCGCGCGGGCCTTGCCGATCAGCGACAGGTCCAGCGGGGCGAAGTACTCGGGGAAGATCGACACGATGTCGACGC
Source organism: Micromonospora globispora (assembly GCF_003857015.1). GTDB lineage: Bacteria > Actinomycetota > Actinomycetes > Mycobacteriales > Micromonosporaceae > Micromonospora > Micromonospora globispora. The sequence continues at coordinate 8,294 of NZ_QGGF01000772.1, read as the reverse complement.
GCATGAAGGGTGCTCCCCAGCTACAGGTCGAGCAGGCCACCAGGCGGGTCGACGACGACGCGACCGCCGGCGAGATCCACCTCGGGCACGATCGCCTTGACGAACGGGATCAGCGCGGTGCGTCCGTCGGGCCGGCGCAGCACGAGCAGGTCGGACGCGGGCGCGTGGTCGATCCGGTCCACCTCGCCCAGCCGCTCCCCGGCCGGGTTGACCGCGGCCAGGCCGACCAGCTGGTGGTCGTGGAACTCCTCCGGGTCCTCCGGCGGCGCGACGGCGGCGCTGTCCACCCCGAGCAGGGTGCCGCGCAGCGCCTCGGCGACGTTCCGGTCCAGCACGCCGTCGAAGACGACGAGCAGTCCTCCCTGGTGCCAGCGCGCGGACTCGACGGTCAGCTCCTCCGGCACCCGGTAGCCACCGGGCTCCGGAGGCGCGACCGCCCCAGGCTCGGTGCGCAGCACGCGGGCTTCGGACTCAGCCTGGGGCATCGCCCCAGGCGTGGTGCGAAGCACCATGCCTGGGGCGAAACGTGCTTCCGGCTCATCGGTCCGCACCTCCACGGTGACCTCACCGCGGATACCGTGCGGCTTGCCGATCCTGCCGACGATGAGAAGCATCAGTACGAGTCGACGATGTCGACGCGCACCCCGCGCCCACCGACGGAGCCGATCACCTGGCGCAGCGCCTTGGCGGTCCGGCCGGACCGCCCGATCACCGTGCCGAGGTCCTCGGGGTGCACGCGGACCTCGAGCCGATTGCCCCGACGGGAATCGACCATCCGCACCCGGACGTCATCCGGGTGGTCGACGATGCCCTTCACCAGGTGCTCCAGGGCGGGACGCAGCGCCATGTCAGGCCTGCTCGCCGGACTCGACACCGGTCTGCTCCTCGGCCTTCGGCGCCTCGGCCTCGGCGGGAGCCTCAGCCTTGGCGGGAGCCTCAGCCTTGGCGGGAGCCTCAGCCTTGGCGGGGGCCTCGGCCTTGGCGGCCTTCTTGGCCGGCTTGGCCGGGGTCTCCGCCAGACCGGCGGCGGCCTTCGCCTCGGCCTCGTACGCCGCCTGGCGGTCGGCCCGCTCGGGGGCGACCTTCAGCGGCGGCGGGGCCGGCAGGCCCTTGAACTTCTGCCAGTCACCGGTCAGCTCCAGCAGACGCTGCACCGCCTCGCTCGGCTGCGCGCCGACGGACAGCCAGTACTGGACCCGCTCCGACTTGACCTCGATCACCGAAGGGTCCTCCTTCGGCTGGTACACACCGACGAACTCGATCGCGCGACCGTCACGCTTGGTGCGCGAGTCGGCGACGACGATGCGGTACTGCGGGTTGCGGATCTTGCCCATCCGCAGGAGCCGGATCTTTACGGCCACAGTTGTTTCGCTCCTGTTGCGATCTCACCTGCCCGGTACGGGCGGTGTGCGGGTGAGCGCCGACCGGCACAGTGGGGTTTGGGCCGGAGACTGCTCGGTGGACTGGCGACGTGCCCGGGTTAGAGGGCGCCGGACGCGCGCCGGATACCAGCGACCCATTCTGCCAGATCCGACGCCGATCTCTCACACCGGACCCGGACAGATCACCCGAGCCGGTGGCCGAGTGACGCGGCCCACGCTCAGCGAACCGGCGGGCGGTCCCAGCCGAGTGGCAGTTCGTCCGGTACGTCCCAGTCGGCCGGTGGGGTGAAGTCGCACCAGGTGCCGTCGAACGGGAAGGCACCGGACTCGGCGAGGGCGATCACCCGCTCCCCCTCGGCCCGTACCGCCTTCTCGTCGGGCACCCAGTAGTGCTCCGGGAAGGCGAGGCGCTCGGCGAACTCCTCCTCGTCCTTCCACTCCCAGCTCAGGTCGGGGCGGACCACCACGTCCAGGTCCTGGTCCACCATGTCGACCCCCGCCACCGCGCCGTCGTCCCAGCGGACCCCGGGCTCCTCCAGGTTCACGTACCAGTTGCTGAACCGACCCTGGGCGTCCCGGAACCACCACACCGAGTGGGCCGCCCCCGTGGGCAGGAACTTCAGCACCGGCGGCCCGTTCCACCGGCCCTGCGCCAGCCGGTAGGACGACGTGATCCACTCGGCGAACGGCATCGCCCGCATGCCGAGGCCCGCCTCGGTGACCTCATGCGCCACCGGCGAGCCCCGGGGGATCCAGAGCAGCAGCCCCCGCTCGTCGTCGAGGACCACCCGGGCCGCCCGGACCCAGCCGATCCGGCCGTGCCGCACGTTCCGGTGCATGATCAGCCGTCCCGGCGTGAACCGGGCGACCGGACCGCCCGGGCGCACCTCAGTAGGCGCGGGCGAGGATGGCGACCAGGTCCGGCTCGTCCTCGGAGTCCGGCACCGAGCCGTCGGCGCGGAGCAGGCAGCGCACGGTGACGCCCTGACCGTTCGCCTCGGCCTCGCCCTGCACGCCGACCGCCGACCACGGCACCCGGGCCCAGCCGGTGGCCGCCGCCTCGATCGCCTCGGCGAGGGTAGCGACCTCGATGGTGCGGGACTCCCGGTGGGCGAGGGCCTGGTCGTGCAGCGCCTGCTGATCGGCCTCCAGCGCCGCGAGGACCGCGCCGACCACGTCGGCCACCGGCGTCGGGGCCTTCGAGCCGTCCGTACGGCGGACCACGACCGCGTTGCCGGCGGCCAGGTCGCGGGGGCCGACCTCGACGCGTACCGGATAGCCGCGAAGCTCGGCGTCGACGGCCCGGCGGCCGAACGGGGTGTCGGTGCGGTCGTCGAGCGCGACCCGGACGCCGGCGTCGCGCAGCGCGTCGCGGAGCTTGGTCGCCGCTTCGCCGACGCCCTCGCCGTCCTTGACCACCATCACGTACGCCTGGACCGGGGCCAGCTTCGGCGGCACCCGCAGGCCGTTGTCGTCACCGTGACACATGATCAACCCGCCGAGCATCCGGGTCGAGGTGCCCCAGGAGGTGGTCCACACGTGCTCCCGGCCGCCCTCGGCGGAGGAGTAGGTGATGTCGAACGCCTTGGCGAAGTTCTGCCCGAGCTCGTGGCTGGTGCCCATCTGGAGCGCCTTGCCGTCGCCCATCATGCCTTCGCAGGTGTAGGTGGCGGTCGCCCCGGCGAAGCGCTCCCGGGCGGTCTTCAGGCCGACCACCACCGGGATGCCGAGCACGTTGACCATCAGGTCCTCGTACGCCTCGTGCAGGATCCGCCGGGCGTAGGCGCGGGCATCGGAGCGGGTGGCGTGGGCGGTGTGCCCCTCCTGCCAGAGGAACTCGCTGGTGCGCAGGAAGATCCGCGGGCGCAGCTCCCAGCGGACCACGTTGGCCCACTGGTTGAGCAGCAGCGGCAGGTCCCGGTACGAGTCGATCCACTTGGCCATGAACTCGCCGATCACCGTCTCGCTGGTGGGGCGCACCACCACCGGCTCGGCGAGCTGCTTGCCGCCACCGTGGGTGACCACCGCGAGCTCCGGCGAGAAGCCCTCGACGTGCTGTGCCTCGCGCTTGAGGTAGCTCTCCGGGATGAAGAGCGGGAAGTACGCGTTCTCCGCGCCGGCCGCCTTGATCCGGGCGTCCATCTCGGCCTGCATCCGCTCCCAGATGGCGTAGCCGGCCGGTCGGATGACCATGGTCCCCCGGACCGGGCCGTTGTCGGCCAGCTTCGCCTTGGCGATCAGGTCCTGGTACCAGCGGGGAAAGTCCTCCGCACGGGGAGTGAGCACGCGTGCCATGACCGCACATCCTATGCGGCCCGCGCGTGACGACTGCGCCCGGGCGTCGGCGCGCCTCGTGTCGTGCCGGGCGACCGTAGACTTTGACCACCATGGGTGAGCTGAGGGATTCGACCCGGCAGCGGCTGCGGGACACCATCGTCGACGCGGCCCGCGCGCAGACCGTCGCGTCCGGCTGGGACGGCGTACGGATGGGTGGCGTGGCGAGCGCGGCGGGGGTGAGCCGGCAGACCGTCTACAACGAGTTCGGCAGCAAGGCCGGGCTGGCCGAGGCGCTCGCCCACCGCGAGGTCGACCGGTTCGTCGGCGAGGTGCGGGCGGTGCTCGACGCGCACGGCGCCGACGTGCGGGCCGGCGCGTACGCGGCGATCCGGCACACCCTCGCCTCGGCGGCGGACAACCCGCTGATCAAGGCGATCCTGACCAGCGCCCGTGGCGGCTCGGACGAGTTGCTGCCGTACCTGACCACCCGGGCGGAGCTGGTGCTGACCGAGTCGTCGAGCGCGCTGCTGGAGTGGGCGGAGCGGCACCTGCCGGACGCCGACGGGCCCGCTCTGGCATTCGCCGCCGACACCATCGTGCGCCTGGTGGTCAGTCACATCGTGCTGCCCCAGGCACCGGTCGACGAGACGGCCGAAGCCCTCGCCGACCTCGCCCTGCACCTCTTCGTCAGCGCCTCCGGCCCGATCACCTGAGCGACGCCGGTCAGCGGATGACGCGGCCGCGCAGGACGATGCGCGACGGGGTGCGCACCACCCGCAGGTCGTGGCGCGGATCCTCGGGGTAGACGACGAGGTCGGCGAGGCCCCCCTCGACCAGGCCGGGGAAGCCGAGCCACTCCCTGGCGCCCCAGGAGGCGGCGGCGAGGACGTCGACCGTCGACATGCCGGCCCGCTCGTGCAGCAGGAGCATCTCCTCGGCGGCCAGGCCGTGGTCGATGCCGCCACCGGCGTCGGTGCCCACGTAGATCGGCACCCCCGCCTCGTACGCGGCGCGGACCACCTCGGGGAAGCGGTCGCGCAGCGCGAGCATGTGGTCGGCATACCCGGGGAACCTGGCGCGCGCCTGCTCGGCGATGCCGCCGAAGGTCTGGATGTTGATCATCGTGGGGACCAGCGCGGTGCCCTGTCGGGCCATCAGGTCGATCAGGTCCAGGCTGAGGCCGGTGCCGTGCTCGACCGAGTCCACCCCGGCGCGCACCATGATCTCCACGGCCGATTCGGAAAAGGTGTGCACGGCGGCGCGTACCCCGGCGGCGTGCGCGGCCTGGACGGCGGCCGTCATGGTGTCGGCGTCCCAGGCCGGCGCGAGGTCCCCGACGCCGCGGTCGATCCAGTCCCCGACCAGCTTGACCCAGCCGTTGCCGGCGGCGGCCTGCTCGGCGACGGTCGCCGCCACCTCGGCCGGTCCGACCTCCACCCCGATGTCGCGCAGGTAGCGCTTGGGCGGCGCGACGTGCCGCCCGGCGCGGGCCAGTCGCGGCAGGTCCGGCTCGTCGTCGAGTTCCGGGTACGGGTAAGGCGAGCCGGCGTCCCGGATGGCCAGCACCCCGGCGTCCCGGTCGACGTGGGCCAGCTCGCGTGCCTGGTCGAGGGAGGCGATCGGGGCGCCGCCGCGGGCGATGCCGATGTGGCAGTGCGCGTCGGTCAGCCCGGGCAGCACGAAGCCGCCGTCGATGATCGTCTCGGCACCCGGCACCGGCTCGAAGGTGACCCGGTCGCCGACCAACCACAGGTCCCGGACCTCGTCGTCGGGCAGGAGCACACCGCGCACATGCAGAGCCATGTGACAGTCCTACCCGATCACTCCCCGTGGCGTGCGAGCAGCCCGTCCCACCCGGCGGCTCCCGGAGACGACGGCGGCCCCGCCACCAGGATCGGTGGCGGGGCCGCTCGTCGTCGGCGCGGGGTCAGCGGGGGCTGTTGTCGCCCTTGCCGAGCTTGTTGAAGTCGATCTTCGGGAGCTTGAAGCCCGGCGGGAGGCCCTGGCCACCGGCCAGGTCACCCGGGTCCAGGCCCGGCGGGAGCTGCGGCATGCCGCCCGGGAAGCCGCCCGGCATCCCGGCGCCGGTACGCGGCCGACCGCCACCCTTGGTGCCCTTGCGCTTGTTCTTCGGCGACTTGGTCGCCTTGCGCCGACCGGCACCGGGCAGGCCCATCATGCCGCCCATCTGCTTCATCATCTTCTGCGCGTCGGCGAAGCGGTTGAGCAGCTGATTGACGTCCATCACGGTGACCCCGGAACCGTTGGCGATCCGGGCCCGCCGGGAACCGTTGATGATCTTCGGGTTGGTGCGCTCGATCGGGGTCATCGACCGGATGATCGCGGTGACCCGGTCGAAGTGCTTGTCGTCCAGCTCGGCGAGCTGGTCCTTCATCTGCCCCATGCCGGGCATCATGGCCAGCACGTTGGCGATCGGGCCCATCCGCCGGACCGCGATGAGCTGGTCGAGGAAGTCCTCCAGGGTGAACTGCTCGCCGCCCATCAGCTTGGCGGTCATCTTCTCCTTCTGATCGGCGTCGAAGGCCTGCTCGGCCTGCTCGATCAGAGTGAGGACGTCGCCCATGCCGAGGATCCGGCTGGCCATCCGGTCGGGGTGGAAGACGTCGAAGTCCTCCAGCTTCTCGCCGGTGGAGGCGAAGAGGATCGGCTGCCCGGTGATCTCCCGGACCGACAGCGCCGCGCCACCGCGGGCGTCGCCGTCGAGCTTCGACAGCACGACACCGGTGATGCCGACGCCGTCGCGGAACGCCTCGGCGGTGCGGACCGCGTCCTGACCGACCATCGCGTCGACGACGAAGATGACCTCGTCCGGGTTGACCACGTCCCGGATGTCCGCGGCCTGCTGCATCATCTCGGCGTCGATACCGAGGCGGCCGGCGGTGTCGACGATGACGATGTCCCGGGCGGCCCGCTTGGCGTGCTCGATCGAGGCGCGCGCCACCTGGACCGGGTCGCCGACGCCGTTGCCGGGCTCCGGGGCGTACACCTCGACGCCGGCCCGGCCACCGAGGACCTGGAGCTGGCCGACGGCGTTGGGGCGCTGGAGGTCGGCGGCGACCAGCAGCGGCTGGTGGCCCTGGGCCTTGAGCCAGCGGGCCAGCTTGCCGGCGAGGGTCGTCTTACCGGAACCCTGGAGGCCGGCGAGCATGATCACCGTCGGCGGGTGCTTGGCGAACTGGAGCCGCCGCCCCTCGCCACCGAGGACGTTGATCAGCTCCTCGTTGACGATCTTGACGATCTGCTGGGCCGGGTTGAGCGCCTCGGAGACCTCCGCGCCGCGGGCCCGCTCCTTGAGGTTGGCGATGAAGCCCTTGACCACGGGCAGGGCGACGTCCGCCTCCAGCAACGCCATGCGGATCTCGCGCGCGGTGGCGTCGATGTCGGCGTCGGTGAGCCGACCCTTGCCGCGGAGCTTGGTGAAGATCCCGGACAGGCGGTCACTCAAGGTGTCAAACACGCGAACATCCCGTTTGTCAGTGTTTCGGCGGGCACAAGTCAACCGGCGCGCACAAGGCCGGCCACCCGCAAGGGTAACGGTCCCGCCTCGCTACTGCTTCCCGCCGGCCGACCCGTCGCGCGGCCGCACGTCTCCGACTTGATACCTGTCGCCAAGCCGCGGCCCCCCGGGGAGAAAAGCCGCCGACCGGAGTCCGAAGGTTCATCGCGAAGAGCAGGAGCCGCATGCACAATGAATGCATGGTTGCGCTTCAGATCCGAGACGTGCCAGAAGAAGTACGAGACGCCTTGGCCGCCCAGGCCAAGGCGCGCGGCCAGTCACTTCAGGCGTATCTGCTCGAGCTGGTGGAGACGCAGGCCCGACGACTCCGCAACACGGCGACCCTCGACCGGTTCGCCGGCCGGACGGACGGCACGGACTCCCTGCCCGGAGAAACCGCAGCGGAGTTGACCGAGCAGCGGGAACGGCGCGGACCGTACGGAGACGCGGCTTGATCGTGGTGGACGCTTCCGTCCTTGCCGACGCGCTGGTTGATGACGGCGCGGTTGGCGAGGCGGCGCGGGCCGAGCTGAGCGGCGATCCGCACTGGGCCGCGCCAGGTCATCTCCTGGTCGAGGTCGTCTCGGTGATCAGGGGCAAGGTCCTCGGCAGAAAGCTCGGGCTCGTCCGGGCGCGCGAGGCGATCGAAACGTTGCCTTCGCTGGTCATCGACGAAGTTGGCACCGCAATGCTGCTCGACCGGATGTGGCAGCTGCGCGGAAACGTCACGGCGTATGACGCGGCCTACGTCGCAGCGGCGGAGTTGCTCGCCTGTCCACTCGTGACCGGTGATGGTCGACTCGCCAAGGCGAGCGGCACCCGCTGCGAGATCCGACTGATCGCCCCGTCCTGACGTGAGGGGTCCGCGAGCCGCGGGCGTTCGCGCCGAAGGCGCCGTTGAGCCAGACGGTCACGACGGCACCAGCCCCGACTGGTACGCGAAGACGACCAGTTGCGCCCGGTCCCGGGCGCCCAGCTTGACCATGGCCCGGCTGACGTGGGTGCGGGCGGTGGCCGGGCTGACCACCAGTCGGTCGGCGATCTCGACGTTGCTCAGCCCCTCGCCGACCAGCCCCACCACCTCCCGTTCCCGGTCGGTGAGGGTGCCGAGGCGGGGG
>NZ_QGGF01000314.1 GCF_003857015.1 Micromonospora globispora | reverse complement strand
GCGCGGGGGCGGTGGCGGGATCACCGTCAGGTCATCAATGGGATCCTGTGGAAGCTGCGTACGGGTGCGCCGTGGCGTGACCTGCCGGAACGGTTCGGGCCGTGGAAGACCTGCCACGAACGGCTGCGTCGGTGGACGGCCGACGGGACGTGGGATCGGATCCTCGCGGCGGCGCAGGTGCACGACGACGGGACACCGGTGCAGTGGACGATCAGCATCGACTCGTCGATCGTGCGGGCGCACCAGCATGCCGCTGGCGCCCGCAAAAAGGGGGCTCCCCGACCAGTGCGGCGACGCCTGGTGCGCAAGATGGCGAGGCCATCGGCCGGTCCCGAGGCGGGCTGAGCACGAAGATCCACCTCGCCGTCGACGGACGTGGCCGGCCGTTGGCGATTCTGCTCACCCCAGGTCAGGCCGGCGACAACCCCCAGCTGCTGGCGCTACTGGACGCGATCTGCGTCAACGAGCCGGGACCGGGCCGACCCCGCAAACGCCCCGACGTACTGATCGCCGACAAGGGCTACGCCCACGACTCCACCCGCCGCGCTTTGCGGCACCGCGGGATCCGGCACGTCATCCCGGAACGCTCGGACCAGGTCGCCCGCCGGGCCGCCAAGGGCAGCGCCGGCGGGCGGCCACCCGCCTTCGACCGGGCGGTCTACAAGAAGCGCAACGTGGTGGAACGCTGCTTCAACCGCCTCAAGCAGTGGCGAGACCTGGCCACCCGCTACGTCAAACGCGCATCCCTCTACCGGGCCAGCCTCGTCCTCATCGCCGCCGTCATCTGGCTTCCATGATCGACAGAAAACCTAGTTGCTGCGTTTGCTGGCGTCGAGGGCAGCCTGCTCTACTCGCTGGCGGTAGTCCAGCCACCATGACTCGTCGGCGGGGGGCAGGTTGTCGTTCCTGGGCAGCAGCCCGGCCGCGCCGTCGATGAGTTCGCGCACGATGTCAGCGTGGCCGGCGTGCCGTTGTGTTTCCGCGATGACGTGGACCAGGACGTGGTGCAACGTGACCGCTGCATCGCCCCACCACGGCACACGGCCGACCTCATCCAGTGCAAGGGCTTCAATGGTGGTGTCGGCGTGGGCGATCGCGCGACGGTACAGTGCGACGATCTCCTCGCGGGTCTCATCCGCGGTCGCCCACATGTCGGCATTGGTCTCCGCTCCGTCGCCGACGTACGGCAGCTCCTGCTCGAACGGCCGGCCGAACACGACGCCGAAGTAGAGGATCTCCATGGCCGCCGAGTGCTTCACCAGACCGAGCAAGTTGGTGGCGGTCCGGGTCAACGGACGCCGAATATCGTATTCGCTGAGCCCGTCGAGCTTCCACAGCAGCGCGTCGCGGCCGCCCTTCAAGTAACTGTGCAGGTCTGCCTTCATCGCGGCACTATGGCATCCGGCTGGGTGTCGGCGCTGCCCCGGACGATCCACGGAGCTCATGATGGGCAGGACACGCCCTAGTCAAACGCCTCGGCTGGCCGCCCGATCCGATCAGGAATCGAGAAGCGCCTGGGTGCCGTTGGGCCTAGCCTTCCTGATGGCCGGCATCTCGCCGAGCCTTGAGCGAAAGGCAGCCTGGAAATGCCCGCAAAGAATACTAAGACCGAGTCCGACGGCTTCAGCGCCGAGGAGCGTGCCGCGATGAAGGAGCGCGCCGCCGAGCTGCGCGCCGAAGGCAAGAAGGGCACCAAGAAGGCCGACGAGCTGCAGGCGGTCCTCGACAGGATCGCGCAGATGGCGCCGGAGGATCGTGCGCTCGCCGAGCGCGTGCATATGACGGTGACCGCTACCGCCCCGCAGCTGTCGCCGAAGACCTGGTACGGGATGCCCGCCTACGCGAACGCGGACGGCAAGGTCGTCGTCTTCTTCCAGGACTCGGGGAAGTTCAACTACCGGTACTCGACCCTGGGCTTCCAGGACGCGGCCAACCTCGACGACGGGGACCTGTGGCCGGTGTCGTACGCGCTTCAGAAGTGGAGCCCGGCGGTAGAGAAGAAGGTCGTCGAGCTGGTGAAGGCTGCGGTCTCCTGACCGTTGCCGCGATCGCCGCGCGTGGCGCTCGGCTAGCGGCGCGGACGGCTCCGCCTCAGCACCCGCCGTCACGACCCTCCTTGCCACATCTCTGAGCGCTTTCTCGCATGCAGTCGCGCGTGAAGGACGGGCACCGACAGCGGCTATGACCGTGAACCGTGCGCGGCCCGCACGTTCATGCAGCCACGGCGTTGAGCGTCAGGGCCGGCCGACCGTGAGGTCGAGGCCGGTCGCGTTGGTCGCGGTGCCGGCGGCAGGTGTCCGCAAGCGGATGGCTCAGTGAGATGGGCGCAACTCGATGATCGAGCGCGAGCCGGCTGGCGTGAGCGAGCTGACCTCTAGGCCCGGTGACTCGGCCAGCTCGCCCAGCTGGTCGAGGGTGCGCTCCCGGCCCCGGACGTGGCAGAGCATGCGCAGGTCCCCTTCGGTGTCCGGTGTACCGCTCTGGGCATCGCCGATGTGGTCCACGACGAGCACCTTTCCCGTCTCCGAGGCTGCGTCGGCGCACCGTCGCAAGATGCGAAGGGCATCGTCATCATCCCAGTCGTGGAGGACACCCGAGAGCACGTAGCCGCCCGCTCCTGCGGGAAGGGCATCGAAGAAGCTGCCGACCTGGGTGCCGGCCCGGTGGCCCAGGCCGGCGGAGACGATGGCTTGCTCGGCGCGCGCCACCGGACCGGCCACGCGCATATCCATTGCTCCGCCGTCAGTTCCGCTCATCGGGTGACACGACAGTGCGCCGGGGTCCGATCGAGTGAACCCACGAGTCGACACCTTCGGGGCCGCCGAAGAGGTCACCGAGCACGAAGCCCTGACCAGAGCAGAGCGTGGCCAGTGAGATCGGGAGTCGTCAGCCCGAGGCTGCCGTTTGACGGCCATACCGTTCGGCCCCGCGCGCCTTGGCCTTCGCGGCCTCCACCTCGCGGTCGCGGGGAGGCGCCTTCGTCACGAGGCTGTCCAGTAGGGTCCGGGTGGCCGCCGTGACAGCGCGGATCGCGTCGCCGAACGCCTCCTCGTTGGCCGCGGACGGCCGTGTCGTGCCGCTGACTTTGCGCACGTATTGGATGGCGGCGGCCTCGATCTCATCGTCGGTCGCAGGCGGTTCAAAGTTGTGGAGCACGCGAATGTTCCTGCACATGCCTCTACCATGCCAGGCCGAGCCGACACCGGAAGATGGGTTACCAACGACGCCCGCATTGGCGATGTATGCCGCGCGTGCCCTGATCATCGCGAGCACTCGCCGACGGCCATGGCGGCGGCTGACCGGCGTGCGGAAGCTCCTCGCCGCCGGCCAGCCTGCTGCGCCGGCATGCCGTACCCATCGTTAGGGAGCTCAGTTCGGCCAAGACCGCAAGCGCTGGGCCTACGGCGTGGTGGGTCAGGGCAACGTGGCCCCTGTGCTCGGCATGGGTCCAGGGCGGAAAGGATCAGCGCGGGCCAAGACTTCCGCCGCCGCCCCATCCGCGACGTCGCGGCCACAGGGCTGCACATCGAGCACTACCAGCACTGCGCCCGCGGGGTGATCGAACGCCTCGCCGCCGTAAAACCCCGGGTGACGCCCGGAAACCTCAGTCCCCGGTGGAACCGGCAGCCTCGACGATCGAGACGGGAATGCCAAGTTCAACGGTACGGGAGACGGTGCACAGCCGTTCGTGCGACTGCTGCAGCGACCGGGGCAGCGCCTCGCGCGCCCTGTCGCCGTCCGCGCCCTGCGGAAACGTCACGGTGAACTCGACCGTGAGGTTCTGCATCCGGTTTCCTCCGGCCTCGTCCCGGATTTTGTCGCCCGTGACTTGGACGGAGAACTGAGTCGGCTCGGCGCGGCGGCTCGTGATGTGGTCCACGTCTATCGCGGTGCAGCCTCCGATGGCCGCCAGCAGCAGTTCCACCGGCGTGAAGCTGGCGTCCTCGCCCGTGCCCATCGACATCGATCCGCCGCGGACGTTCCGCAGGACGTACTTCCCCACGCTGGCGCGCTCGATCTCCACCGAGCGGAAGGTGTCCTCACTCATGACAGGGAAGCTACCCAGGCCTCCTGGAACCCGAGCCACCGGCCTGGCCGGCCGATCGGCCCATCCTCCGTCAAGTGACCGCCATATCAGGACAGCGTCGACCAGAAGTGCCGCGCCGACGCGCTGTGGGCCGTCCACCTCGGTCTCAGCTGAAAGTTCGACCGGTGCGTCGCGGCACGCGCGTCGACTCACCAGGCGAGTAGGCGCACAGGCGTCAACAGACGCGACCTGAACCACGCCGCGCGCTCACTCGGCGGCTACTTGTGAGCGCACGCCTGCCGACCGCGCCGCTCTACCAGGGTGCAGCCTGTGGCCGGCGTCGCAGCGCTGCAGCGCTGCAACGTGCCACAGTCCGCGCATGATCGACGAGACGGTGACCCGCCGGGTTGTTACGGAGTTCCTCACTTATGTCCGCTCCGGCCGGGACCTGAACCGCGTCACCGACCTAATGGCACCGGTCGTACTGGCGCACCAGGTGCAGTCGGAGGACGAGGTGACGATCGAGCGCACTCCGCAGAACTACGCCGAGCACGTCAGGGACATGATCGAAGCCTGGGGAGACTTCGAGTTGGACGTGCAGGATCTGCTGGTCGACGGCGCGAGGGCGTACGTTCGCCTGGTGCAGATCGGGCGGCATGCTCCAACAGGGCGGACCGTACGGCAAGTGAACGCGATCGTCTACCACATCGAGGACGGACGAATCACGCAATACTGGATGCAGATCGACCGTGCCGGCCTGGCGGCGCAGCTAGCCGAAGCTCCCGAGGCGTCCGGGGCGGCTTGAGCCGTCTGAGTGTCTCTGCTTCTCCTTGGCGGTCCCGTACTCTCACCGTCCGCCTTTTGCCCATCCGATCATCGGCAATGTAGGACGTGTTCCGCAGGGCGATCCACCAACACTCGACCAGCGGCGCTGGGCGTTGAGCGGCGTCTCCTCGGCGAGCGTCCGTGGCACTGCCTCATGCGGCAGATCCGGTCGTCCGGCGACTGCTCGGCGACCCGAGCGGCCTGCTCCGCTGAGGGCAGCTCAGCTCCGGCAGTGCGGCTCGGGGCGGGGCACTCCGACGGCCTCGCGAAACGCCTGGCTATGCAACAAACTCGGCCGACTGCACCCCGAATTTCGAGTCATTCCGTGTTGGCATGGGCGGCCTTGGCGGCCGCGTTGTCCACGCCCCGCCGTTGTGCTATCAGAAGGCACACCACGTCAAGCAGGATGTGGGTCGTCTGGTCGAAGAGGCTTGACAGCGGCTGGACGGTTGTCGCCTCACCCGGCTTGCGGTACTTGGTGGCGGCGGGCACGACGAGGACGGTCGCGGCGGCGCGGGCGAGGGGGCTGTCCGGGTCCGTCGTGACGGCGTGGACCGTGCCGCCGACTGTGTTGGCCTGGGCCGCGACGCGTACCGTGCCGTGGGTGGTGCCGGAGCCGGAGACCGCGACGATGGTATCGCCCGGGCCGAGGGCGGGCGTGGTGGTCTCACCGACGACGTGGACGTTGATGCCGAGGTGCATGAGGCGCATGGCGAAGGCCTTGGCCATGAAGCCGGATCTGCCCTCACCGGTGACGAGCACGTGGCGGGCGGCGAGGACGGTGTCGGCCAGAGCCCGTACCTGGTCGCGGTCGGCGGCGGCGAGCGCGGCGGTGATCTCGTCGCGGACGGTGTCGATGAGGTCGGTCACCGCGCCACCTCCGCGGTACGGGCGGCGGTGAGCAGGCCGGAGACCGCCGCCGCCGGGTCGTCCGCGCCGGTGACGGCCGAGCCGACGATGACCCTCAGGGCCGGTACGCCGGCCAGGGCCGGAATGTCGTCGACGCCGAGGCCGCCGGCGACCGCGACCCGCCGGCCGCGTGTCCACGGGCCGAGCAGCACGATTGGGCCGTGTCCGTGCGCCTGGCTGTCTTTGCCAATGTGGGCAGCGAGCACGACGTGGCCGGGGAGGCGGGCGGCGAGGGCGGCTCGGGCGGACTGGTCGAGCCCCATGAGGTCTACCATCACCTCCCGATCGTGCTCCTCGGCGACTTGGACGGCGGTGTCGATGGTGGCCGCCGCGACGAGACCGAGGACCGTGGCGGAGCGGGCGCCCGCGTCGTAGGCGACGGTGAATTCCCACCTGGCATCGTCGGCGGTCTTGAGGTCGGCGAGTACCGGGGTTCCGGCCGCCGCGTCGACGATCGTTTCGACGGCGTGCATGCCGTACCGCTTGATGAGGGAGGTGCCGACTTCGATCCAGTCGGCGAGCGGGGTCACGGCGGCCGTGATGTCGACGGCGCGCTCCAGCGGCATCCGGTCGAGGGCTACCTGTAGTTGCATCGGGTGGGTCCTTTCACGTGGTGACGAGGGCGAGGAAGCTGGCCAGTGCGGCACGGTCAGGCAGGCCGTCTCTGTCGCCGGGGTCGGTGGTGGCCAGCGCACCGACTGCCGCGGCCCGGCGCAGGCACTCTTGCATCGGCAGCCCGTCGAGATAACCGCTGATGAGTCCGGCGGCGAAGCCGTCGCCGGCGCCGACGGTGTCGACCACGGTCACCGGGAAGACCGGCTGGTGCCAGCGCCCACCGTCGGCGGTGTACAGGTCGGCGCCGGCAGCGCCGTTCTTGACGACGACTGCGGACACCCCGCGGTCCAGGTAGAACGACGCGATGGCCGCCGGGTCGGTGCTGCCGGTGAGCACCGCACCTTCGGCGACGCCGGGCAGCACCCAGTCTGCGCGTACGGCCAGGTCGTTGATGACTCGGACCATTTCGCTCTGGTCGTTCCACAGCACCGGTCGCAGGTTGGGGTCGAAGGAGACGGTGGCGCCGGCGGCGCGGGCGACGTCGATGGCCCGGGTGGCGAACGACCGGGCGGTAGGCGACAGGGCCGGCGGGATGCCGGTGAGGTGCAGATGGCGGCTGTCGGCGACGTACGCGTCGGTGGCCGGCGAGGGTGCCAGCCGGCTGCCGGCGGAGTTGCGCCGGAAGTAGACGACCTGCGGGTCGCCGCCGTCGGCCCGGCTCTTGAGCTGGAACCCGGTGGGCGCGTCGGCGTCGAGCGTGACGGTGGTCGTGTCGACGCCGGTGGCGGCGAGTTCGGCGACCGCGTACCGGCCGAAAGGATCGTCGCCGACGCGCCCGACCCAGCCGACCCGGTGGCCAAGTCGGGCCAGCCCGGTCGCGACATTGACTTCGGCGCCGGCCAACGCCCGGACGTAGGTGCTGACGTGGTCGAGCGGGCCCGGCTCGACGGCCACGAACATCGCCATCACCTCGCCGAACGTGACCGCGTCCAGTCCCCGCCTCATGCCGGTGCGCCAGTCAGCTGCGTGGCCGGGTTGTGCAGGGAGCCGATGCCGTCGACGGTGACGGTCACCTGGTCGCCCGGGTGTATGGCGGCGTACTCGCCCGGTGCGCCGGTGAGCACGACGTCGCCCGGACCGAGGGTCATGAACGAGGTGAGGTAGACGAGAATCTCGGTGACGTCACGGGCCAGGCGGGCGGTGGAGGCCGGCGCCAGAGGTGAGCCGTTGACGTGTATCCGAACGACGGCGTCGGACGGGTCGAGGTCGGTTTCGATCCACGGCCCGAGCGGCGTGAACCCGTCGTAGCCCTTGGCGGTCGTCCATAGTGGGTCCACCTGCTGGAGGTCGCGGGCGGTGACGTCGTTGGCGACGGTGTATCCCAACACGGCGTCGAGCGCGTCGACCGGGCGCAGGTGGCGTGCCGGGCGGCCGATGACGACCGCCAGCTCGCCCTCCACGTCGACCCGGCCGATGGCGGCGGGCAGGGGGATCGCCTCGTGCGGTCCGATTGCTGAGCGGGCGGGCTTGAGGAACGCCTGCGGCGGCAGGTTGCGGTCGGCCGGGCCGGTGTTGTGTGCCATCCCGACGATGGTGCGGGGCTCCACAGGCGCCAGAAGCCGCACGTCGCGCAGCCGGAGCGAGGTCCGGCCGGGGTTTACGGCGTGCCGGTCGGTGGGCAGCGTGTGGGGGTCGTCGAGGAGGGTGAGGCGGTCACCCTCCACGACGCCGTACCCGATGCCGCCCGCGTGGGCGGCGCGGGCGATCCGCATTGATGTCTCTTCCTACTCGGCGGGGACCGGGGTGGGTAGCACGGTGGCGGCGCTGGCCCTGGACACCCGCACCAGCGGCACGATCCCGGCTGCGGCGGCAAGCGACAGCGCCATCAGCAGGAAGGACGCGGCGTTGGAGCCGGTGCTGTCGTTGAGCCAGCCGACCAGATACGAGCCGGCGAAGCCCCCCAGCGCACCGAAGCTGTTGATCAGTGCGATCGACGCGCCGGCGACGTTGCGGGGCAGGAACTCCGGGATGTAGGCGAAATACGGGCCGTACGGGGCGTACATGGCCGCACCGGCGATCACCAGCAGCGGGAACGACAGCCAGAAATGCCGCGGCCCGAGCAGGTACGAGCCGTAGAACGCGGCGGCGCCGAGCAGGAGCCACGGCCACACGTACGCGGAGCGACGCCCGGAGCGATCGGAGGCGCGGCTGTTGACCAGCATCACGATGACGGCCAGCGCGTACGGCGCGCCGGAGATGACGCCCGTCAGGCCGATGCCCTCGCCGGAACCGGCCTTGACGATCGAGGGCAGCCAGAACACGAACCCGTAGACGCCGATGCTCCACAGGAGGTACTGGACTGACAGCAGGACCACGTTGCGGGAGCGGAACGCCTCTCGGTACGAGCCGACCGGGTTGAGCATCTTCTGCTCTTCGGCCAGCGCGTTGACCACGCCGTCACGCTCGGCGGGGTCGAGCCACCGCGCCTGTTCGGGCTTGTCGTCCACCATCTTCCAGAACACGAAGGCCCAGATGACGGCCGGCAGCCCCTCGATGATGAACATGCCGCGCCACGACGTTGCCTCGATCAGGTAGCCGGAGACCACGGTCAGCCAGAGCACGGTGACCGGGTTGCCGAGAATGAGGTAGGTGTTCGCGCGCCCGCGTTCAGGCTTGGTGAACCAGTGCGACAGGAAGATCACCATGGCCGGCAGGACCGCAGCCTCGACCACACCGATCAGGAAGCGGACGACCATCAGGAGGCCGACGTTGGAGACCAGGCCCTGCAGGGAGGCCAGCACCCCCCAGGCGATGAGGCTCCAGAAGATGAGCTTCTTGACGCTGCGCCGTTCGGCGTAGATCGCGCCGGGGATCTGGAACAGGAAGTAGCCGAGGAAGAACAGCGCGCCGAGCAGCGCCGCGACGCCGCCGGTGATGGCCAGGTCTTCCTTCATGCCGCCGGCGACGCCGACGGAGTAGTTGGACCGGTCCAGGTAGGCGAGGCTGTAGGTAACGAAGACGATGGGCAGCAGGCGGCCCCAGCGTTGACGGCCAAGCGCGACCGGCTCGGAGGGGGGCCGAGAGGGTACGGTCATTGATCTCTCCTTCTTGCCACGATGTGAGAAGGCTTCCCGCGATGCAGCAATCCTGCGCCGCTGTTAAGATCACGTCAATACCTTGTTTCGCTACCTGACGATGGCTTGCCGCGATGCGGCATGATTAGGCGATGTGACCAACCCAAAGACGGACGAGACGGGAAGTCGCACCACGAGTCCCGCCGCCCGCGATGCGTCCGACATGGTGAGCAAGGCCCTGCGACTCCTGAGCCTGCTCGGTGACCGGCCTGGCGGCATCGCCCTGTCCGAGCTGTCGCGCGTCGCCGGCTTCCCCACCAGTACCACCTACCGGCTGCTCGGCACTCTCGTCCGCGAGGGCTACGCGCGTTTCGACGACGCCAGCAAGCGATACACCCTCGGGCTCAAGGTCTTCGAGCTCGGTCAGCGGGTCTCCCACGCCTTCGGGTTCACCGGCATCGCGCTGCCGGTGATGCAACGGGTCTCCGCGCACACCCGGGAAGCGACGCTGATGTCAGTGCGCGACGATGACAAGCAGCTCTACGTCCACTACGTCGAGGGCCCCCGACAGGTCAGCGTGATCGGTGAGCCGGGCAAGCACGGCCCGCTGCACTGCACCGCGATGGGCAAGGTCCTCGTCGCGTACGCCCCCGCCCCGGCGCGGGAGGAACTGGTCGCCACGCTTCCCCTCGAGTCGCTCGGCCCGAACACCATCACGGACCGGGATGCGTTCCGCGTTGAGATCGACACCGTCCGCTCCCGGGGGTACGCGATCGCCGACGAGGAGCACGAGGCGGGCATCCGCGCGGTCGGCGTGCCGATCCTCGACCCGACCGGTACGGCGACAGCCGCGCTCTCGGTTGCCGCCCCCGCGTTTCGTACCCCGATCGAGGACCTGGTCGGGCAGGTGCCCATCCTGACCGAAGCCGCCCGGGAGCTGGCCCTGCTGCTACCACCCCGTCGTTGAACGCAGCACCGGGATGCCACCGGGCCCTCGGCGTGCTTCGATCATCGGTGAGCGGAGCTCGGCTCCACGGCGACAACCAGCCGGGTGTGGACCTTGGAGGCCGGTAGTCACGAACGACAGGCCAAGGCAGGCCCCCACGAGGATGATCGGCACCGCGGGCACACGCCATCGTCTGCGCATGCGCACACGGTCGCATCCGTTGGCAACGGCACAACTTCCCCAAGGCGAAGGGGCGGGAGCGGCAGGCTCCCACCCCGTTGAACCTGGCCCCGTTGACCCGGCTCAGCGTCGCCGGAAAAGGCAGACGAGCGCCGTCCGCTCACTGGTCATGGCTTTGCCTTCGGCGGCGGCCATGTTGGCCAGCATCCAGCCTTCCGCCTCGATGGCCTGAATCTGTTCAGCGATGCCGGCCATGGGAGCAGTGACACGGCTGTTGGTGGTGGCCTCGATAATCTTGTAGACCAGGATGTGGTTGCCCTTGGCGAGCGCCTCCCGGGCATGCTTGCCGGCTTCGTTGGCCTTGGCGTTGTTGATCCAGCCCATTGCGGTCCTATCTGAGTTGAGGAGTTGGGAACAGCATGCGGAGCGGGGCAATGCCTATAGCAACTTGGCTATCGCATGCCCCACCACAGTGGAATCGGTTGCGCCTTTAGCGAGCGTTGCGCTGGCGACCCACCTCGAGCAGGTGGTCGAGGGCTTCCCGCGACCTACCGGTCACCGTCGCGAGCGTCCCGAGCGGATCCTTGTGCCGGCGACCGGTCAGGTCCTCGAAGACCTCGAGCAGATCCGACTCAAACCCATCGGCCACCGCACCCCGCACCTGAGCCAGCTCGGCGAGCCGGCCTTCGATGTACCGCCGCACCATCACCTGGTACGCCCCGACGCTCGGCAGCTCGTGGAACTCGGCCACCATGTCGTCGACCTGCCGACCCATCCGGTGCAGGACCTCCGACGTGACGCCGCGTTCCCGGATCTCGGGCGCCGCGTCGTCGGCGAGGCGGATGACGACCTCGTCGGGTCCGGTGATGCTCATCGGTCCTGGGTCGGTGTGCCAGCGCGCGGTGATGACGCATCCCGTGTCCTTACGGGACAGCTCGACGGGCTGATCCGCGCGATCGTCGGTGTCGGGGGACATTGCGCACGTGTCCTTTCGGCGCCTCGTGGGCGCGTCGTTGGCCGGCCGGGATGGCGGCCGGTGTTATCGGTTGGTCGACCTGCTCAGGGGGTGGCCGCGCCCAGGACGCTGCCGAAGAACATCAGGACGGTGAAGGCGATCATCGGGCCGACGAAGACGTAGCCCAGGACGAGGCCGGCGACCGCCATGCCGTGCCCGGTCCTGGTGCCGTCGCGGGTTTCTCGCAGGGCGAGGTGGCCGAGAACGACGGCCAGGATGCAGGGCAGCCCGAAGAGGCACCAGCCGCCGAGCACGCCGAGGATCCCGAGGACCAGCGACGCCGTCGCCATGCCCGAGGTCAGCTGCGGCTGCCCGGCTACCCGCGGCGCGGCCGGCGGGTAGCCGCCGGGCTGGTACGGCGCGGCCGACACCGGCGGGTACGTCGCGGGCAGGCCGGACACCGGCGGGTACGGCCCCGGGACGCCGGCGA
>NZ_QGGF01000047.1 GCF_003857015.1 Micromonospora globispora | reverse complement strand
GGACGGGGCGGCCGTCGGCGCCCCGGCGGCGGCCGGAGCGGAGCCGGTCGGCGGCCCGCCAGGCGTCGTCGAGGGCGTGGCTGACGGTCCGGGCATCCCCGGCCACCCGGCGCAGCAGGGCGTCGCCGTCGCCGGCTTCAGCGACGGCTTCAGGTCGCCGCGCGGCGTCAGACGCGCCGAGCTGAAGTTGTCGGAGCGGCGCGGCGTCAGACGCGCCGAGCTGAAGTTGTCGAAGTCCGAGCAAGGCAGCCACCCCGTCGCGTTCCTGCGCGACGAGCCGGTCGACCCGGCGGCCGACCTGCTGGTGCAGGGCGTCGCGGGTGTCCAGCAGGCGCAGGTGGGCGGCGCGGACCACGGGGCGCAGCGCGTCGGTGATGCCGGCGGTGGCGATGGCCCGGAGGATGCCCACGTCGCGCAGCCCCCCGGCGGCCTCCTTCAGGTCCCCCTCCAGCAGGAAGGCCAGCTCGCCGTGGGTCTCCCAGCGGGCGGCGGTGATCTCCTTCAGCCCGCTCAGCTGGCGGACGGCGGTACGCCGCCAGTGGTCGGTCGCGGTGTGGATCAGCGAGTCGGCGAGCGCCCGGTCGCCGGCGACGAAGCGCGCGTCGAGCAGGCCGAGGGCGACCTTGACGTCGTCCTGGGCCACCGAGAGCGCCTCGGCGACGGTACGCACCGAGTGGTCGAGCCGCAGTCCGGCGTCCCAGATCGGGTACCAGAGCGAGGCGGCCAGCTCGTCCGTTCCGGGCACTCCGGCGTGCAGCAGGACGAGGTCCAGGTCCCCGTACGGGGCGCACTGGCGCCGCCCCAGGCCGCCGACGGCGATCAGGGCGATGCCGTCCCGCGCCGGCAGCAGCCGAGTGAGCCAGGCGTCGATGGCCTCCGCCCGGCGGACCCGGGCCGCTTCGCCGATCCCGCCCGGCACGCCGACGACCCCGTTGACCAGGAGATCGGCGTCGGCGATGACCGGGGGGTCCGACGCGTCACTCCTGACCAACGGGGTCATCTGGGCTGGCCTCCTACAGGGCGTCGAGGCCGCGTTCGCCGGTCCGGACCCGGACGACCTCCTCGACGCCGGTGACCCAGACCTTGCCGTCGCCGATCTTGCCGGTCCGGGCGGCGCCCACGATGGCGTCGACGATCTTGTCGACGTCCATCTCGTCGGTGAGCACCTCGACCCGGATCTTGGGCAGGAACTCGACCGTGTACTCGGCACCCCGGTAGACCTCGGTGTGCCCCTTCTGCCGGCCGTACCCCTGGACCTCGCTGACGGTCAGGCCGGCCACGCCGAGGGCGTGCAGGGCCTCCTTCACCGCGTCCAGCTGGTACGGCTTGATGACCGCGGTCACCAGCTTCATGTCCAACCCCTCCATTCCTGGAACGTTAACCGGCGACCTTTTCGCTGACCGGGGCGTCTTCCGCCGTCGGCTTGGTGCCGGCCGGGGTCAGCCCGGCCATCGCGAACGCGCCGCCCGTGCTGCTGCCCGTGGTGGGCGAGAGGTCGTACGCGCTCTCCGCGTGCTCGGCGACGTCGATGCCGGCGACCTCGGCCTCGGCGTCGGACCGCAGGCCGATCGTCTTCTTGATGATGAAGGCGATCAGCGCGGCCACTGCGCAGGAGTAGACCGAGACGATGCCGCTGGCCAGCGCCTGCCGGCCGAGCTGGGTGACCCCGCCACCGTAGAACAGGCCCTCGCTGGCGCCCAGGCCCTCGATGGCCGAGTTGACCTGGAGGGTGGCGAAGAGGCCGATGGAGAGGGAGCCGATCCAGCCGCCGACGAAGTGCACGCCGACCACGTCGAGCGAGTCGTCGAAGCCGAACCGGTACTTCAGGCTCACCGCGAGCGCGCAGACCGCGCCGGCGACGAGGCCGAGCAGCACCGCCGGGAGCGGGGCGATGAAGCCGCAGGCCGGGGTGATGGCGACCAGACCGGCGACGGCGCCGGAGGAGGCACCGACCATGGTCGGCTTGCCGTTGCGCAGCCACTCCACCGCGATCCAGCCGAGCACGGCGGCGGCGGTGGCGACCTGGGTGTTGACGAAGGCGACCGCGGCGGTGCTGTCGACGGTCAGCTCGGAGCCGGCGTTGAAGCCGAACCAGCCGAACCAGAGCAGACCGGCGCCGAGGGCGACCAGCGGCACGTTGTGCGGCTTGAAGCTCTCCTTGGGCCAGCCGATGCGCTTGCCGAGGACCAGCACCACACCAAGAGCGGCGGCGCCGGCGTTGATGTGCACGGCGGTACCACCGGCGAAGTCGAGCGCCTTGATCTTGGAGCCGATGAAGCCGCCGCCCCAGATCCAGTGCGCCACCGGAACGTAGACCAGGGTGAACCAGGCGAAGGCGAAGAGCAGCCAGCCGGAGAACTTGAGCCGGTCGGAGAGCCCACCGGAGATCAGGGCGACGGTGATCACCGCGAACATCATCTGGAAGACCATGACGACGTACGTGGGGATGCCGGTGCCCGTGCCGAGGAAGAGCCACTCCTCGCCGATGAACTTGGTCTGGGTGCCGAAGTACTGGGTGAAGCTGCCGATCAGGTTGTTGGTCCCGGCGCTGTCGTTGGTGCCGAACGCCAGGGTGAAGCCGTAGATGACCCAAAGAACGGAGATGAGCCCGATGGACGAGAAGCTCATCATCATCATGTTGAGCACGCCCTTGGACCGGTTCAGACCACCGTAGAACAGGGCCAGGCCGGGCGTCATGAGCAGCACGAGCGCAGACGACAAGAGCAACCAGGCGGTGTTGCCGGTGTTGATCTCCACGCTGCCTCCTCTCGGTGTGGAAGTCCTCCTCCGGCTGAAACCTGGCAGCATCGCCCGTCAGCCGGTTGCGCGGAAGCTTGGTCGGCGGCTGTTTCCTTCACCGACACCGCTCGATTTCCGGCCCGTGACGGCTTGTTTCCGGCGTGTGAAGAACCTCGATCTTGGACCCGGCAAACAGACAGAGTGGCCGTTCCGACGAGGAACCGGCCACTCTGTCGTCGCGTCGGAGGTCAGCGCAGTGCGTACTCGAGGGCGTGCCGTTCGTAGTCGAGCAGCCGCAGGTCGCGCATCGGGCGCCGGAGGTGCCCCTTGTGCACGATCCGGACGAACGCCGGGTCGCCGGCCGCGGCCATCCGGCGGATGCCCTCGACGTGGTCGACGATCCGCTTGCGGATGGTCCGGATCAGCCGGTGCCGGTCCCGGGGGATCAGCCCGTACGCGTCGGCGAACAGCCGCAGCCGGCGCGGCCGGTCCGGGTGCTTCCAGCCGAGCGTGATCGAGTCCCGGTCGGAGAAGATCGGCACCCAGGTCCAGGCCGCGTACGCCACGTCGTAGATCCGGGCACCCGGCGAGGCCAGGTCGAAGTCGATCAGGCCGAGGGTGCCGTCGGGCCGCCAGATCACGTTGTGCGGGGCGGCGTCATGGTGGCAGATCACCTCGGTGTCCGGCGGGGGCGGGCCGAAGGAACGCCAGACCGCCCCGGGTGGCGGGGTGAAGCCGTACTGAGCGTCGTGGAACATCCGCAGCATGGTCGCCACGGTCACCAGCGCCTCGTCGGTGACCCAGTGCCGGGCCAGCGGGTACTCCCCGCACTCCCCCTCCAGGTACGACAGGACCTCCCGGTTGCGCTCGTCCATGCCGAGGGCGCGCGGGGCGCCGGTGAAGCCGACGTACTCCAGGTGGCGCAGCAGCGCGTGGACCGAGGGGGTCCACGGCCCGGCGTTGCGCCGGACCGTGTCACCCACCCGGACCACGGTGCTCACGTTCCCGCCGTGCAGCGGGATCTCCTGCGAAGTCACGTACGGTCTCCCGAGGCGCGGCGACGGATGGCTGGGTTCGCGCCACCCCGCGTAGGCGCGATCGTCAGTCGTCACCCGAGGTTACGCGTCCCGGGCGAGCGGCTCGGTCCCGAGCAACGCGTCGACGAACTGCGCCGGCTCGAACGGGGCCAGGTCGTCCGGGCCCTCGCCGAGGCCGACCAGCTTGACCGGGATGCCCAGCTTGCGCTGCACGGAGATCACGATCCCGCCCTTGGCGGTCCCGTCGAGCTTGGTCAGCGCCACGCCCGTCACGTTGACCACCTCGGTGAAGACCCGGGCCTGCTCCAGGCCGTTCTGGCCGGTGGTGGCATCCAGGATCAGCAGGGTCTCGTCGATCGGGCCGTGCTTCTCCACCACCCGCTTGACCTTGCCCAGCTCGTCCATCAGGCCGACCTTGTTCTGCAGGCGGCCGGCGGTGTCGATCAGCACCGTGTCGACGACGGTGTCGATGCCGCGCTTGACCGCGTCGAAGGCGACGCTGGCCGGGTCGGCGGCCTCGGGCCCGCGGACGGTCTCCGCGCCGACCCGGCTGCCCCACGTCTCGAGCTGGTCGGCGGCGGCGGCGCGGAAGGTGTCGGCCGCGCCGAGCAGCACGGTACGGCCGTCGGCGATCAGCACCCGGGCGATCTTGCCGCAGGTGGTGGTCTTGCCGGCGCCGTTGACGCCGACGACCAGCACGACCGCCGGCACCCCATCCTTCGGGGCGGTCTTCAGCGACCGGTCCAGCGTCGGGTCGAGGGCGTTGACCAGCTCGGCGGCGAGCAGGGAGCGCAGTTCGGTGGCCGAGCGGGTGCCGAGCACCCGGGTCCGCTCGCGGAGCCGGTCGACGATCTCGCGGGTCGACTCGACGCCGACGTCGGCGGTGATCAGGCTGTCCTCGATCTCCTCCCAGGTGTCCTCGTCGAGGTGGTCGCGGCTGAGCAGGCCGAGCAGGCCCTTGCCGAAGACGTTCTGCGAGCGGGACAGCCGGGAGCGCAGCCGGACCAGCCGGCCGGCGGTGGGCTCGGGGACCTCGATCGGCACCTCGACCACGGGCGGCGCCTCGACCACCGGTGGCGGCTCGACGAGGATCCCGGTGGAAACCTCGGATGGCGGTGCCTCGACTGCCTCCTCCGGCCGGGCCTCGACCTCCGTCTCCGGCAGCGGCGGTTGGGGACGCCGGCGCAGCCGCGGCACCACCAGGCTGAGGCCGCCGAGGATCAGCACGCCGAGCAGGGCGAGTACGACGAGGAGGTATTCCTTCATGCCGAAATCCTGTCAGATGCCGGCGGCGCCGTCCCAATCACCGCCTCCGCACGCGGGGGACCTGCGGGTACGCTCGCCGCAGCCAGGCGTGCCGAAACCGCCGTCGGGGTAGAAAGGCGTCCGGTTCTCACCTCGGAGGTGCCCGTGCCCAGTTCCCGCCTGCTCATCGGTCCGTTGCTGCGACGGGTCGTCGGCACGCGGGCCACCGTGTGGGTGGAGACCAGCGGGCCCGCCGTGGTCACCGTCCGCACGGCCGACGGGGCCTCGGGGACCGCGCCGACCTTCACCGCGTACGACCACCACTACGCGATCGTGGTGGTCGAGGGGCTGGCCCCGGACAGCGCCGCCACGTACGAGGTGCTCCTCGACGGCGAGGTCGCCTGGCCGGTGCCGGAGAGCGGCTTCCCGCCGAGCGTGATCCGTACCCGGGCGGTCGACGACCGGGATCAGCCGGTCACCCTGCTCTTCGGCTCGTGCCGGGAGACCACCCAGCACGCGACCGCCCGCCGGCTGCCCCCGGACGCGCTCGACGCGTACGCCCGGCGGGCGATGGCCGACCCGGACCCGGCCGCCCTGCCCGACCTGCTGGTGCTCCTCGGCGACCAGGTCTACGCCGACGTCACCTCGCCGACCGTGCGGCGGTTGCTGAAGCGGCGCCGGAGGCGGCCGAAGGGCGCCCCGGCGACCCAGGTGGTCACCTTCGACGAGTACACCAAGCTCTATCTGGAGTCGTGGCGCGACCCGGAGATCCGCTGGC
This sequence comes from Micromonospora globispora, assembly GCF_003857015.1. Classification (GTDB taxonomy): domain Bacteria; phylum Actinomycetota; class Actinomycetes; order Mycobacteriales; family Micromonosporaceae; genus Micromonospora; species Micromonospora globispora. The sequence goes on along the minus strand of NZ_QGGF01000047.1, from coordinate 6,167 downwards.
TGCTCTCCATCGTGCCGAGCGTGATGATCTTCGACGACCACGAGGTGATCGACGACTGGAACACCTCGGCCGCCTGGCGGGCGGACATGCGGGAGCAGTCGTGGTGGGCGGAGCGGATCCGCAGCGGGCTCGCCTCCTACTGGGTCTACCAGCACCTGGGCAACCTCTCCCCGGATGAGATCGCGGCCGACCCGGTCTACGCCAAGGTCACCGCCGCAGAGGACGCCACCGGCGTGCTGAACGAGTTCGGGGAGCGGGTCGACAAGGAGGCCGACGTCGCCCACGACACCGAGCGGTGGCGGGCCGTGCAGTACCAGTGGAGCTACGCGCTCGACCTGGGGCGCACCCGCCTGGTCGTGCTGGACAACCGGTCCAGCCGGGTACTGGAGCCGGGCAACCGGGCGATGCTGCCGCCGGGCGAGTGGTCCTGGTTCCTCGACCGCGCGCACGGCGTCTACGAGCACCTCGTCGTCGGGGCCTCGCTGCCGTGGCTGCTGCCGCCGGGCATCCACCACGTGGAGGCGTGGAACGAGCGGCTGGCCGACTCCCGCCGGCCGTGGGTGGCGAAGGTGTCCGAGCAGATCCGCCGCGCCTGGGACCTGGAGCACTGGGCGGCGTTCAACCGTTCCTTCGAGGCGCTCGGCGCGCTCTTCGCCCGGCTGGGCAGCGGCCGGCCGGGGCGGCCCGGCGACCGGGTCGGTGCCGGGCCGGCGTACCCGCCACCGGCGTCGATCAGCGTGCTCTCCGGTGACGTGCACCACTCGTACGTGGCCCGGGCCCGGTTCGCAGACCGGGGCGTCCGTACCCCGGTGCACCAGCTCACCTGCTCCCCCATCCACAACCAGGTGCCGGCCGGGATGCGCCCGCTGATGAAGCTGGGCTGGTCGCCCGGGCCGGCGGCGGCCACCCGGGCGCTCGCCCGCTCGGCCGGGGTACGCCGGCCGTCGGTGCGGTGGAAGAAGCTGGCTGGGCCGTACTTCGGCAACGCGGTGGCCACGCTGACCCACCGGGGCCGGACGGCCGAGGTGGTGATCGAGGGGACCACCAGCGACGGCCACCTCCGCACGGTGGCGCAGCACCGGCTGACCGGCAAGGGTTGACCAGCCGTACGCTCTCTGCGTGGACGATCACCTGCCGGAGACCCTGCGGGACGTGGAGCACGAGCTGACCGCGCTGCTGCGCCGCGGCCGGGCGCTCTCCTGGGAGATCGCCCGCGAGGTGCACCCCAACCTGGAGCCCAACACGTACGGGCTGCTGCTGTGGCTGCGCCGCTCCGGCTCGATCCGTCTCACCGATCTGGCCGCGAAGCTGGGCGTCGGCAAGGGCACGCTCAGCCGGCAGATCCACGGCCTGGAGACCCTCGGTCTGGTCCGGCGGGACCCGGACCCGACCGACCGGCGGGCCGCCCAGCTCAGCCTCACCGAGGAGGGCACCCGCCGGTTCGACGCGGCGCGGGCGGCCCGGCTCGGCCAGATCCGCCGCACGCTGGAGAGCTGGCCGAAGCGGGACGTGGCGGACTTCGCCCGCCTGCTGCACCGGTTCAACGAGACGTTCTGACCCGGACGGGACGGAATAGATCTGCGCCACGTCCGGTTGTTGCTCGAGGCAACCAAGCCCTACGGTTGCCTGAGGCAACCCCCCTTCTTCTCCATTCGGAGGCACCCCACGATGACCCAGGCGCCAGCGCCCACTCGGGCGACCGCCGTCAACATGACCCACCGGCAGATCCTGGAGGCACTCTCCGGCCTGCTGCTGGGCATGTTCGTCGCGATCCTCTCCGGCACGGTCGTCTCGAACGCGCTGCCACGGATCATCACCGAGCTGCACGGCGGCCAGTCCGCGTACACCTGGGTGGTCACCTCGACGCTGCTCGCCACCACCGCGACCACCCCGATCTGGGGCAAGCTCGCCGACCTCACCAGCAAGAAGATCCTGGTCCAGCTCGCCCTGGCGGTCTTCGTGCTCGGCTCGGTGCTGGCCGGCCTCTCCCAGTCCACCGGGCAGCTCATCGGCTGCCGGGTGATCCAGGGCGTGGGCGCCGGCGGTCTCACCGCCCTGGCTCAGGTGATCATGGCGACGATGATCGCGCCGCGCGAGCGGGGCCGGTACAGCGGCTACCTCGGCGCGGTGATGGCCGTCGGCACCATCGGCGGCCCGCTGATCGGCGGCGTGATCGTCGACACCGACTGGCTCGGCTGGCGCTGGTGCTTCTACGTCGGCGTGCCGTTCGCCATCCTCGCCCTGATCGTGCTCCAGAAGACGCTGCACCTGCCCGTGGTCAGGCGCCAGGTGAAGATCGACTGGTGGGGCGCCACCCTGATCACCGCCGCCGTCTCGCTGCTGCTGATCTGGATCACCCTCGCCGGCGACAAGTACGACTGGATCTCCTGGCAGACCGCCGTCATGGTGATCGGTGCGCTGCTGCTCGGCGCCCTCGCCATCCGGGTCGAGAACCGGGCCGCCGAGCCGATGATCCCGCCGCGGCTGTTCCGCAACCGCACCATCACCCTCGCCGTGGTGGCCAGCATCGCGGTCGGCGTGGGCATGTTCGGCGCCTCGGTCTTCCTCGGCATGTACTTCCAGATCAGCCGCGGTGTGAGCCCGACCAAGTCCGGCCTGATGACCCTGCCGATGATCCTCGGCCTGCTGGTGGCCTCCACGGTCGTCGGCCGGATCATCACCAACACCGGCCGCTGGAAGCGGTACCTGGTCGCCGGCTCGGCGCTGCTCACCATCGGCTTCGCGCTGATGGGCACGCTCCGCGCGGACACGCCGTACTGGCGGCTCAGCATCTTCATGGCGCTGGTCGGCCTCGGCGTGGGCATGACCATGCAGAATCTGGTCCTCGCCGTGCAGAACACCGTCGGCGTGCACGAGCTCGGCGCGGCCAGCTCGGTGGTCGCCTTCTTCCGCAGCCTCGGCGGGGCGATCGGCGTCTCCGCGCTCGGCGCGGTGCTCGGCCACAAGGTCAAGGACTACATCGCCGACGGGCTGGCCGGGCTCGGCATCAAGGCGTCCAGCTCCGGCAGCGGCGGGACCCTGCCGGACGTGCACACCCTGCCCGCCCCGATCCGGGCGGTGATCGAGTCCGCGTACGGGCACGGCGCCGGAGACATCTTCCTGGCCGCCGCCCCGTTCGGCCTGATCGCCCTGATCGCGGTTTCCTTCATCAAGGAGGTACCGCTGCGCCGGCACACCGGCGACCCGCTCGCCGACGAGGTCGAGCAGGAGTCGACGGTGGCCGCCGGCGGTGGCGCCGCCGTGGTTCGGACCGGTATCCACGACTGAGCGAGGTGACGGCATGAGCGTCGGAGCACCGCTGGACCGCGAGGACTACGGCCCCCAGGCCCGCCCGCTGCCGTACGAGCGGGGCACCGACGGCCCCCGGGTGGTGCTGGTGGGGGTGGACGGCACCCGCACCTCGCTCCGCGCCGGCTCGTACGCCGCCGGGCTGGCCCGTCGGCAGGGTGCCGGCCTGGTGGTGGTTTTCGTCAGCTCCCCGGCCGCCTACACCGCGATCATGTCGGGTCTGGTGGCGGGGGCCGTCCAGCAGGCCCACGACGAGCTCGCCGCCGAGCTACGGGCTGATTGCCGGCGCGGCGCCGAGGAGCTGGGCCTGCCGGTGACCTTCCTGTGCCGGCGCGGGGACGCGTACAGCGAACTCTGCAAGGCGGCGGACGAGACCCGGGCGGACCTGGTGGTGGTCGGATCGTCCGAGCAGGCTGGCCACCGCTTGCTCGGGTCGGTCGCCACCCGCCTGGTCCGCACCGGCCGTTGGCCCGTCGTCGTGGTGCCCTGATAATCGCTCGCGGCTGTCGTACCCGGCGACCACGATGTGCCGATGACCTGGAGAGCACCGGAGATCACCCGGACCACCGAACCGTACGTCGCCGACGAGCGCACGATGCTGGAGGGCTGGCTGGACTACCACCGGCAGACCCTGCTGATGAAGTGTGCGGGGCTGACCGCTGAGCAGTTGAAGACGCCCAGCGTCGAGCCGTCCGGGCTGACCCTGCTCGGGCTGGTCCGGCACATGGCCGAGGTGGAGCGCTGGTGGTTCCGGGTCCGCGCCGCCGGGCAGGACGTCGGCGGCCTCTACGGCACCGAGGAGGACCCGGACGGCGACTTCAACAATGCCGCCGACGCCGACGCGGAGGCCGACTTCGCCACCTTCGCCGCCGAGGTGGAGGCGGCCCGGGCCGCCGCCGCCGGCCTGTCGCTGGACCGGACCTTCGAGCGCCGGCGCCGCGACGGCAGCAGCGACCAGTTCAATGTCCGCTGGGTCTACATCCACATGATCGAGGAGTACGCCCGGCACAACGGCCACGCCGACCTGATCCGGGAACGCATCGACGGCGTCACCGGCGACTGACGCGCGGCATGGCGCGGCGCCCCGACGTAAGGGGGCGCCCCGGCCTGTCCATCCGCGCCGCGCGTCCCTCGCTCAGTACGCCAGCGCCGCCCGCAGGTAGCGCAGGTCGCTGTGCCCGCTCCACCGGTGCGCGGAGAGCCCGGCGGCACGGGCACCCCGGACCGCGCGGTCCTCGTCGTCGGTGAAGAGCACCCGCGCCGGCGGGGTCTCCAACGCCTCGCAGGCCGCCTGGAAGTACTCCTTGGCAGGCTTGTGCACGCCGACCACCGAGGAGTTGACGATCACGTCCAGCTCGTCGGTCAGGCCCAGCGCGGCCAGGTCGGCGTCCAGCAGGTCGGTGGCGTTGGTGCCCAGCCCCACCCGTACGCCGGCCGCGCGGACCTCGCGGATGAACCCGAGCACGTCCTGGTCGACCTCGCCCCGGTAGCGCTGCCACTCCTCCACCGCGGCGCGGGCCCGCTCGGGGCTGCCCGCCGACGGGGTCAGCGCGTCCGCCACGCTGGCCACCCACTCGGCGTGGCTCACCTGGCCGGTCAGCACGGGCTGGAGCAGCCCCCAGGACATGGCGATCTCGCCGAGCACCCCCTCGGAGAGCCCGTACCGCCGCTCGACGTCGGCGGCCACCGCCGGGTCCCAGCGGCGCAGTACGCCGTCGAAGTCCACCAGGAGCGCCGTCGCGCGTTCCCGAGCCACTACCCGTTCTCCTCGCCGCGGCCAGGCCGCTCGTCGTCGTCGGCCCGGTTGAGCCGTTGGCTGATCACCTGGGTGACCCCGCTGCGCATGGTCACGCCGTAGAGCGCGTCGGCGATCTCCATCGTCCGCTTCTGGTGCGTGATGACGATCAGCTGGCTCTTCTCCCGCAGCTGTGCCAGCAAGGTGATCAGGCGGCCCAGGTTCACGTCGTCGAGCGCCGCCTCCACCTCGTCCATGATGTAGAACGGGCTGGGCCGGGCGCGGAAGATTGCCACCAGCATCGCCACGGCGGTCAGCGACCGCTCACCGCCGGAGAGCAGCGACAGCCGCTTGATCTTCTTGCCCGGGGGCCGCGCCTCCACCTCGACACCGGTGGTGAGCAGGTCCTCCGGGTCGGTGAGCACCAGCCGCCCCTCGCCGCCGGGGAAGAGCACGGTGAAGACCTGCTCGAATTCCCGGGCGGTGTCCTCGAACGCGCTGGCGAACACCTCAAGGATCCGGTCGTCCACGTCCTTGACCACGGTGAGCAGGTCCCGGCGGGTGGCCTTGAGGTCCTCCAGCTGCTCGGAGAGGAACTTGTAACGCTCCTCCAGCGCGGCGAACTCCTCCAGCGCGAGCGGGTTGACCTTGCCGAGCAGGGCCAGTTCCCGTTCCGCCTTGGCCGCCCGCTTCTCCTGCACCGGCCGCTCGTACCGGACCGGCTCGGGGGCCGGCAGGCCGTCCTTCTCCGCCGCCGCGACGTCCACCTGGGTGGGCGGGACCAGCTGCGTCGGGCCGTACTCGGCGATCAGGGTCTCCACGTCGAGGCCGAAGTCCTCGGCCGCCTTGGCCTCCAACTGCTCGATGCGCAGCCGCTGCTCGGCGCGGGCCACCTCGTCCCGGTGCACCTGGCTGGTGAGCCGCTCCAGCTCGGCGCCGAGGCGCTTGGCCGCGCCGCGTACCTCCTGGAGCTCCGCCTCCCGCGCGGCGCGCTCCCGCGCCACGGCGTCGCGGTGCTCCTCCGCCTGGGCGATCGACGTGGTGAGCCGGGTGAGGGCCTCGCGGGCGCCGCCGACCACGGCTCGGGCGATGGCCGCGCCGCGCGGGAGGCGGAGCTCCAGGA
>NZ_QGGF01000175.1 GCF_003857015.1 Micromonospora globispora | reverse complement strand
GCAATCCAGCGTGACCGACCTGACCCCGGACATCGGCCCTTCGGACAAGCCACTTCCCGGACCCGCCACCAGCCAGCCTAAACCCGCCCTCCGAGCGGTGTCTTGACATAAAGGGGTGCCATGAGCGTGCGTCGAGAGGCGCCGTCACAGGCCGATGGGTCTGTAGTTCAATGCCGCGTCGACGATGGCCGCGGGTGACGCGTCGACCAGCTCCGGTGGTGGCCAGAAGATCAGATCGGTGACTCGTGGGTGCAGGACGTTGGTGGCCAGCAGCAGAACGTAGTAGTCGATGTCGTCGTCGGCTGCCTGTATCCGGCGGACAATCTCGATCAGCTCGTCGCGGCTGATGTTGGCGACCTTCGGCCTTGCCGGTCGGGCGGCTTCGAGCGCGAAGTCCTCGACGTTACGAGACTTCCAGTAGGTAAGGAAGTGATCGGCGTCTTAGTCATGGCCGGTTTCGGCGTTGAACCTGGCGATCGCTGCGTCGGCCGACTCGCCGCGCTCCAGCAGCCTTGCGATGGTCTCGATGGCGGCACACAGCTCTGCGATGCGCTGTGGTCCGACCACCGGCGGGCAGAGCTCGGGGCGCAACTTCATCCGAACATTGTCCCTGGGCCGGCCAGCGTCCTCTACTGAGCACACTCGCACGCTCATCGACACGTCCGGACGGCACCCGGCCAGCTCGGCGTGACGCTGCGTAACGCGCTGATCGCGGTATAGAAAGACGTTCTGCGTGTCGATGTAGGACGTAGGAACGTCCCCCTGATGCGCTTGTCGGGCTTGGTGTCCCATCGCAGGAGGAGGACGTTCATGGGTAACGGTAGCGGCGTGTCCCGGGGTGACCGCAACCGCAACGCGCGGCTTGCTCGGCTGCGGGTGCTGGTCCCGGCCACGAACGCGATCGTCGGCATTGACCTGGCAGATAAGAAGCAGATGGTCGTGGTCACCGATCATGACTCGAAGGTATTGGCGCGTAAGACGTTCAGGTGCCGGGCCTGGAATCTCGGGGCAGCGTTGGACTGGGCCGCCGAGCGGGCTGCGGCGAAAGGGTGGGCGGGGGTGACGGTGGCGTGCGAGCCGACCGGGCACCGGTGGCGGGTCCTCGGCCAGCTCGCTGCGGATCGGGCGATGCCGTTCGTGTGTGTGCAGCCGATGCTGACGTCGTGGGCGCGGCGCAGTGAGGACCTGACCTCGGACAAGACCGACGAGAAGGACGCGGTGCTGATCGCCCGACTGACCGCGCAGCTGCGCTGCTACGTGCCGGAGCCGGTCGATGAGACCTGGGGACGGTTGCGGCATCTGGGCACCCGCCGTGAACAGCTCGTCATCGAGATGGTCAGCCAGGTCCAGCAGATCCGCGCGCTGCTCGAGTGCGTCTGGCCCGCCGCGCTCGACACCGCCAAGCAGCCGTTCCGCTCCCGCACCTGGGCGGCGGCGATGACGGTGATCTGCGGTCGTGACGGCGGTGACCTCGCCCGCACCCGACGCCTCGGCGCGGCCCGGTTCGAGCAGGCGGTGCGCCGTGAGATCACCCGCCGGGGTGGATGCAAACCCGCGCTGCGCATCCTGCGGCACCTGTTCACCGCGTTGACCGACCCCACCGGGGTGACCGCCCACCGGCCCGGTGCACTGGAGCGGGTCGCGTTCCTGCTGCAGGACTGGCAGGCCGCCGCCGACAGGCTCGCCGACACCGAGACCCGGATGACCGACGTCCTCGACGAGCTTAAGCTGACCGAACTGGTCACCTCCATCCCCGGCCTATCGGCCGTCGGCGCCGCGGCGATCCTCGCCGAGACCGGTGACCCGAACCGGTTCGCCACCGTCCGTGCCCTGGTCAAGCACGCCGGCCTCGCGCCGCGGGAGAAGCTGTCGGGCACGTTCGTTGGTCGCACGAAACTCACCGGCCAGGGCCGACCCGCGCTGCGTCTGGCCGCCTGGCGGGCGGTCTGGGGCGCCCAGCGCGGCAACGCCGTCTACGCGGCCCGCTACCACCATCTGACGACGCGGGAGACCAACAGGCTCACCGCGACCCAAGCCCAGACCGTGATCGCCGCGGCGATCCTGCGCCAGTTGCACGCCCTGATCACCACCGGCCAGGCCTGGGATCCCCACATCGCCACTCACGGTGCCAACGGCCGCCGGCAGCTGGCTCTGGCCGCCTGACTCTGCGTTGCGGCGTTCAAGCTGACGGTCGGGGCGAGCCCTACGCGGCATTGAGACACAACGTGATCTCGACGCACATCATGGGCAGCCCCGGCCCGTCGTCTCATCAACCCGATTACACGTTGCTGGGGACCAACCCCATCACCGCTATGCAGGGACAGACGACGGCCGAGGCACCGGCCAAAAGCTTGACACAAAACGACTTACGCTGATGTGCGGACGACTAGTCAGGATCTTCGTGATCGGTCGATCTGGTCCAGGAGCTTGTCCGCGCTGGGCGTGCTTGAGGAGGCGGAGCGCGGTCGCTGCGAAACTGTCGTGCTATCGGAGCGATGACGATCGGCGTCCCGGAAGATTCTTCAAAGAAGTCCGGGAGGGGGTGTCGGATCGGGGCGGTGGTGTTCGTAGCAGGGGTGAGGCCGCCCACAAGGGGCGGCGCCCAGGCAAAGGACCGCGATCATGAAGCTGACGACCATGACCCAGATCTCCATTGATGGAGTCATGCAGAACAACGGCGCCCCCACGGACGACCACCCGAATGGGTTCGAGCGCGGCGGATGGGCCCTGGGGAAGGGCGACGACGGGACCAGGACGTTCATCACGCAGACCTACCAGCGGGCCGAGGCGTTCCTGTTCGGCCGGCGCACCTACGAGTTGTTCGCCGGCTCCTGGGGATCGATCGACCAGATGCGCGCACATCCCATCGGCGTGGCCTTGAACGAGGCCCCCAAGTACGTTGCCTCGACCACGCTCACCGCGCCGCGTTGGGAGGACACGACCGTTCTCCGCGGTGACCTCGCGGCGGCCATCAGTGAGCTGAAGGCCAAGCCCGGAGGTGAGCTGCAGGTGCACGGGAGCGGCGCCCTGACCCGGTGGCTGCTGGCCAACGATCTGGTCGACGAGATGACTCTGATCGTGATCCCGGTGATCCTCGGCCAGGGCGCGAGACTGTTCCCGGAGACCGGTCCGGATCTTGCGCTCGACCTGATCGAGTCGCGGGTCGACTCGAAGGGCGTGACGATCCAGGTCTACCGGCCGGCCGGGCGCCCGCGGTATGCAACGGCCTGAAGTCCCTAACCACCGAACCACGCTGTCTTGACACCACAGGAGATGATCTTCAGATGCAGTACCTGGTTTCCGTAATCGATGACAAGAGCAATCCCGGCAGCACGGACAGGCAGCCCGCCATCAGCGCGTTCAACGAACGACTGATCGCCGAGGGCTACTGGGTTTTCGCGGGCGGACTCGCGGACACCGACGCGGCCACCGTCATCGACAACCGGGGCGAGCAGGCGGTGTTCACCGACGGGCCTTTCGTAGAGTCGAAGGAGTACCTCGCCGGCGTCTGGGTGTGGGAGGTCCCCGATCTGGATGTGGCGCTCAATCTCGCCGCCGAGGCGTCCAAGGTCTGCGATCGGAAGATCGAGGTGCGGCCGTTCCAGTGATCGACGTCGGGGAGGCGGTCACCCGGGCCCACCACGACGAGTGGGCCCGGGTGGTTGCAGCCCTGACCAGGCGTTTCGGTGACCTCGACATCGCCGAGGAGGCAGCGGCCGAGGCGTTCGCGACCGCCGTGCAGCGGTGGCCGGCCGACGGCGTGCCCGCCAACCCCGGCGCGTGGCTGACCACCACCGCCAACCGCAAGGCCATCGACCGGATCCGGCGCGAGAACAAGCGCGACGACAAGCACAAGGAGGCTCAGCTGTTGTACGACAACACCCCACCCGAGCCTCTCGGCGCCATCGACGACGACCGGCTGCGGCTGATCTTCACCTGCTGTCACCCGGCGCTGGCGATGGAAGCCGGCGTGGCGCTGACGCTGCGCATGGTCGGCGGTCTGACCGTTCCCGAGATCGCCCGCGCCTTCCTGGTGCAGGAGACCACCTTGGAGCAGCGGATCATCCGCGCGAAGGCCAAGATCAAAGCGGCGCGGATCCCCTATCGCGTGCCGGCCGCCGAGGATCTCCCGGCACGCGTCTCCGGCGTACTCGCCGTGCTGTATCTCGTCTTCAACGAGGGCTACCTGGCCAGCGGCCCCGACACCGACCCCGTACGACACGACCTGACCGCCGAGGCGATCCGGCTCACTCGCCTGATCCGCGCGCTGCTGCCGGAGGACGGTGAGGTGGCCGGGCTGCTGGCGCTGATGCTGCTCACCGAGACCCGCCGCACCGCCCGGGTTTCGGCCAGCGGCGAACTGGTCACCCTCGACGAGCAGGACCGTGGGGCCTGGGACAAGGCGCTGATCGCCGAGGGTCACCGGCTCGTGCGCGAGCGCCTCGCCGCTGCCGCCGCCGGGGTGGCTCCGGGCCGCTACCAGATCCTCGCCGCGATCAACGCCGTGCACACCTCCGCCCGCGACATCCGCGACACCGACTGGTCGCAGGTCGTCGCCCTCTACGACCAACTCGTCCACCTCGACTCCTCGCCGATCGTCGCCCTCAACCGGGCCATCGCGGTCGCCGAGCTCGACGGACCGGAGGTGGCGCTGGCGGCCGTCGACCGTCTGGAGGACGAGCTGGCCGGCTATCACGCCTACCACGCGACCCGCGCCGACCTGCTGCGCCGGCTGGGCCAAAGTCAGCAGTCGCGCACGGCCTACGACAAAGCCATCGAGCTGGCCGGCAACACCGCCCAGACCGCCAACCTGACCCGCCGCCGCGACCAACTGCGGTAGCGCCCACGAATCCCGATCGAAACCCCGAACGCAGCGGCGGCCGGCCCCGACGCAATCAGATCGGCCCGATACCCGCATGAGATCGTCAGCTTCTACGGTCGGCACTGCACTGTCATCGGCACGAGCGGACGCTGACCGGGCGCGCGGTCTGCGGCAAATCCGTGCATGTGACCTTGGCTTCGGGCTGCGACGGCCGCTGGCAGAATGCAAACGGTTTCTCGGACGAATTGGACGGCATCCGCGGGTTACGCGAAGACCGCGTCCTCAGGCGAACTCGCGCGCGGTGGATTCCAGCCTCTCGCGGTAGGCGGCCCACCACGCCTCGTCGCCCTCGACGACGTTGTCGCCGGGCCGCCGCCAGCCGACCTGGCCGTCGATCAGTTCGCGCAGGATGTCGGCGTGCCCGGCGTGCCGGTTCAGCTCGGCGAGCACGTGCACGAGGATGAGGTGCAGCGTCACCGGCGTGTGTTGCCACCACCGCACCGAGCCGGGCGCGTCGATCGGGAGCGTCTCGATCGTGGCGTCCGCGTGTGCCCAGACTCGGTGCCACAGGCCGATGATGTCGTCGCGGGACTCGTCGGCTGCGGCCCACATGTCCGTGTTCGGCTCGGCGTCTTCGTCCAGGCCCGCGACGGGTTCGGGAAAGGGCCGGTCGAACACCTCGCCGAAATACCCGGCGGTCACCGAGGCCACGTGCTTGACCAGCCCGAGCAGGTTCGTACCGGTCGGCACGAGCGGGCGCCGCATGTCGTACTCCGACAGCCCGTCGAGCTTCCCGAGCAGCGCCTCGCGCGCCTCCCGCAGGTACCGATAGAGATTCGCCTTGGCGTCGAGGTCTGTCACGCCGCCCAGGATCTCATCGCCGCGCCCGTCGCGATGCCCTGTACGCCCGCGTTCCGAGCCGCGTGGTGACCGCTCTTGATCGGTCACCACGCACGGACGGCGGCATGACCGGATGTCAAGATCGATCGGGGACTGCAGCTCAGTCTGGCCGCGCCGCTGGCGGCGGGGCTTGTAGAGCTGATGAAACGCGCGTCCTGCCGGTCATCGGTCCCTGCGGTGGTAGGCCACTGGAGTCGTCGAGGACGAGGAAGCCGCGGGAAGGACCGGCGAGTTGGTGAAGGCTGATCCCGGGCACGTGTTCGTGCGCCGGCCTGCCGGGTGGAGCGCAATGCAGTCCTGTGGCCGCGAAGGGTGTGGGACTCAGTCGATGGTGCCTTCGATCTTGTCGGTCAGGTCGAGGATGTCAGGGACGGCGTCCAAAACGGTGACCTCGACCAAGGCGCCATCGCGGCCAAACCGGCGGCGGTACTCGTCGTAGGGGTAGTCGGCGATCGGCAGCCAGGATCGGTGTCCTCGTAGGGGGTGGTTCTTCTGCGTTACCGCCCCGGAGTTGAGCCGGCAGAGTTCGATTCGTGGGCCGTATCGCTCGACGAGGGCGCGGGTGTCGACGTGCAGGACGACTTGGTCCTCGGTGCGGTACTCCTTCGCTTGACGCAGCCGGTCCAGTCGCTCAGCGCTGGCCCAGAAGAAGACCCGAGAGTTGATGGCGGCGAGGTACTCGGTCAGCGAGGAGTGTGGATCAATCTTCTCCGCGACGAATTTCATCGGCTTCTGATCGCGGATCACGGCCGGCGGCAGGCCGGACGTGCGCAGAACGGTGGACTGCTTGCGAGGTGCACCCAGGAGTCGCTCACGCTCGCCGGCGTCGAGGCCGAACAGATCGATCAGTTGCTGCGTGGACAGCAGGCCGTGCCGTTGCACCGATGGCCAAGCGATCGCCGACATCGTGTGGAAGACCCGCGGATGGCGCGCGATCAGTTCCTCGACGTCCATGTCGGTCATGATGCCGGACGTCCGCGATTACGGGCCATCAGGGATCCGGTCGACATCCTCCCATCACCTGGTTGACGGGTGGTCTGCAGCGCTGGCGGTCCTCGGCGCTACGCCTACGCCTGCCGAGACAACCGCTACCCGTAGCGACCGGGTCGCGGCATGTGCGTGTACTCGATCTTGTGCGTCTGCGAGGGTTCATCCAGCGGTTGGTGCTGCTATCGGGGCGATTGATTTCCGATCCCGATCGCTGGAGGTGGCGGTTGGTCGCGTCCCACGGCCTTGACGCGTGCCCGGTCGCCGTCGAAGTCCGGGTTGAGGCGGCCGGCCAGACAGGACCGGTGCGCGGCGAAAGACGCACATCCCGGTCCCTCACTGCTGCGCACATCGACGGTGACGCCGTCGCCGCCAGGGCTGAGGATCGTGAGCTGGCCGCAGCATCCGCACGTCCAGCTGAATTCACGCAGGTTCGCGGCCCGCATCGTGAGGCGTATCCAGGCGGGCGGGTGGTACCGGTTGATCTCTTGGACGACCGCGTCGACCTGCCCGCCGACTGGCGGGTATTCCTCGGGCCGTGCCTGAGGTGAGCCTGACGGACTGTCGATGACGCCGGCGTCGACCGACGCGCCCACCGTTTCATGCCCGATAACCTGGGCCATGACCCCCCAACGCTCATGGCTGATGATCGTCGCGCGGACGGCGGTACCCATTACCAGGTCACAGCCGACGCTGTCGAACCGCTGCATTAGTTGATCGTCGCGCACCGCCTCGTCGGCGGCACAGCCGGGCATGCTTGCGCTCGGTCGAGAGGCTGCCAGAGACGACCCAGGTACGACGTGCGGCACGTCCGCGCGCTCGACGGCAAGAGAGTATGCCCAGGTTGACAAATCAAGGCAACCAGCTGACCTGCGTGGAGCGCCAGGGCGGAAGCCGCTATCCGGTCACCAAGCGATGGTGGCGCTCCGATGATCTTTACAGGGCCTGGGAGCCGTGCGACCGTCAGCCCGTGCTCCTCATTGCCTTCAGCAACTCCGCAGACGCATCGCCGCAGGTTCCGCTCGGCGTCCTCGGGGTTCTCATCCTTACGTTCGCCCTCGGAAACATCGCCTTGCGGATGTGGGCCGCGCGCCGGCTGCGAGCAGGCAGAACGCTGCCGGGACCATTCCGAATGCTTCGCCTGTTCGTCAACCACCCGAAGCTCTTCCTCGGCGCCCTGTGTGCGCAGATCACAGTCGGCATCCTGCTGTTGGTCGTCGCAACTGACCGTTGAGCGTCAGTCCTCCGCGACGATCGGCAACGGCAGGACATCCTGAAGGTGTCGCGTCTCCCCGGCACGCCTGGTCGGAAATGCCGGCGTCGACGTCACATCGGTGACGATCGCCTCGCGGCAGATGTGCGCACCGGATCAAGCCGTGGGTTTCCGAGACTGGCCGGCCTGGCGGTTGCCGGTCGGCCGGACGATCAAGTGGTCGCCGACGGGAGCCACGCCGGTCCGGAGCACGAGCCAGCGCTGAGCTCAGTTCACCAGCGGCGCCCAGGTGGGGCGCCTGATCAGGCAGAACGGGTGGCCAGCGGGATCGGTGTACACGTGATCGCCGGGCAACCGCCGCGCGCCCAGCGCGAGCACTGCCTCCCCTGCGGCATCCTGGTCGTCCACCATCACGTCAAGGTGCATCTGCTGCGGCACTGCCGGCTCCGGCCACGTCGGCGGCGCCAGGTCGGCGGCGCGCTGAAACGCCAGCCCGGACGCCGCCGTGCTGGCCGACACGACGACGAAGTCCTCGTCCGCGTAGGTGATCGGGTCGCCGAGGACCGCGCTCCAGAACCGCGCCTCGGCCATTGGATCCGGGCAGTCGACGATCAGATGGTGGAGCCGGCCGACAGGCAAAGCGAACACCTCCTTCGTGGTCAGGCCCCGTGCCAGCACGGTTGTATGGCCACTTCCGGCACACGGGAAAGGCCGTGTCCGGACCATGTTCGTTCATCGTCGCCTAGGGTAAGCGGCCAGGAGGGACTGCCACCCGGGCGGACAGCGGCAGAAGCGCGCTGAGCGCCACTGCAGATCCGTCACGCGCTGTAACGCCCGGTCAGCGGCATGAGCATGTGTCTTATCTGACGCTGCCCTCGGACGCCTCGGGGCTAACGCAGTGCGGCAGCACCATCGCTTGAGCGGCGATGACGCGTTCACTGTTGAAGGTCAGCGCCGGCGACCCATACAGCTGATAGCCCTGGTCGAGCAGGCCACTGACGCGGGCGCAGAATTCAGCATCGTCGGGTCCGGTGATAAGGCGGTAGCCGAGCGGCTCAGAGAGATCTGACACCGTCGCATTGTGCCCGCCCGGCTACGCCTGAGCCCAGACCCGGCTACCCACTCCTTCTTGGTCGGCCGCACGACCAGCGGCTGAGCGGTTGTCCCGCCACGTCGTCGGCACTCGGCGTACCGCTAGGCGGAACCGACGACAAGCAGTGGCCGGGCGCTGCTACGCATGAGCTCACGTGTGGTTGGTTAGGCGGTGCTGGTATGCGTACCGGACAGCTTGTGCGCGGTCGCGTACTCCGGTCTTGGCGAAGAGCCGGTTGATGTGGGATTTGACGGTTGCTTCGCTGATGTAGAGCCGGCCGGCGATCTCGCGATTGGACAGCCCCTCAGCGATTAGGCGTAGTACGTCAGCCTCGCGGGTGGTTAGGCCGTCGGGGAGATCGCTGGCGGGGAGTTTGTCGGTTGGGCCGGTCCGGCTCACGGCGCCGGCGCCCGGGGTGGCGGCGGTGAGCTGGCCGGCGGCGGCTACCAGGCGCCGCTGCACCTGCGGGTCGAGTACCGATTGATCGGCTGCCGCGGCCCGTACCGCGTGGGCGATCTGCCTGCGACTGGCGTCCTTGGTGAGGTATCCGAGCGCGCCGGCGCGCAGTGCGGCCAGGATGTCGGCGTCGTCGGCGTAGGTGGTCAGTACGACTACCCTGGTGTTCGGGTGGTCGGCGGCTATGCGTGCGGTGGCGTCGATCCCATCGTGGCGAGGCATGCGCAGGTCCATGAGGACAACGTCGGGTTGGTGTTCGGCGACCAGGTGCAGCGCCTGCTCGCCGTCGGCGGCCTCGCCGACGACCTCTACGTCGTCGAGCAGGCTGAGCATGACGGCGAGGCCTTCGCGTACGGCTGTTTGATCGTCGGCGACAACTACCCGGATCGGGGCGCTCATCCGGGAATGCTCACGTCGACTCGCCAGCCGTCGCCACACGGTCCGGCGTGGAACATGCCGCCGGCCAGTTCGGCCCGTTCCCGCAGGCCGGTCAGCCCGTATCCGCCGGCCGGCGCGGTCGCGCCGGCCGGTGCCGGTTGACGGGTCGGCTCGCCACCGGTGTCGGTGACCGTCAGCGCCACCTCCGTGGGGCGGTAGGCCAGCCGCAGCGTCACGGTCGCGCCGCTGGCGTGTTTGCTTGCGTTGGTCAGCGCCTCCTGGGCGGTCCGGTACACCGCAAGGCCTGCGTCGGTCGAAAGCTGCCGCGGTCGGCCCTCGACCGTCGAGGACGCGGGGCAGCCGATGTCGGCGGTGTACGCCTCGGCCAGTGAGGTCAATGCTTGTGGCAGCGGCACGGCGTCGCCGCGCAGGGCGGTGATCGCTTGCCGGGTCTCGGCTAGGCCCTCGCGGGTGAGCTGACGGGCTCGGCCCAGGGTGGTTCGGGCTCGGCCGGGGTGGTCGCCCTCCAGCAGGGCGTCGGCGGTTTCGAGCTGGACCGACAGCGCGGCCAAGGAGTGGGCGAGCACGTCGTGGATCTCCCGGGCGATGCGGGCGCGTTCGGCCAGCGCGGCGGATCGGGCCTGCTCCTCGCGGGCCAGTTGGGACTCTGCGAGCAGCAGTTGGGTTTGCTCAGCGCGGTGGTCCACCTGCCGGCGGATCACCCCGGCAAGCAGCGCTACCACCAGACCCGCGCCGAAGGCGGCCATCCGGATAGGTGTGGCGCCGAGCGTGAATTGGCCCAGCGCGTACCCGCCGAGCGCACCGCCGGCCAGCGTAACCGATCCCAGCGGGCGTAGCCTGACCCCGCCGTACAGGCATACCGCGGCCAGGTAGCCGACCGCCGGACTGTGCGGGCTGCTGACGGTCAGGACGACGCCAGCACCGGCGCACAGCACGAGCCCACTGACGACCAGCACCGGGCGGTCGTCGGGGAGCAGCGCGGCAAGCCAGCCGCATGCGGCGGCGACGATCCCGATGAGCGTAACGGCTCGCGTACCCGCCGACCCGGGATGCGGCGCGGTGGCCACCATCGCCCAGGTGATCGCGGCCAGTCCGGCCACCCCGCGTAGCTGATGCCACAGCGCCTCGTACCGGGCGAGATTGATTCGCACGCCGACCAGTGTGCCCCGGCCAGGGCAGGCGGCGACACCACCCACGGATGGAGGCCACTCGTGGGGTGATGCCACCCGGGGTGGAACGGATTACCCACCCGCCGTGCCACCCACGGATCGACGACCAGCGGTCCCGGGCCTTCGTAGCGTCAACGGCGTCGAGACTTGAGCCCACCAAGGAGCACGCCCGTGAGTCTGAGCATCTGGATCCTGAACCTGGCGATCCTCGCCGTCGTCCTGGAAAGCGACCTCGGCCGCCGCCGTATCGGCCCGGTCCGGCTGCTCCGGCCGGTCCTGACCGCCGGCGGGATCGTCCCGTTCTTCCTGCACAGGATCGCCACCGGCGGAAACGGCGCAGTGCTGGAGATCGCCGGCACCGCCGCCGGGATCGCGATCGGTGCCGTCGCCGCCACGCTAATGCGCGTGGAGTACGAGCCGGCAAGCAGGCGGTCGTACTCCCGGGCCGGGCTGCGCTACGCACTGCTGTGGAGCAGCGTGGCGACCGGTCGGCTGTTCTTCGCCTACGGCTCACAACACCTTTTCGGCCCGCAGTTAGGTCGTTTCATGCACACTCACCGGATCAGTATCGACGCGCTGACTGCAGCCCTGATCCTGATGGCCGTCGCGATGGTCCTCACTCGTACCGCGGCCCTGTGGGTCCGCGCGACCCAGGCCAGGTCAGCGGCGGACCGCCGGGAAGCGGCCCCGGCCACCGCCACACCCTGACCGTGACCCTCATCAATAGCGGACGCCGCAGCGTCCAAGGCAAACGTCCTCTATTCGGCAAATCAGCATGATCGACCGGGTTAACCTAGTGACGTTCAGTAGCGCCCGGATCGCGGCAGACATCCTATGTTTTTCGTTGTCAAGAACTGGGGTGGAGATGGGCCCAGGCAGTTGTCTCGTCGTAGGCGGCGCCGGTCTTGAGGCAGCCGTGCAGGATGCCGACGAGGCGATTGCCGAGT
>NZ_QGGF01000173.1 GCF_003857015.1 Micromonospora globispora | reverse complement strand
TGTCGCGGGCGCGCTGGTACGCGCGCTGCCGCTCTGGGTGGGCACGGTCGCCGACGTCGAGGACCTCCTGCCGCCGGTGGCCGGCATGTTCGACCTCGTGGTGCTGGACGAGGCCGCGCACATCGACCAGCTCCGGGCCGCCCCGGTGCTGGCCCGGGCCCGCCGCGCGCTGGTTGCCGGGGACCCGCGGCAGCTCCGCTTCGTCTCGTTCGTGGCCGACGTGGACGTGACCGCGACGCTGCGCCGGCACGGCCTGGAGCGCTTCGCCGACCGGCTCGACGTGCGCCGGTCCAGCGCGTTCGACGTGGCGGCCGGCGCCGCCCCGGTCACCTGGCTTGGCGAGCACCACCGCTCCGCACCGCACCTCATCCAGTTCTCCGCGCGCCGGTTCTACGACGGACGACTGGAGCTGGTCACCCGCCACCCGCGCAACGAGCGCGCCGACGTCATCGACGTGGTGGCGGTCCCCGACGCCGCCGTGACCGACGGCGTCAACCAGGCCGAGGTCGACGCAGTGCTGGACCTGGTCCGCAGGCGCGCCGCCGACCCACCCGACGGTGGGATCGCGGTCGTCAGTCCCTTCCGCGCGCAGGCCGACGCGCTGGAGGCGGCGCTGCTGGCCGCGTACGACGTCGACGAGATCGAGCGCCTCGGGTTGCGGTCCGGGACGGTGCACGCGTTCCAGGGCAGCGAGGCGGACGTGGTGATCGCGTCCCTCGGGCTGGTCGCGGAGGACCCGCCGTCCCGGCACCGGTTCGTCACCGAGCCGAACCTGTTCAACGTCCTGGTCACGAGGGCCCGGAAGCACCTCACGGTGGTCACGTCCCTGCGGTCGCCGCAGGGCCTGGTCGGCGACTACCTCGGGTACGCCGGGCGTCCGCCCGCCCCGGCCCAGACCGACCCGGGCCCGGCGGAGGGCTGGACGGCCGCGCTGGCCGAGGAGCTACGCCGACTCGGGCTGCCGGTACGACCGGGCTACCCGGTGGGCCGGTGGCGGGTCGACCTCTGCGTCGGCGAGGACGCGGACGCGGTCGGGGTGATCTGCGGGGTGCACCCGGACGGGGTCGCGGCGCACGTGGAGCGACAGCGGACCCTGCTGCGGGCCGGCTGGCCGCTGTACGACGTGTTCGACAGCCGCTGGTCGGACGACCCGATCCGAGCCGCCCTCGACCTCGCCGCCCGGATCGCCCGACCGTGACGTGATCAGTGCGCCGGGGTGGTCGGCTCCGAGGCGGCCACCCACCTCGGGTGCGCCTGGACGAACGACCCGACGGTGTCGTCCCGCACCGAGCGGAGCAGTTCCAGGCTGGTCGGGCTGAGGATCTCGGCGCTGCCGACCCCCGGGACGGTACGGCTGTTGAAGGTGCCGTCGTTGGTCTTGATCGTGGTGATCGCGTCGGGCTGGATGCCGCGCATGGCGAAGGCCCAGTCCCCCAGCGGGATGCCGCCGTCGTCGACGGTCATGGTCTTGCCGACCGCCGACAGCAGCCCGGGCAGCTTCGTCGGCGAGTTCAGGCCCTCGGTCATCACCTGGTGCAGCACCGCCTTGAGGAACTGCTGCTGGTGGCGCTGCCGGCCGTAGTCGTAGTCGTGGTTGGCCAGCAGGTCCCGCTGCCGGACGAAGTCCAGCGCCTGCGCCGGGTCCAGACAGTGGTTGCCCTTGGTGTAGATGTTCGGGGTGACCCCGGGGATGCGGTGGTTCACCGTGCCATCGGGGTTGATCTTGTACGGTGCCGCCGGCTGGCCGGTCGCGTCGTCCCGCCCGACGTGGATCGAGGTGGTGGTCTCGTCGACGTACATGCAGACTTTGCCGAGCACCTGGACGATCTTCTTGAACCCCTGGAAGTCGATGATCGCGCCCGCGTCCGGGGTGATCCCGGTGAGGTCACGTACGGTCAGGGCCAGCAGCTCGAAGCCGTGTGACAGGGCGGGCGCGCCGGTGAGCCCCCGGCTGCCGAATGCGAAGGCAGCGTTGATCTTGTTCTTGCCGCCCGCGTACGACGTCGCGCCGTTGCGGTAGGCGGGGATGGTGACCAGCGAGTCCCGCGGCAGTGACACCAGGTACGCCTGGGAGTGGTCGGCCGGGATGTGCATCAGGATGATCGAGTCGGAGCGGATGAGCTGACTGGGATCCTGGTGCGGACGGGTGTCGACCCCGACGAGGAGGATGTTCTTCGCTCCGGTGATGGTCCGGTGCTGCGGCGCCGCGGCGGCACCGAGCAGATTCTGCTGGGTGACCTTGCTGGTCGCGGTGTGGAGCAGGTACTGGGCACCACCCAGCGCCACCCCACTGAGCATCATCAGGGTCGCGCCGACGGCCACGCACCACCGGGCCCAACGTGGCCAGGGCCGGCGGGCCGATCGCCGCCGCGGGACCGGATCGGCCGGTCCGCCTCGGAGATCGGAGCGGGTGGTGATTGACTGCGACACGTGGATTCCCTGCGTCGGGGGGCGGGTAGCAAGCGGAACCAGGCTATGCCGCCTGTCGGCATTCGCCCAGTTCAGCGCGCTGTGAACTGACTGGGAGGCCGTACCGGGCGGCGACCGGCCGGCGCGGCGGAGGGAGCAGGACATGCGGTTTCGCCGGTTTCTGGTACTGGTCGTCGTCGCGCTCACGGCCGCCGGATGCCGCCCTGCGGCGGTGCCCACCTCCGGCGGCCTCCCCTCGTACGACCACATCCTGGTGGTGGTCGAGGAGAATCACTCGTACGGCGAGATCGTCGGCAACGCCGACGCTCCCTATCTGACCTCGCTCGGGACGAACGGGGCGACCATGACCCAGTCGTTCGCGGTGATGCACCCCAGCGAACCCAACTACCTGGCGCTCTTCTCCGGCTCCACGCAGGGCCTCGCGAACGACTCCTGTCCGCACACCTACTCGACGGAGAACCTGGGCCACCAGTTGATCACGGCAGGGCAGACCTTCGCCGGATACTCCGAGAGCATGCCCTCACCGGGCTACTCCGGCTGCGTCGACGGCCGGTACGCCCGCAAGCACAGCCCCTGGGTGAACTTCACCAACGTTCCGTCGTCGAGCAACCTGCGGTTCGCCGACTTCCCGACGGACTACGCCAGACTGCCGAGGGTATCGATCGTGGCGCCCGACCTGTGCCACGACATGCACGACTGCTCCGTTTCAACCGGCGACACCTGGCTGAAGAACAGCCTGGGCGGGTACGCCAGCTGGGCGAAGACACACAACAGCCTGCTCGTGGTCACCTTCGACGAGGACGACCGCAGCGCGGACAACCGCATTCCCACCATCTTCTTCGGCGCGCACGTCGCCACCGGCGGCCACGGCGAGCGGATCACGCACTACACGGTCCTGCGCACCCTGCAGAGCCTGACCGGCGTCGCCTGTACCGGCAACTCCTGCGCGGCCAGCCCGATCACCGGTATCTGGAACTGACCCTCCGAGACGATCGGGCGGGCCGGGACGTGTCGTCCCGGCCCGCCTCGCGTACGGGATGGGTCAGCCGGACCGTCGACGGCGGGTGACCGCCAGCGCGGCCCCGGCGGCGACCAGCGCGAGGCCGACGACCGCCATGCCCGTTGCGCTCCCGCCGGGGAGCAGCAGTCCGCCGGTGGCGCCCAGGGCGGCCTGGCCGTCACTGGCGCCCGCAGCGGCCTGACCGCCAGCCCGGCCGTTCCTGTCGTCGCCCTGGTCGTCGCCGCCGGCGAAGGCGGAGGCGAGGCTGGCCACCCTGGCGTCCCGGGTGGTCAGCGGCGCGAGGTGGAACTTCTGCTCGATCGTGGCGAGCACCGAGGTGGTGTCGTGGGGCGTGCTGTCCACGCTGAACGGCTCGGCCAGGCGCGGCGAGATCACCAGTGCGGGGATCCGGGTGCCCGGGCCCCAGACGTCGCCCTTGGGCGGGGAGACGTGATCCCACTGCCCGCCGAACTCGTCGTAGGTCACGATGACCATGGTGTTCTTGGCCTGCTTACCGCCCTCGATCGCCTTGAGCAGCTCGACCAGATGGTCGCTGCCGGTGGCCTCGGAGGCGTAGCCGGGGTGTTCGTTCTCCTCGCCGACCGGCTTGACGAAGCTGACCGGCTTGAGCTTGCCCGCCTTCGCCGCGGCGATGAACTCCACCTCGTCGCGCAGGTGCTGGGCGCGGGCCTGCGTGCCGGGGGCGTACGTGGCGAAGTAGTTGAAGGGCTGGTGGTGAAACTGGAAGGTGGCGTCCGGGCAGTACGGGTAGACCGCGCTGGTCATGGTGCGCGGGCTGGCGCAGGTCTTGCCGTCGGTGCCGTTGGTCCAGCCGGCCCCGCCGACGTTGCCGCTGGCGTTGTCCCAGCCGCCGGCGTACCAGGCCCAGTCGACGTGCTTGGCGGAGAGCCGGTCGCCGATGGTGTCGTGGGTCAGGGACGGCATCCGGCGGTCGTTCGGGGTGCCCGGGCTGTACGGCTGGTACCAGGGCTGCACCGTGTTGATCGCATAGTCGCCGCAGACCGCCACCGTGCAGGAGCCGTCCGCCTCGGGCGCCTCGGTGAGCGGGCCGTCGCTCGCCGGGCCGGTCGCCTGGTACAGCGGGTAGGACCGCGGCATGCCGTTGGCGTCGACGAGGGAGTTCTTGCCCGCTGCGGTGGTCTTGTCGGTCCACACCGGCGTACGGGCGGCGATCAGCCACTGGTGGTTGAGGAACGAGCCCCCGAAGGCGGCCTGGAAGAAGTTGTCCGCGACCGCGTAGCGCGGCGCGTCGGGGCCGTGCAGGTACCGGTAGATCGGCAGCGACCCCGTGTCGTAGTGGCCCATGGTCAGTCCGAGGGCGTCGCTGCCGGTGACGTACCGGTTCTGCCGGCCGCCGTTGATCTGGTACTGCTCCTGGTAGAAGCGGTGCACCAGGTCCTCCGTGCAGCCACCGGGGGTGCCGGTGCCGTTCAGCCAGCCGTTCGGCTTGTACGGCCCGTTCAACACCGGGCAGGTGGTGTCCTCGGGCTTGATGTAGTCCTCGATGCCGAACGGCTTGTTCGGGAAGACGCCGCCGGTGCAGTCGGTCTTGATGGGCGGCAGGTTCACGTCGTTCTGCGGCAGGCAGGCCAGCGGCTTGCCGTCCTGGCCGACCTGGACGGTGTGGTCCGGCGCTGCCTTGCTCAGGCCGTTGACCCCCTCCCAGCCGCCGAAGAGGTTGTCGAAGCTGTGGTTCTCCTCGTAGATGACCACGATGTTGGTGATGCCGGCCAGCGCGGAGTGGTCGTCGGCCGCGAAGGCCGCAGACGGTGCGGGGACGGCGACGGCCGCAGCGACGGCCAGCGCGGCGCAACCGGTGAGTGCACGGCGCGCGCGGGAACGGATGGACACAAAGCCTCCCGTGGACAGGGAATGACACGCGGAGCCTAGGGCCGCTTGCCGAACGACAAGCGTCGACCGATTGAACTCTATCGACCGTTACGCCTGGACGAAACCGCCACTTCGAGCCGCTCGATGACAAGTTCTCACAGGTAGGCGAATCTGACGGGCTCCTGAAGCACGGCCGTGGCAGAGTCGATATCTGCGAGCCTTGCCGCGAGCGTGGCGGTCGCCAGCCGTGAGGGAAGGGCGGCACTGAATTTGAGCCCCGCGAGGGCCTTCTCGGTCACGTCCGGCAGACAGATCCGACCTGCGGCATCAGCCGTGGCGATCCGCCACATCTCACGATCCAGGTCGGGACGCAGCCGGATGGACGCGTCGTCATAGCGCTGGCTCGGATCCGCCAACTCGCTGAGAGTGGCGACGAGGGTGGCGTTGGCGCGGAAGCCGGCCCAGGTCCACCAGCGGACCTCGCCTTCACGGTCCCGAACGATCACCGTACCGCCAGGGTGCGCCCAGGACGTCGCCTCGTCGCGCAGCTGCGCCAACCGCGCTACCGCCCGTTGCGTGAGACTGACCGGTGGATCGGCCCCGAGCAGCACCTCACGCATGGCGCGAACCATCTGGTACGACAGGCCCTGCGGCAGCCCGCCGGTCATCCAGAGCGCCTTCCCGCCACCCTCCGCGGGCTCGACGAAGCACCGGTGGCGCTTCCAGTCGATGTAGGTGACCCGCCAGCTCCGTCCACCGAGCAACAGCAGCCGCGGCCCCTGCACCTTCGCGGTGAGCAGGGCCGGATTGCGGATTCGGGGACGTATCGAGGCACCGGCCGAGGCGTTCGTCGGCCTGGTGTACTCGAATCCACCGGGCGGGGTGAAGCACTGCCTCAACACCAAGATTGCGCGTTGCGAGCTGGAGGTGACCGACCGCATTACGGGAGCCCAGGAGACCCTGCTCGCCGAACACCGCGCCCTCTTCGAGATCCTCACCGACGACCGCGACCACGGCATTCCGATCCGGGCTTAGTTCACGGGGTGGCGAGGGCGCTGCGGTGGGCGTTGACGACCCATCCGTCCGGCAGGGCGATCCGGCACCGCGGTGCTTGCCGGGTTGACCCGGTATGAGCAGGCCGTGGCCGCGGGTGAGGGCGGGTCGTTCCTGCGCCGGGAGGGTCTGTACTCATCACTGAGGAGCGGTCTGGTCGGGAGGCTACCGACCGGGAGCCGGTGGAGCGCACCCGGGAGCAGAACGCGGAGCTGAACCGGCGACTGGTGGCTGAGGAAAAGGCCCTGTCCCGGCTTGTGATCACCTGGGAGACGCTTGAGGGCATCCTGGGTGACGCGGCGCCAGGGGGCGCGGGCGACGGCGGGGATGCCGCCGTGCGTCGCGAAGCAGGTGACCAGACCGATCAGGAATCGAGAAGCGCGGCCACGAAGCCGTAACTAGCGTGACTGCCATGGACATCACCATTCACACGAGCTTTCTCCCGCACACCGACCCGGACGCCTCCCTGGCCTTCTACCGCGACGTCCTCGGCTTCGAGGTCCGCAACGACGTCGGAAACGGCAAGATGCGCTGGATCACGGTCGGCCCCGCCGGCCAGCCCGACACGTCCATCCTCCTGGCGCCGCCGGCCGCCGACCCTGGCGTCACCGACGACGAGCGCCGCACCATTGCCGAGATGATGGCCAAGGGCACCTACGGCTGGATCCTGCTGGCCACCAAAGACCTCACCGGCACCTTCGAGAAGCTGCAGGCCAGCGACGCCGAGGTCGTCCAGGAGCCGACCGAGCAGCCGTACGGCATCCGCGACTGCGCCTTCCGCGATCCCGCAGGCAACCTGGTTCGCATCCAGGAGCTTCGCTGAGCCGTCCGGTCATCGATTCGGCCATGATGGCCGGCGTCGCGACCACCTGCGAAGAATGCGGCGGCCATCGCTTCCTTCGACCGGCTCGTCGATTCCCGGCAAGACGGTCATCGTCATCGAGCACCTCGCCGCCTGCTCGGCAGGCGCTCGCAGATATCGTTAGAAGGAGTTCTCTCATGTGTCACCCCTCGTGGGGGCGCGCACTCACCGCGGCGCAGCGACTGAGCGACCTGGCGCGGCTGCGTCGTGTCCGCGACCGGATCGACCGGGAGTACGCGCAGCCGCTGAACGTCGAGGCGCTCGCCCGGGGCGTGCACATGTCGGCCGGGCACCTCAGCCGCCAGTTCCGGTCGGCCTACGGCGAGTCGCCGTACGCCTATTTGATGACGCGTCGCGTCGAGCGCGCGATGGCGCTGCTGCGTCGTGGTGACCTCAGCGTCACCGAGGTCTGCTTCACGGTCGGCTGTGCGTCGCTGGGCACCTTCAGCACCCGCTTCACCGAGCTGGTCGGCATGCCGCCCAGCGCCTACCGGCGCCGCCCGACGGGGCCTGCGGCGGGGATGCCGCCATGTGTGGCGAAACAGGTGACAAGACCGGTCAGGAATCAAGAAGCGCCGGTCGCCGAGCCGCAACTAGCGTGATGGTCATGGCATCCATCGAATCCGTCACCCTCGACGTGGCCGACCCTGAGGCCGCCAACCGCTTCTACACCGCCGCCTTTGGTTTGGACACGCAGATACGCCTGCGGGCCTCGGAGGCACCGACGACCGGCTTCCGTGGGTTCACGCTGGCGCTCACGGTGTCCCAGCCGGCCACCGTCAACGGCCTCATCGGCGCCGCCCTGGACGCCGGTGCCACGCCACTGAAGCCTGCCGCGAAGTCGCTCTGGGGCTACGGCGGTGTCGTACAAGCCCCGGACGGGACGATCTGGAAGGTCGCGACCTCGGCGAAGAAGGACACCGGCCCGGCCACCCGGCAGATCGACGAGGTCGTGCTCCTGCTGGGAGTCGCGGACGTGGCCGCCAGCAGGCGGTTCTACGTGGAGCGCGGCCTTGCCGTGGCGAAGAGCTTTGGCCGCATGTACGTCGAGTTCGCTGCTGGGTCGAGTCCCGTCAAGCTGGCGCTGTACCGGCGCCGCGCCCTTGCCAAGGACCTAGGCGTCGCTCCCGACGGCACCGGATCGCACCGGCTCATGATCGGCGGCGATGCCGGGCCTTTCACCGACCCGGACGGGTTTGCCTGGGCGGCCGCATCGCTGGCACCCACGCCCTGATGTGTCACTGCTGCCTGCCCTAGCTGGCCGCCGATCACGGGACGGCCGCCGGGTGAACCGACTGATGACCGATGGAGCCCTCCCCTGGAGGAAGGGCTCTCCACGAAGTGACTGGAGGAATCATGACGGGCGCGCCGCCACGTGGGCTTGAGGAGAGGCTGCGGGACACTCGCTCGAAACTCGAGAGCGACGTCGATCTCTGGGTCGCGACGTCGGGCTCCCCGGGCGGCGTCCACCTCATCCCGCTCTCGTACCTCTGGGACGGGACCGCGTTCCTCATCTCGACGCCGCGCGCCTCGGTCACCGGCCGCAACCTGCTGGCGGACGGCCGCGTCCGACTCAGCCTTGGGCCGACGCGCGACGTCGTCGTCGTCGACGGCATCGCCGAACCGGTGGACATCGCCGACCTCGACCCGGAGACGGGCGACGCGTTCGCGACCAAGACCGGTTTCGACCCGCGCGAGCTCGACGAGCCCTACAAATACTTCCTGATCCGGCCGCGGCGCATCCAGGCCTGGCGGGAGGCGAACGAACTGCAGGGACGCGTCCTCATGCGCGACGGCCGCTGGCTCGGCTGACCGCCGCACGGGAACACACCCGCCCCGCGCCAACCTCGAACGGTGGGCCGGCCGCAGCGTCACATGGAGAAGTTCGGGTCGTTCTTGATGATCGAGAAGCCGCCACCCTGCGGGTCGGTGAGTGTGGCGAATCGCCCGGCGGGCGAGTCCTGCCGCAGGTTCTCCGTCGCGCCTAGCGAGATGGCCAGGTCCGCGGTGGCGTCGCAGTCGTCGACGGCGAAGTAGACGCTCCACTGCGAGGGCATCGGTCCCCAGTCGGGCCTGATCTGCATGGCTCCCGCCACGGGCTGCCCACCGGCCTCGATGAGCGTGTAGGTCTCGTTGCCGCCCATTGCCACGTCCCGCGTCGTGACCCCGAAGACGGAGGCGTAGAACGCCTTGCTCGCCGCGATGTCGCTCGTCATGAGCTCGGCCCAGGTGAAGCTGCCGTGCTCGCCGGTCACCTCGGCGCCGCGGTGCTTGCCGGGCTGCCAGATCGAGACGTACGCGCTCGTGGGGTCGACCAGGATCGCCATGGTGCCCTGGTCCATCACCTGCATCGGTGCCATGATCACCTTTGCGCCGGCGGCCTCCGCGGCGGCAGCGGTCGCCGTCGCGTCGTCCGTAGCGAGATAGGTCGCCCAGGACGTGCCGCGCTCCGGATCCGCCGCCGGGCCGATCCCGGCCGCCCGCCGGCCGTCCTTGAGGAACGCTCCGTAGCCGCCCGCGTCGGGTCCGAAATCCAGGTGTGTCCAGCCGAAGAGCCGGGTGTAGAAGGCGACGGCACCCGGAATGTCGGTCGTACCAATGTCAACCCAGGTCGGGGCGCCGTTGGGGAGCTCTGGTGTCGTCATGCCGCCATCCTGACATACCGGTCGGATACTTCCGGGCCGGTCGCGCGCCGCGGTGGCGTCCGCACAAGCCACGTGATCTCGTCCGGCGCGCCGCGAGAGCAGTGATATCAACTACGCGAATTCTTGATATCATCGGTGCTGACTCGCTGCCGGCAGAGAGGCGCCCCGACCATGTCACGAACGATCCTGGACGTTGACGACGAGCTGCTCGCGGAGGCGTCGAAGATCCTCGGTACCACGACGAAGAAGGCGACGGTCAACGCCGCTCTCGAGGCCGTGGTCAAGCGGGAAAAGCGGCGCGAGTTCGCCGACTGGCTCAAGACCGGTGGGCTTCCCGACCTGACCGGCGGAACGGGCACGGCGAAGCCGGACGCGGCGTGAGCCGCGAACTTTACCTCCTCGACAAATCGGCGCTCGCCCGCTGGCCCAAGCCCACGGTGGCCACCGTGCTCGATGAGTTGTCCGACGGAGGGCTGCTGGCGGTGTGTGGAGCGGTGGAGATCGAAGTGATCCACAGTGCCCGCACCGCCAAGGACGCGCAGCGTGCGCGGTGGCTGCTCGGCGGCTTCGACTGGCTGGCCATGCCCGACGAGATCTGGGACCGGGCGATCGACGTCCAGGTCCAGGCGCTCCACAAGGGCAACCACCGCGCCCTGTCGATGGCGGACCTGCTGATCGCCGCCACCGCCGAACGCCACGGCGCCACCGTGCTGCACTACGACGGTGACTTCGACATGATCACGGCAATCACCGGGCAGCCGACCGCCTGGGTGGTGCCTCCCGGCACAGTCGACTGATCGGAGCTGTCAACCCCAGAAGATCGCTGTGGGGTCCCGATCGAGTTCGTCGAGAAGTTCGGCCATGTTGCCGGTGGGCGGAGTCAGGTCGTAACGATGGAACCGGAGGTTGCGGTCCCGGTGGTACAGCGTCCACGTGCCGGTGCTCTTGGTGTACCGGAGGCGCGCGACGGGAAGCCGCGTCCACTCCGACCCCATGTCGGCTCGCCACGGGGCCCGGCACTCGACGATCGTCAGGTGGCGGGCCGCCTCCTCACACTCGATCCGCACCTGGTCACGGACACGCTCGGGGACACGCTGGTCGCACCACTGACGCGCCCGAGCCACATCCGCTTCCGGTAGCTCTTGAGGCGCCATTCAGACCTCCCACCAATCCAGTCGACCACGGCAGCCGGTCAGGAGGCGGCCATTGTGCTGCGGTGTGCGTTGACGACCCAGGCGTCCGGCAGCGCGATCCACTCGTTGTCGCCCACCCGCACCACCGCACCGTCCAGCTTGGGCAGTAGCGCCGGGTCCTCCATCGGGCAGAGCAGCCACACGCCACCCACCCCACCGCGCGCCGCATCGGCCAGCTCGTAGAGCCGGTCCATCGCCCGGTACCGCGCCAGCACCGCCGCGTCGTGCAGCAGCACCGGACCCGCGTCGGCCGACAGCTCGGCGCGCAGCTCCGGCGCGGCCAACTGCCACGCCCGCTCGACGTACTCCCCCAGCTTGATGGCCCCCCGAGAGCCGGGCGGAGCAATGTCCGCCCCGACCACCGTCTCCCAGGTCGGCTTCGGGTGCGCATCGACCAGGGCGTGCAGGTGGCCCAGGAAACGGGCCGCCACGTTGACCGGCCGGGCGTCGAAGCGCCGGGCCAGCTCCTCGCGCGCCAGGCCGTACCGCGACAGTCGTACCGTCAGCGCCCGGAACCCGCCGGCGGACCTCGCCCCGGTCAGCCGCTCCTCGGCCCGCATCGCCGCCGCCAGCTCCGGCGACTCGGCCGTCCACCGGCTCGGCGTGACGGTCAGCGACGGACGCCGCTGCATGATCGACATGGAGGACGACGCGTTGCGGGGCGGCGGCGGGACGTACTTGTCGCGGTCCCAGCGCAGCTCGAAGCCAGCCTCGGCGAGCAGCCGGTCCAGCTTCGGGTGCGGCGGCAACGGGTCCAGCTCCGGGAAGCGCGTCCGCACCCGCTGGGTCACCAGCTCCGGCGTCAGCCCGCGACCCGCCTCCAGCGAGGCCGCCGGAGGCACCACGCCGGCCTGGGCCAGCCGCAGCGCGCGTACCGGATCCAGGTCGCGCGGGTAGAGCTCCAGCCGCGCGGTCGCGGCGGCCCGCTCCGAGGCCACCGCGGCGAGCAGCACCCGCCGCCGCTCGTCGATCGCGTCGGCCGCGCCGCCGGGCGCGATCACCCCCGCGACG
>NZ_QGGF01000433.1 GCF_003857015.1 Micromonospora globispora | reverse complement strand
GGACCGGCACGGCGGGCGTCGCGGCGGCCGGTCCCGGCAGGCCGCCGGCGAGGACCACCGGCTCAGCCAGCTCCGCACCGAGCTGCGCCGGCACCCCTGCCACGACTGTCCGGACCGGGAGGAGCACGCCCGCTGGGCCGAGCGGCGGCGCCGCCTCGAACGCGACACCGAGGAGCTGCGCCAGCGGGTCGCCGGGCGGACGGGTTCCCTGGCCCGGACCTTCGACCGGATCGTCGCGCTGCTCACCGCGCGGGGCTACCTGTCCACCGACGGCGGGGTGACCGACGCCGGCCGGATGCTCGGTCGCATCTGGACGGAGGCGGACCTGCTGGTCGCCGAGTGCCTGCGTCGCGGCGTGTGGGACGGGCTCTCCCCGGCCGAACTTGCCGCCGCGGTGTCCGTGGTGGTCTTCGAGGCGCGTCGGGAGTTCGAGGAGCGGGCGTCGCTGCCGCGCGGCCCGGTCGCCGACGCGGTCGACGAGACGCTCAAGCTGTGGAGCGAGATCGAGGCGGACGAGGCCGCCCGGGGGCTCGCCGTCACCCGGGAGCCGGACCTCGGCTTCGCCTGGCCGATCTACCGGTGGGCGCGGGGTGAGGCCCTGGCGAAGGTGCTCGCCAGCGGACACCAGATCGACGGAGAGATGCCGGCCGGCGACTTCGTCCGCTGGGCGCGGCAGGTGGTCGACCTGCTCGGCCAGCTCGCCGACTCCGGCGGCGCGTCGGCGGAGCTGCGCTCCACCGCCCGGCAGGCCATCGCCGCGGTGAACCGGGGCGTGCTGGCCTACCACGGCCCCGCCTGAGTCTTACTCTCGGTCACCACGCGCGATCAATCGACGCATCGCGCTGTCACTGTGACACCACCCCCCGGATTTCCCGGGGGGTGGTGTCATGCCTGCTCAGCGGCTCCCCGATCATGGCTGAGGCGCGTTTGCTACGCGCCGGTAACCGACCGGGGGAAAGGCTGGAATGGCGCAGATCAATCACTTTGAGTACGGGTGGATCACACCCGCCCTCAGCTACGCGCTGTCCGTGCTGGGTTCGGTCCTCGGGCTGGTCTGCGCCGGCCGGATCCGTACCGCGCGCAGCGCCGGGCAGCGGGCCTGGTGGGGGCTGCTCGCCGCCTGGGCGATCGGCGGTACGGCCATCTGGTCCATGCACTTCTCGGCTTCGCCGTCCAGGGGACCCGGATCCGCTACGACGTGCCGATCACCGCGGCCAGCACGCTGATCGCCGTGTCGGCCGTCGGCCTCGGACTCGCCATCGTCGGCACCGGCCGCCTCACCGCGCTCCGGCTCATCGCCGGCGGCCTGTTCACCGGGGCCGGCGTTTCCGCCATGCACTACACCGGCATGGCCGCGATGCGGCTGGACGGCACCCTCGCCTACGACCGGCCCCGGGTGGTGCTGTCGGTGCTGATCGCGGTGGTGGCCGCCACCGTCGCGCTCTGGCTGGCGATGACCGTCCGCCGCGGCCTGGCCATCGTCGCCTCGGCGCTGGTCATGGGCATCGCCGTCAACGGCATGCACTTCACCGGGATGAGTGCCCTCTCGGTGCACCTGCATCACCGGCAGGACCAGATCAGCGGCACCGAGGTCAGCGGACTGTTGGTGCCGATCGTCCTCGCGGTGATCTTCGTGGTGGTCGGGCTGGTCTACGCCCTGCTCGCCGCCCCCACCGCGGAGGACGTGGCTGGTACGGCGTACCTCGACGCCCGGCGGTCCGCCGACCAGCACGTCGCGGTCGCCGCGCCGCAGCCGGCGGTGGACCCGGTCGGCCTGCGAGGCCGGTCCACCCTGGGCCAGCCCGGCACGCCGTTCCCGTCCCGGCGCTCCACCCCGCCCCGCTGACCGGCGGACCGCCGTCAGACGATGAAGGTGAACAGGTCGCCCGCCTCGTCCAGCGGACGGGGCGGGCCGACGAAACGGTGCACGCCCACGGAGAACAGCACGTCGTCGGGCGCGTGGAACGCCTCCGCCACGAAACCGGCCTCCCGGAACCACCGCCGCACCGCCGGGGTCAGATCGGGCGCGCGGCGGGTCCGGGTCCAGATCACCGTGGCGTTCATGGCGCAGAGCTGCGGCAGGGCACGGATGGTCCGGCGCACGTCGTCGTCGGAGATGTTGCCGAAGACGCCGGCCATCAGCACGAGGTCGGCCGGGACGGCCCCGACGTACGAGACGAGCCGCCCCGCGTCCGCCCGCACCACCGTGACGCCGGCCAGTCCCGCCTCCTCGGCGGCTGCCCGGGCGGCGGCCACGTTGCCGGGGTCGTACTCCAGAAGCGTGGCCCGGACCCGGGGCGCGTCGTCCCGCGCGGCGAGCACCCCGATCAGGTCGTGGCCCTGACCCGCGCACGCGCTCACCACCGTCAACCTCTCGTCGGGGCGGTCGTCGAGCCAGCGTCCGATGTGCTCCCGCACCAGCCGGAGCCGGCGGGACAGGGCAGAGTTCTCGTCGGCGTACGGGCGGTGCCACGCCTGCCAGTCGGTTCCCGTCGTCACGGCGCCACCCTCCCAGACGGCCCCGACCCGGCGCGGCCCGTGGCCCCGGGACGGGCCGGTGGCGTCACCGTCGGCCGCAGGACCGATCAGGCCAGCCCGGCGAGGGCGTCGATCAGCCGCCGGCACGAGCCGGCCAGATTCCACTGCTGCGCCAGCTCCAGCAGCCGGTCCGGATCCGCCGGCGCGGTCGGCAACGCGGTGGCCAGCTTGGGCAGCGGCACGTCGGTGGCCACCCGCACCACCTTCGGCGCGACGGCCAGGTAGTCCCGCGCGGCGATCAGCTTCGCCCGCAGCCCTGGCGCGAACCCCGACCCGGGGTCGTCCAGCGCCGCCAGGATGCCGGCCAGGCTCCCGTACCGTTCGACCAGCCGGGCCGCCGTCTTCTCGCCCACGCCAGGCACGCCCGGCAGCCCGTCGCTCGGGTCGCCGCGCAGCGCGGCGAAGTCGGCGTACCGGTCGGCGGGAACGCCGTACCGGGCGCGGACCGCGGTGTCGTCGCAGTCGTCCAGCTTGGCCACCCCGCGCCCGACGTAGAGCAGCCGGACCTTGCGGGTGTCGTCGACGAGCTGGAACAGGTCGCGGTCGCCGGAGACCACCTCCACCGGGCCCGGCTGGGTGACCGAGAGCGTCCCGAGCACGTCGTCGGCCTCGTACCCGGTGGCGCCGATGGCGATGATGCCGACCGCGTCGAGCACCTCCAGGATCATCGGGACCTGCGGCGAGAGGGTGTCGGGCACCACCTCGCCACCCTCCGGCGCCACCCGGTGCGCCTTGTACGACGGCAGCAGCTCGACCCGCCACGCCGGCCGCCAGTCGTGGTCGAGCGCGCAGACCATCCGGTCGGGGCGGCGGGTGCGGATGAGCTGGGCGAGCATGTCCAGGAAGCCGCGGACGGCGTTGACCGGCTGGCCGTCCTCCGTCTTCGCGGCCGACTCCGGGATGCCGAAGTAGGCCCGGAAGTAGAGGCTGGGCGCGTCGATCAGCAGAATCGGGGGTTGGTGTGCCACGCCCGACAGCCTGGCACAGCGGTGTGACGACGTGGGGGACGGCCTGATCGGGCCGCGTGTGGCCCCGGCTCAGCGCTGGTCGTGGCGGTACAGCGTCTCCCGGCGGGCCACGTACTGCACGGCGTAGCTGGCCAGCAGCAACAGGATCGCGAGCGCCACCTCGATCCCGGCTGTCGTGCCGTTGGCCACGGTGAACCCGAGCACCAGCAGCACCAGCCCCACCACGGCGAGAATGCCGGACAGGAGCAGCCGGCGGCGCCGTGCCGTCGTCCGGCCCCGCCCCGTGGCTGCCATCCGGCCCTCCTCGTCTGCGGCTCAGGCTATCGGTGCGCGGCGGCCGGTGGATCGATATCGGCTGGGTCGCCCCGGCGGCACCGGGCAGACTGCCACCATGGTCTTCGTACCGGGGCTGACCCTCTGCCGGCGCTTCCACGACGAGGCGGTGGCTCCGCTGCTGCTCCGCCGCCTGCCCGGGCTGCGGTACGCCGCCGGTCTGCTCGACGGCGGTTCCGAGCTGCTCGGCCTGGACACCCCGCGCTCCACGGACCACGACTGGGGGCCGCGCTGCCAGCTGTTCGTCGCCGACCCGGCTGCCGTCGCGCCCGTGTGCGAGGTCCTCGACGCCGAACTGCCGGCGGAGTTCCTCGGCTGGCCGACCCGGTTCGCCGGTGGCCCGGACGTCCGCCTCGGCGTGGTGGACTCCGACGGTGACCGGCACGGGGTCGGCGTGGCGGAGCTGGACGGGTGGCTGCGCGGCCGGCTCGGCTTCGCACCCGGCCCCGGCATGCAGGCGGACGACTGGCTCTCCGTGTCCACCCAACGGCTGGCGGAGCTGACCGGCGGCGCGGTGTTCCACGACGGCCTCGACGGGGCGCTCACCACCGTCCGGGCCCGGCTGGCCTGGTACCCGGACGACGTCTGGCGGTACGTGCTGGCCGCCACCTGGGCCCGGGTCGGGCAGGCCGAACACCTTGCCGGGCGGTGCGCCGAGGTCGGCGACGAGCTGGGCAGCCGGGTGGTGACCGCGCGGCTGGCCCGGGACCTGATGCGCCTCGGCCTGCTGCTGCACCGGCGCTGGCCCCCGTACGACAAGTGGCTCGGCACCCTCTTCGCCCGGCTGCCGGCCGCGGCGCCGGTGGTGGACGCGCTGACCAACGCTCTCGGGCCCGGCGGCTGGGCGGAGCGGCAGGGCGGGCTGGTCCGGGCGCTGGAGGCGCTGGCCGGCTGGACCAACGACAGCGGGCTGACGCCGCGGGTCGATCCCACGGCCCGGCCGTTCCATCACCGGCCGTTCCTGGTGCTCAACGCGAACCGGTTCGTCGCCGCGCTGCGCGCCGCGATCACCGATCCGGCCCTGCGCGAACGGCCGCCGATCGGCGCCGTCGACCAGTACGTGGACAACGTGGACGTGCTCACCCACCCGGACCGGGCCCGCCGGGTCGCGGTGGCGGTCCTGCCGAGCTGACCGGGTCCCGCCAGCCGGCGGCTCGCGGGCCCCGGCGTCAGCGCGTCGCCGCGACCTCGTCCCGCTGCGCGATCGGCTCGTCGACGCGCAGGTCGGCCAGGTCGCGCAGGCTCCGGACGGGGGAGAGGAGCAGGGCCAGCGGGGCCAGCACCGTCGCCCCGGCGAAGAGGAAGAGGGTGACGCGGGCGCCGACCAGCCCGGCCAGGGCGCCGGCGACCAGCCCGCCGACGGGGATGGCACCCCAGGAGACGAACCGGACCGTCGCCATGACCCGGGAGAGCAGGTCGGGCGGGCTGGCGGTCTGCCGGTACGTCCGGGTGGTCACGCTGAGCACGACGACGCCTCCGGCGAAGACGACGTTGCCGGCGGCGAACGCGAGGTAGGCCGGCCAGCCGACGCCCACCGGGACGAGGAATGCGCCCGCCACCGAGACCAGGCAGGCCACGACCAGGGAGCGGGCGGTGCCCCAGCGGCCGGTGATCCACGGGGTGAGGGTGGCGCCCACCAGCGAGCCGACCCCTTCGACGGCGAGCAGCACGCCCACCAGGGCGGCCGGCGCGTGCAGCTCCCGGACCAGGTAGAGCGGGTAGATCGCGAGCTGTGCCCCGCAGACGAAGTTCACCGCGGTCGCGGTCCACATGGTCGGGCCCATGACCGGGTGGCGGGTCACGTAGCGCCAGCCCTCGCCGATCATCTCGCGCACCGGGGGCCACCGGTCGGGCGCGTCGACCCGGCGGGCCGGCAGCGACCGCAGCAGCACCGCCGAGACCAGGTAGCTGGCGGCGTCGACCAGGATCGTCGGCACCGCGCCGAGTGCCTGCACCGCGAGCCCGCCGAGCGACGGACCGCTGAGCTGGGTGGCGGCGTGCGTGGCCGAGGTGAGGCTGTTGCGGGAGTGCAGCTGCTCGCGGCTGACGATCTCCGGGAGGAAGGTGGCGTTGGCGACGTCGAAGAGCACGTTGGCGAAGCTCACCACCAGCGCGACGACGACCAGTTGGGCGACGGTCAGCCAGCCCCACCACCAGGCGAGGGGGATGGAGGCCACGGCCAGGGCGCGGGCCAGGTCCGCGCCGACCTGGGCGCCGCGCAGCGGCAGCCGCTGCACGATCACGCCGGCGGGCAACCCGATCACCAGCCAGGCGACGTAGCTGGCGGCGGCGATCAGACCCATCTGGAACGCGGTCGCGTCCAGGACGGTGAGCGCGGTCAGCGGCAGCGCCACCGCCCCGACCGCCGACCCGACCTGGCTGGTCGTGCCGGCGGTCCACCAGCGCCAGAACACCCCGGCACCCTGCCTGACGGTCATTCCGCCAACCCCCGTTTCGCGAGCCGGTCAGTTCCAATCTGAAACGGACTATAGTCGAGGCGACCGATCCGGCGGGAGGTGGGATGTGAGGCGCGCTGACCTCGGCGACGCGGACTGCGGCATCGCCCAGGCGCTCGGCGTGCTCGGCGACTGGTGGACCTTCCTGATCGTCCGCGACATCGCCGGCGGCACCACCCGCTTCGACGCCCTGCAGCGCGAACTCGGCGTCAGCCGTCGCGCGCTGACCGAACGCCTCGGCGCGCTGGTCGAGGCCGGGGTGCTGCGCCGCGAGCCCTACTCCCAGCACCCGCCCCGCTTTGACTACCTCCTCACCCGCAAGGGCGAGGGCCTGCTCCCCGTCCTGGTCGCCCTGCAGGACTGGGGCGCCCGGCACGTGATGGGCCAGGGCGACCTCACCGCCACCGCCGACGCCCAATCCGCCGAGGCGCGCCGGGTGCACCACCTGGTCGGTCGGCGGGTACCGGAGATGACGCTGGCGCGGCACGACGGTGGCGCGGAGTCCCCGGTCGTCGCCGGCCGATGGACGGTGCTCTACCTCTTCCCGGGCGCGTTCGCCCCCGGCGCCCAGGGCCTCCCGCCCGGCTGGGAGGAGATCCCGGGCGCCGTCGGCTGCACCCTCGAATCCCGCACGTACGCCGACCGCCACGAGCTGTTCCGCGCCGCAGGTGCCGAGGTACGGGGTGTCAGCACCCAGCGCCCGGACCAGCTACGCGCCTTCGCCGAGCACGCCCGGCTGCCGTACCCGCTGCTGTCCGACCAGGACGGTCGGCTCGCCGCCGGCCTGCTCCTGCCCACGTTCCGCGCCGGCGGGGTCGACCGGTTCAAACGGCTCACCCTGCTGGTCGACCCGGACGCGGTGGTCCGGGACGTGCAGTTCCCGGTGACCGACCCGGCCGGCTCGGTCGACGAGATGCTCGACCTCGTCCGGCAGCGACGCGCCGCGCCGGCTCACTGAGCCGAGGTGGTCGACGGTAAGCGCCCGCAGCTGCGCGTCTTCGCCGACGAGCACGGTCGTGAACTGTTCGACCTGCCCGACGCGCCGCGGCCGGATCCCGACGTGCCGGCCCCGCCGCGCCTGCTCCCCGAGTACGACAACATCCTGCTCGCCCACGCCGACCGGACGCGGGTCATCAGCGACCAGGACAGGAAGCGGGTCATCACCCCGGCGGTGGCCGCCACCGTCCTGATGGACGACGTCGTGCGGGGACCTGGGCGGTCGCCCGCGACGGGCGGCGCGCCGTGCTGCAGATGCGGACGTTCGGCGACGTGCCCTCGGCGGAGCAGAGCGCGCTGGTGGAGGAGGCGGGACGCCTGCTCACCCTCGTCGAACCCGACGCGCCGGACCGCGACGTCGACCTGACCGTCGACCGGGCCAGACCGAATCGATCCTGACGGGCCGCGCGCCCCCGACCCTGCGCGCCGAGCAAGCGCCGAAGAAGGGCTGCCCACCGGTCAGGGCTTGCGCGCGACCGCCGCGTACATGGAGGCCTGCGCCACCGGGGTGCGCTGCTCCGGCCGGTCCTCCGGACGCCACTCGGTCACTGGAGTGACGCCCGGGGCGATCAGGTCGAGCCCGTCGAAGAACGCCGCGAACTGGTCCCGGGTGCGGAACGCCATGTCGATCATGCTCGTCGTCGTGGTCGGCGCCGCGGTGGCGGCGATGTGCCGCGGGACCAGATCGGTGGTGGCGTGGGAGATCACCACGTAGCTGCCGGAGGGGATGGCCTCGATCAGCCGCCGGGTCACCCCGTACGGGTCGTCGCTGTCGCAGAGGAAGTGCAGGACCGCGACCAGCATCAGGCCGACCGGGCGGGTGAGGTCCAGCGTCGCCAGGACGTCCGGGTGGTCCAGAATCCGCTCCGGGTCGCGCAGGTCGGCGTCGACGTACGCGGTGGCGCCCGCCGGCGCGCTGGTGAGCAGGGCCCGGGCGTGCGCCAGCACGATCGGGTCGTTGTCGACGTAGACGACCCGGGACTCCGGTGCGGTGGACTGGGCGATCTCGTGCAGGTTGGGACTGGTCGGGATGCCCGTGCCGATGTCGAGGAACTGCCGGACGCCGGCCTCCGCGGCGAGGTGACGGGTGGCTCGCTGGAGGAAACGCCGGTTTTCGATCACGGTCGTGCGAATCGCTGGGTACGCCGCCGCGACCGCGTCGCCCGACTCCCGGTCGGCGGCGAAGTTGTCCTTGCCCCCGAGCCAGTAGTCGTAGCGGCGGGCGGCATGCGGCACGGTCGGGTCGATCCGCGACGACGGGGAGAGCTCTTCCGGTGCGGGCCGTCGGCCCGACCCGAGTGATTCCGACGTCGTACCCGCCATCGCGACCTCCGTGTGCCCGGGGACAGCACGGCGATCGTACGGCACGACACGGCCGGCGAAGGGTCCCCCCGCATCTGCCGAGATGAATGTGCGCGGCTCAGGCTCTTCGTAGAATCGCTGCCATGCCACGGATCGTCCAGTTGCTGGCCTCACCCGTGCACCGCTACGTGGGCCGGCCCGCGGACGGTCCGGCGCCCGCACCGTCCGGTGAACTGGTCGAGGAGATCCGGATCCGCGCGGGTCTCGGCATCGTCGGTGACCGGTACTTCGGCAAGCAGGCGCACCGCGACGCGAGCGTGACCGTGATTGCGCAGGAGTCACTGCCGCCTGGATCCGACCTCGTGCAGGTCAGGCGCAACGTGCTCACCGCGGGCATCGCGGTGGACGAGCTGATCGGGTTCGTGCTGACGTTGGACTCGGGGCAGGGACCGGTCCACCTGCGGGTCCGCCGCCCGGCGAACCCGTGCGCCTGGATGGACGTCGCCGTCGGCCCGGGTGCCTGGAGGGCGTTGCGGGGTCGCGGTGGTGTCCGCTGCGTGCCCTTGAACGACGGGACCCTGCCGATCGGCCCGATCACCGTCACGATCGACTCCCCAACATAGGTAGTTCTCCCCAGTCCTGGCCGGTCGCCGCGCTCTACGGTTCCGGCCATGTCCCACCTCCGAACCCCGGCCGAGTCGCCGCTCAACGCAAGTCATGCCGCCCGGTTCGGATACGTCCCGAACTACGCCCGGGTGTTCGCCCTGGCGCCCGAGGCGTACGCCGCCTGGCAGGCGCTCAACGCGGCGATCCGGGCCGGCATGGACGAGCGCCGGTACGAGCTGGTGACGCTGGCGGCGGCCCGGGCCCTCGGATCGCGGTACTGCGCGTTGGCCAACGCCGCCGTGCTGCGGGACCGGTTCTACGACGACCGCACGCTTCACGCGATCGTCACCGATCGGCACCGCGCCGGGCTGGACCCCGGCGATGTGGCGACCATGGACTTCGCCGACCGGATCGCGGTGGATCCGGGTGCCGCCCGCTAACTGTGGCCGGTAAAGCCGTCATCAGCCGGACCA
Organism: Micromonospora globispora; assembly: GCF_003857015.1. GTDB lineage: Bacteria > Actinomycetota > Actinomycetes > Mycobacteriales > Micromonosporaceae > Micromonospora > Micromonospora globispora. The sequence goes on along the minus strand of NZ_QGGF01000433.1, from coordinate 2,434 downwards.
TCGGGTTGGAAGACACCGAGAAGGTGACCCATGCGAATCGGAACTGCCCACCGGCGAGCCGGTGCGTGAATCGACAGGTGTCCGGCTACGGCACCCCGAGGGTGTCGGAGCGGCCGGCCAGCGGGCCGTGGCGGTCGCCCGGCGGCGGGTCGGCGACCGGGTGGCGTTCCTGTTTCACTCGATACAGTCGCTGGTCGGCGACCTGCATCAGGGCTTCGAGCGTGTGACCGTCGTGCGGAGCGGTGGCCGAGCCGATGCTGACCCGGGCAAGCGGGCGCAGGGCGGCGTCGATCCGGGTCAGCACCGTCCGCGCCGTGCCCTCGTCCGCGTCGACCAGGACGACGACGAACTCGTCGCCGCCGACACGTGCGATGGCGTCCTCGGCGCGCAGTACCGCTCGCGTCGCCACCACCGTCCGCTGGAGCAGGCGATCGCCGGCGGCATGCCCGAGGCGGTCGTTGACGAGCTTGAAGTCATCCAGATCCAGGCAGAGCAGGGACGGGCCGAGGCGACAGCCGTCCCTGAAGACGTGCTTGGCGAACTCGGCCAGGCCGCGCCGGTTGAGGGCGCCGGTGAGCGGGTCCACCGCCGCGAGTGACCGTAGCTGCGACCGCTGCCGCGCGAGTATCTGGGCCTGCGCGGAGCAGACGGCGGTGAGGATCACCATGGCCGCGACGTAGAGGAAAACATGACCGGGGGGCACCGGTCGTCCGGTGGCGCTGACAGTGAGGTAGGCCCCGACGGTGAGCGTCGTGAGGCCCACCACCAGACGCACGTCCGGCGTGTAGCTGGCGACGAAGACCGAGGTGGTCACGAATCCGAGCGCGGCCGGCGAGGCGGCGCCACCGTCCCAGTACGCGCCGAGCGCGATCGCGACGAGCGTGATCGAAAGGATCGTGAACGAGATGCGGTACCCCGACGCCTTCGTGGTCACCCGCTTCGCTGCCCACAAACCGGCGATGCCGGCGGCCATACCGCAGCCGTAGCCCGTGAGCATGAGGCTCCGATGTGGCTCGTGCAACGTCATGAGGCAGTAGATGATGGCGATGCCGTGGGGGAGGACGTGCAGCGCTGAGCTGAACACCATCCTTCGCCGGCGCTCGTTCACCCGTTTGTCCACCGCGCTTACCGCAACCTGACCATGGCTTCCGGTGACGTGAGAGGAGGATCGATCGAAGTGGCCGGCGCGGTCGTCCGGATGGGGGCCGCGCCGATGCATCTCGACTCCGACATTGAATGCTGTGCCCCAGGTCACCGTCAATACGTTGGAGCGTCAAGGCACCCCATCGCTCATTCGTCCGGATCGAAGGCGCCGTCGAATTCAAAGACGGGGTTGGGCACGTCGTGGCCGTGGCTGTCGGTGATGGTGGCCATGCCGATGAGCTTGGAGGGCCCGCCGGCGACGTAGGTGGCATCGGACTTGACCTGGACCTCGAACTTGCCGTCCTGTGGCTGTCCGTGGTCGTCAACGAAGTGGATCATGCAGATCCAGTCGGGGCCGGGGCCGACGTCCGGGACCTTGGGGCCGCCGCGGTCGCAGGCGGCGGAGGCGCCGATGCCTGCGACGGTGATGCCCGGTTCGCCGAGCAGCGTGGCGCGCTGGATGTAGAGGTTGGTGAAGGTGGGGGTGATGGCCCGCTCGAGGCGGGCCTTGGTGACGTCGGGCTGGCCGCATCCGGTGAGGGAGCCGGTGGCGGCGGCCGCGAGGCCGGCCGCGAGGAGGGTGGTGCGCAGGCGGTTCATCGGTCAGCCTCCGGTGATGTCGCGGCGACGCAGGTAGAGGTACGCGAGGGTCAGGCAGCTGATCAGCCAGCCGGCGCTCACGGTCGCGCCGGTGACGATCGGTGCGTGGAAGGGGTGCGCGGTGAGCAGGCCGTGCCAGGCCTCGAACGGGGTGGTGAGCAGGTATCGCCGGCCCTTGTTGAGCCCGCCGAGGCTGCTGAGCAGCTGCATGATCATGCCGAGGACGACGGGCGCGGCGACCCCGATGGTCGGGTTACGGGTGGTGACGGACAGCAGGATCGCCAGGGCGGTGAAGCCGAGCACCGGGGCCACCGCGGTGGCCCAACTGGCAACGACGATCGGCAGCGCGTGACCAGCCGGGATGAGCTGGCCGGTGAGCCCCGGCAACGGTTGGGTGCCGACGACCAGCAGACTCGTGGTGATCGTGCTGGCGGCGAGCAGCGCCAGCACGAGGAGGTTGAACCCGACGGCGGTGAGGGTCTTGGCCCAGAAGACCTGGGTGCGGCTGACCGAGCGGGTGAGGATGGTCTTCCAGGTCCCGTGCTGGTCCTCGTTGGCGAAGATGTCCCCGGCGACGAGGGCGGCGAGCAGGGGCAGCACCCACTGGTGGGCGAAGGCGAGCACGAACAGCGGTATCGCATAGCCGCTGGTATGGATGTGCCGGCCGTAGATGGTGTCCTTGGGCGGCAAC
>NZ_QGGF01000429.1 GCF_003857015.1 Micromonospora globispora | reverse complement strand
GTCGGGCGGTGCGGTGCGACGCCGTGCCGCAGGCTCGGGTACGGGTCGTCGCCGGTGGCGGCGAGCCGGGCGGCCACCTGGTCGGCCGCGCTCTTCAGCGCGGGCACCAGGCGCTCCAGGTTCGCCCCGAGACTGTGTACGACGATGCCGATCGACGCGACGGCGGTGCCGTCCGGCCCGAGGACCGGTACGGCCACCGAGCAGGACCCGAGCGTCATCTCCTCACTCGTCGCCGCCCAGCCCCGTCGCCGCACCCCGGCCAGCTCCCGCGCCAGCCGCCCCGGTTCGGTGACGGTGTACGGAGTGCAGCGCGGCAGCGGCCCACGCAGGAAGGTGGCGATGTACGCGGGGTCCTGGAAGGCGAGCAGCGCCTTGCCGACGCCGGTGGCGTGCAGCGGCAGCCGGCCGCCGACCCGCGAGACGATCGGCACCGACCGGTGCCCGGTGACCTTCTCGACGTAGAGCGCCTCGTCCCCGTCCCGCACCGCGAGGTGGACGTTCTCCCGTACCGAGGCGTGCAGGTCCTGGAGGAACGGCACGGCAACCTCGCGCAGCCGGGTGTGCAGCGGCGACAGCAGCCCCACCTCCCAGAGCCGTACGCCGACGGTGTAGCCGCCGTCGGGACCGCGGGACAGGGCGCCCCAGGTGACGAGTTCGCCGACCAGCCGGTGCGCGGTGGCCACCGGCAGCCCCGCCCGGCGGGCGATGTCGCTCAGCGTCAGCGCCGGGTGGTCGACGTCGAACGCGGCGAGGATGGCGAGCGCCCGCGAGGTCACCGAGGTACGTGGGTCACGGATGCCGCCGGCCACGCTCGTCTCCTCCGCCGTCGCTCAGAACGGGTACCGGGTGATGCTGCCCTGCATGGTCAGCCACTGCGTCTCGGTGAACGCCTCGATGTTCGCCGCCGGCCCGCCGAACCGGGAGCCGGTGCCGGACGCGCCGACCCCGCCGAACGGCGCCACCGCCTCGTCGCTGACCGTCTGGTCGTTGATGTGCACCTTGCCGCTGGGGATGCGGTCGGCGAGCGCCATCGCCTTCATCACGTCGCGGCTGAGGATGCCGAGGGAGAGGCCGTACTCGGTGTCGCGGGCGAGCGCCGCGGCCTCGTCGAGGTCGGAGAAGGCGATCACCGGCGCGACCGGGCCGAAGACCTCCTGCGCGTAGGCCGGGGTCGTGGGGGTGACGTCGGCGAGCACCGTCGGGCGGTAGAACAGCCCCTCGTACGTGCCGCCGGCGGCGAGCCGGGCACCCGCGTCGACGCTCGCGGTCACCAGCGAGTGGATCTTGTCCCGCTGCCGCTCGTCGATGATCGGTCCGAGCGCCACCTGCTCCTTGGCCGGGTCGCCGACCGGCAGGTGGTCCGCCTTCTCGGCCAGCTTCTCGACGTACCGCTCGGCGAGGCTCTGATGCACCAGGTGCCGGCCGGTGGTCATGCAGATCTGCCCCTGGTGCAGGAAGGAGCCCCACGCGCCGGCGGAGGCGGCCAGGTCCAGGTCGGCGTCGTCGAGCACGATCAGGGCCGAGTTGCCGCCGAGCTCTAGGTGGGCCCGCTTGAGGTGGCGGGCGGCGGCCTCGCCGACCTTGCGGCCTGCCGCCGTCGAGCCGGTGAAGCTGATGACCCGGACGTGCGGGTCGGCGACCAGCGCCTCGCCGGCCTCCACCCCGCCGGGCAGCACGTGCAGCAGCCCCTCGGGCAGCCCGGCCTCCTCGAAGACCCGGGCGATGGCCAGGCCGCCGGCGATCGCGGTACGGGCGTCGGGCTTGAGCACCACGGCGTTGCCGAGGGCCAGGGCCGGCGCGACCGAGCGGATCGCCAGGATGAGCGGGAAGTTGAACGGCGAGATGACGCCGACCACGCCGACCGGCAGCCGGCGGGCGAGGCTGAGCCGCGGCTGCGCGCTCGGGATGATCTCGCCGAGCGGCTGCGAGGCGAGCGCCGCCGCCTCGTAGCACTCCTGGGCCGCGGTGTCGGTCTCCACGCCGGCCTTCGGCGGGATCGAGCCGGCTTCCCGGATCAGCCACTCGCCGACCTCGGCGGCGTGCTGCTCCCAGAGCTGGCCGGCGCGGCGCAGCACGGCGGCGCGCTCGATGTAGTTCGTGGCGGCCCAGGCGCGCTGCGCCTCGGCGGCCCGGGCGCAGGCCCGCGCCACGTCGTCGGCGTTCGCCACGCCGATCTGCGCGATCTCCTCCCGGGTGGCCGGGGAGAGCACCGGGACCGTGCCGCCCGCCGCCTCCACCCAGCCGTCGCTGTAGACCATGCCGTGCCACGTGTTGGTGTCCAGCAGAGTCATCGGGTCCTCCTCAAAAGGGGTGGTGCCGCCGGTCAGGGTTCGAAGTGTTGTTCGGTGCGGACCGCCACGTCGAGCAGGAGCGGCTCGGTGCGGTCGGCGAGGGTCGGCACGACCTCGTCGAGGGCGGCGAGCAGCTCGGAGTGGCTGGTGATCCGCCGGGCGGGGCAGCCGAGCGCGGTGGCCAGGCCGTGCACGTCGACGTCCTCGAACGCCGGCCAGGGGGCCTTGCCGCCGACCTTGTCGGCCAGCCGGTCCATGATCGCGTAGCGGCCGTTGGAGAGGATCACGAAGAGCACGCCGCAGCCGTACCGGGCGGCGCTCCAGAGCCCCTGAATGCCGTAGAGCGAGGAGCCGTCGCCGAGCACGGCCACGACGGGTCGGCTCGGGTCGCCCATCCGCAGCCCCGCCGCGGCGGGCAGCCCGAAGCCGAGGCCGCCCATCGCCGCGCTGACGAAGCCGCGCGGTTCCCGGGCCGGCAGCAGCCGGTGCAGGTCGGGCCGGGTGGACGGGGTCTCCTCGACGACCACCACGTCCCGCGGCAGTCGCTCGGCCAGCGCGGTGAAGACGTGCACCGCCCGGATCGGCTCGCCGGGCGCCGGCGGCTCGACCGGCTCGACGCGGCGATCCGGCGGGGCGACCGCACGGGGCGACACCTGCTCGGTCAGCGCGGCACAGAACGCCGCCGGGTCGGCGAGCACGGCGAGGTCGGCCCGGCTGTGGTGCAGCTCGTCGGGGTCGGCGGAGACCACCGCCACGGTGAGCCCGTCGGGCACCAGCGGGCCCGGCTCGTACGGGTACTGCCGGAAGGCGCCGGTGCCGACGACCACCGCTAGGTCGTGCCCGTCGAGTACCGCGCGCAACCGGGACCGGCCGGCGGGCAGGTGCCCGGCGAAGCGCGGGTGGTCCTGCGGGAAGCCGGCGCGGGCGCCGAACGCCTCCTGCCAGACCGGTGCGCCGATCCGGTCCACCAGCGACACCAGCGCGTCCCAGGTGCGGCGGTCGTCCGCCCCGGCGCCGACCACGACCACCGGGTTGGCGGCGCGGTCGAGCAGCCGGGCCAGCTCGTCGGCGGCCGGCCCGGGGGCGGAGCCGGCACGCAGCACGGCCGCCGGCGCGGCCAGTCCGAGCGCCGGGTCGACCGGCGCGGACCAGTCGTCCATCGGCACGACCACGATGGCCGGGCCCTGGTGTTGCACCGCCTCGTGCCACGCCCGGCGGATCGCCGCCGGCACGTCCTGCGGCAGGACCGGCTGGTTGACCCAGACCGGGTACGGCCCGGCCAGCCCTTCCAGCCGCCCGGCGAGGAACGGTTCCAGCGCCAGGTGGCGGCGGTCCTGCTGGCCGACCACCACGACCAGCGGCGCCCGGTTGACCCGGGCGGTGGCGAGCGCGCCGACCGCGTTGCCGAGTCCGGCCGTGGTGTGCAGGTTGACGAACGCGGGCCGCCCAGTGGCGATCGCGTGCCCGGTGGCCATCCCGACCACCGACCCCTCGTGCAGGGCGAGGACGAACTCCAGGTCGTCGGGGAGGTCGGCGAGGAAGGCCACCTCGGTGGAGCCCGGGTTGGCGAAGATGCGGTGCATCCCGCAGCCGCGCAGCACGTCGAGGGTGGCCTCGCGGACCGTCGTCATGCGGTCGCCACCGGCGCGGACTGCTTCTTGGCGCGCTGCACCTGCTCGAACACGTGGCCGCGCAGCTCCGCGAAGCGGCTGGACGAGCGGGTGGTGAGCTGGTCCCGCTCGTCGGGCAGGTCGATGGTGACGTCGTCCAGCACGACCGTGGGGGAGGAGGAGAGCACCAGCACCCGCTGGCCGAGGTAGACCGCCTCGTCGATGTCGTGGGTGACGAAGAGGGTGGTCACCCCGAGCCGGTGCCACAGCGACCGGACCAGGTCCTCCAGGTCGGCCCGGGTCTGCGCGTCGACCGCCGCGAACGGCTCGTCCATCAGCAGGATGTGTGGCTCGTACGCGATGGCCCGGGCGATGGCGACCCGCTGCTGCATGCCGCCGGAGAGCTGCCACGGGTACGCCGACTGCACGTCGGCGAGGCCGACGGCGTCCAGCGCCCGGTGGATCAGCTCCTCCCGGCGCGCCTTCGGCAGCTTCTTCTCCTTCAGCGGCAGCTCGACGTTGCGCCGCACGGTCATCCAGGGGAAGAGGCTGCGGCCGTACTCCTGGAAGACCACCGCCATGCCGGGCGGCGGGCCGTGTACGGCCGCGCCTTCGAGCACGACCTCGCCGGAGGTCGGGGCGAGCAGCCCGGCGATGCACTTGAGCAGGGTGGTCTTGCCGGCGCCGGAGGGGCCGACCACGCAGACGAGTTCGCCCTTTCCGACGGCGAAGGTGAGGTCGCGGACGGCCTCGACCGAGCGGCCGTGCCCCTCGTACACCTTGCGCACGCCGCGGACGTCGAGCAGCACCTCGGTGCCGGTCCGGGACTGGGTCTGGGTCTGGGTCATGACAGTCATCGACTCCCGCCTCGCTGCGCCTGGCGCAGCCCGAAATACCAGTTGAGGACCCGCCGCTCGAACAGCCGCATCAGCAGGGCGAGCAGGAACCCGAGCACACCCAGCAGCAGGATGCCGGTCCACATCTCGGTGACCGCGAACGTTCGCTGGAACTGGATGATGGTGAAGCCCAGCCCGTTGCTGGCGGCGAACATCTCGCTGATGACCATGAGGATGATGCCGACCGAGAGCCCCTGGCGCATGCCGGTGACGATCTGCGGGCTGGCCGACCGGATCACCAGGTGCCAGAGCCGGGCCCGCCCGCGTACGCCGTAGCAGCGGCAGGTCTCGACGAGCACCTCGTCGACCGCCCGGACCCCCTCGACGGTGTTGAGCAGGATCGGCCAGAGGCAGCCGGAGACGATCACCAGCACCTTCATCGTGTCGCCGATGCCGGCGAAGAGCATCAGCACCGGGACGAGCACCGGCGGCGGGATCGCCCGGAGGAACTCCAGCACCGGTTCGCAGAACGCGCGCAGCCGGCGCAGCGAACCGATCAGCACCCCGAGCCCGACGCCGAGCAGCACCGCGACCAGGAAGCCGCCGAGCAGACGCAGCAGGCTGGGCAGCACGTCCGCGGCGAGCCGGTCGGAGAGCCACACGTCGTCGAAGGTGCTGAGGATCTGCGACAGCGGCGGCAGGTAGTAGCTCTCGCTGTCCGCGGTGAGCACCCACCAGAGGGCGAGCAGCACGGCCGGCACCGCGAGCGCCGCGACGGTCGAGCGGGTGATCCGGCGCAGGACGCTCATGCCGCCACCTCCCGGCGCAGCGACGGGTGCCAGGAGAGCAGCCACCGTTCCAGCCGCCGGGCAAGGACGTTGACCGCCACGCCGAGCAGCCCGGTGACGATGACGAGGGCGTACATCCGGGCGACGGCGCCGCCGGACTGCGCGGTGCCGATCTCGTTGCCGAGCCCCGGCGCGCCGATGACCAGCTCGGCGGTGACGGCGAGGATCAGCGCCACGGCGGCGGCGAGGCGGACCCCGGTGAGCACGTACGGCAGTGCGGTCGGCCAGGTGACGTACCGCATCCGACCCCAGCGGTTCAGCCCGAAGGTGCGGGCGGTGTCCTGCGCGACCGGGTCGACGTCCTGCACGCCGTAGAGCACCTGGACGAGGACCTGCCAGAACGCCGCGTAGACCACCAGCAGCAGGACCGACCGGAGGTCGGTGCCGAAGACCAGGACGGCCAGCGGGATGAGGGCCACCGACGGGATGGGCCGGAGGAACTCGATCGTCGAGGCGGAGAATTCGCGCAGCACGGGGACGGTGCCGATGACGAAGCCGACGACGACGCCGAGCGCCACCGCGATCGCCAGGCCGAGGGCCCAGCCCCGGACGGTGTCACCGAGCGCGGTCCAGAACGCGGGGTCGCCGGCCAGGTCCGCCAGCGCCACGCCGATCCGGCTGACGGGTGGCAGGTACTCCGGCGAGACCAGGCCGACGCGGGGCACGAGCTCCAGCAGGGCGAGGAAGGTGGCGAACCCTGCCACGCCGAGCAGGGCGTTGCCCCCGCGCAGCCGACCGGCCGCGCCGGCCCGGGACTTCCGGGCTGGCGCGGCGAGCGTGGTCGTGGACGTCACGGGAGCAGCTCCGCCACGTCGACCTTCTGCTTGATGAGGCCGTCGGAGAGCATCATGTCGGCCATCGTCTGGACCGACTCCCGGTTGATCTCCGTGGGGAACGCCGGCAGCGTGATCTTCTGCGCGGCCTCGGGGCTGATCTTCGTGTACGTCAGCAGCACCTTGCGCACCTCGTCCGGGTGCTCCTGCGCGTACTGGAGGGACTTCTCGATGGCGGCGGTGAAGCGCTTGACCAGGTCGGCCTTCGTCTTGATGGTCTTCTCGTTGGTGAAGTAGGTCGCCACGGTCATGTTCGGGGCGGCGTCCACCATGTTGGAGGCGATCATCCGGGCGCCCTGGTCCTTCGTCACCGTCAGGAAGGGCTCGACCACCCAGGCCGCGTCGACCCGCTTGGCGGCGACGGCGGCCGGCATGTCGGGGAAGGCCAGCTCGACGAACTTGACCCCGGACGGATCGCCGCCGGCCTTGCGGATCGACGCGCGGACCGTGGTGTCGCCGACGTTCTTGAGGTTGTTCACGGCGACGGTCTTGCCGGCGAGGTCGGCCGCGGTCTTGATCGGGCTGTCCTTGGGCACCACGATCCCGCTGAAGTCCTTGCCCTGCTGGCCGGTGGACGAGTTGCCCTCGGCGATCGCCTTGAGCGGCAGGTTCTGCGAGTGGGCGACGATGAGCGACACCACGTTGCCGAAGGCGAAGTCGAACTCGCCGCTGACCACGCCCGGTACGGCGGCCGCGCCGCCGGTCGTGTTGACCACCTCGACCTCGATGTTCTGCTCGGCGAAGAAGCCCTTCTCCTTGCCGAGGTAGAGGGGGGCCACGTCGACGATCGGGATGGCCCCGACCTTGACTTTGGTGGGCCCTCCGCCCTGCCCGCCGGAACCACCGCCGTCGCCGGAACCGCAGGCGGCGGTGGCGGTGAGCAGGGCTACGGCGGTTATGGCGCTGGTGATGAGACGGCGCATGAAGGTAACTCCCGCGTCCGGCGGTCCCGGGGGACCGTGGGGTGGTGGGGGCCCCGGTTCGGAGGAGCCCGGGGGTATGTTCGCTAGCCGAACGGCTGTTCTCATTTAGAACGTTGGCACGGTGACTCCGCTCACGTCAACGGGTCGCCGCAACATTTCTGCAACGAGCACGTTCGCAGGTCGGGCTCGTTGACGGATCGCGTCGACGGGCATTACGTTCGACATGAGGACGGCAGTCCGCATAGCGAACAGCGGGCAGGCCGAGGAATTCGCAGGAGACGGGGAGGCTCATGGCGAAGCTCGTCTCGCTGGCCGAGGGCGTGGCGGACCTGGTCCGCGACGGAGATGTGGTCGCCCTGGAGGGCTTCACCCACCTCATCCCGTTCGCCGCCGGCCACGAGATCATCCGTCAGGGACGGCAGGACCTGACCCTGGTCCGGATGACGCCGGACGTCATCTACGACCAGCTCATCGGCATGGGCTGCGCCCGCCGCCTGGTCTTCTCCTGGGGCGGCAACCCCGGCGTCGGATCGCTGCACCGCTTCCGCGACGCGGTGCAGAACTCCTGGCCGGTGCCGCTGGAGCTGGAGGAACACAGCCACGCGGGGATGGCCAACCGGTTCGTCGCCGGAGCCTCCGGCCTGCCGTTCGCGGTGCTGCGCGGCTACACCGGCACCGACCTGCCGCGGCACACCGGCAACATCAAGACGATCACCTGCCCGTTCACCGGCGAGGTGCTGACGGCGGTGCCCGCGCTGCGCCCCGACGTCACCGTCGTGCACGCCCAGCGGGCCGACCGGGCCGGCAACGTGCAGATGTGGGGCATCACCGGGGTGCAGAAGGAGGCGGTCCTCGCGGCGCACCGCTCGCTGGTCACCGTCGAGGAGATCGTCGACGAGCTCGAACCGGTACCGGGCCAGGTCGTCCTGCCGAGCTGGGCGGTGACCGCGGTGGCCGAGGTGCCCGCCGGCGCGCACCCCTCCTACGCGCAGGGCTACTCGGTCCGCGACAACGACTTCTACGTCCGCTGGGACGCGGTCAGCCGGGACCGGGACACCTTCCGCGAGTGGATGGAGCAGCACGTGCTGAAGGCGGAGGTGCAGGCGTGAGCGCGGAGTACACGTCCGACGAGATGATGACGGTGGCCGCCGCCCGGCAGTTGCGGGACGGCACCGCCTGCTTCGTCGGCATCGGCCTGCCCAGCACCGCGGCCAACCTGGCCCGGGCCACGCACGCGCCCAACCTGGTGCTCATCTACGAGTCCGGCTGCCTCGGCGCGAAGCCCGACCGGCTCCCGCTCTCCATCGGCGACGGAATCCTCGCCGACACCGCCGACGCGGTGGTCTCCGTGCCCGAGGTCTTCAACTACTGGCTCCAGCCCGGCCGGATCGACGTCGGCTTCCTCGGCGCCGCCCAGCTCGACCGGTACGGCAACATCAACACGACGGTGATCGGCGGCGACTACGCCGACCCCAAGGTCCGCCTCCCGGGTGCGGGGGGCGCCCCGGAGATCGCCGCGTCCTGCGGCGAGGTGGTCGTGGTCGTCCGGCAGAGCCTGCGTACGTTCATCGACCGGGTCGACTTCGTCACCTCCGTCGGGTACGGCCGTGGACCGGGTGACCGGGAGCGGCTCGGGCTGCGCGGCGGCGGCCCGCGCGTCGTGATCACCGACCTCGGCGTCCTGGAGCCCGACCCGAAGACCTGCGAGCTGACCCTGACCCGGCTGCACCCCGGGGTGACCGTCGAGCAGGCCCGGGCCGCCACCGGCTGGGACCTCGCCGTCGCCGCGGACCTCGCCGCGGTCGACCCGCCGACCGAGCACGAGCTCACGGTCCTGCGCGCCCTGGAGGCGACGAAGAAGGTGGCGGCGCGATGAGCAACGACGTCTACATCCTCGACGCGGTACGCACCCCGATCGGCCGGTACGGCGGCGGCCTGGCCGGCGTACGCCCCGACGACCTCGCCGCCCACGTGGTGGGCGAGGTGGTGCGGCGCAGCCCCGGCCTCGACCCGGCCCGGATCGACGACGTGCTGCTCGGCGACGCCAACGGTGCCGGCGAGGACAACCGGGACGTGGCCCGGATGGCGGTGCTGCTGGCCGGCCTGCCCCCGTCGGTGCCCGGCGCCACGGTGAACCGGCTCTGCGGCTCCGGCCTGGAGGCGGTGATCGGCGCGTCCCGGGCGATCGCCCTCGGTGACGCCTCGATCTGCGTGGCCGGTGGCGTCGAGTCGATGAGCCGCGCGCCCTGGGTGCTGCCCAAGCCTGAACAGGGCTATCCCCGCGGGCACGAGACCCTGCACTCGACCACCCTCGGCTGGCGGATGGTGAACCCGCGGATGCCCCAGGAGTGGACGGTGGCGCTCGGCGAGGGGGCGGAAATCCTCGCCGACCGGTACAAGATCTCCCGCGAGGAGCAGGACCGGTTCGCGTACCGCAGCCACCAGCTCGCCGCCCGGGCCTGGGACGCCGGCGGCTACGCCGACGAGGTCAGCCCGGTGCCCGGCACCGAGGTCGAGCGGGACGAGAGCATCCGCGCCACCACCACCCCGGAGGCCCTCGCCCGGCTCAAGCCGGTCTTCCGGCCCGAGGGCACGGTGACCGCCGGCAACTCGTCCCCGCTCAACGACGGCGCGAGCGCCCTGCTGCTCGCCGACCGGGCCGGCGCCGACGCGATCGGCCGGCCACCGCTGGCCCGGATCGTCTCCCGCGCCGTCACCGCGATCGAGCCGCACCTGTTCGGCATCGGCCCGGTGGCCGCCGCGCAGGAGGCGCTGCGCCGGGCCGGCATAGGCTGGGCCGACCTCGACGTGGTCGAACTCAACGAGGCGTTCGCCGCCCAGTCGCTCGCGTGCCTCGGCGAATGGCCGGAGCTCGACCCGGAGATCGTCAACCCGCAGGGCGGGGCGATCGCGCTCGGGCATCCGCTCGGGTCGTCCGGGTCGCGGATCCTCGGCTCGCTGGCGTGGCAGTTGCACCGCCGCGGTGGCGGGCGGGGACTCGCGGCCATCTGCATCGGGGTCGGCCAGGGGCTGGCCGTCGTGCTGGAAGCCTGAGGGGAGAGGTCATGACCCAGGACATGGTGCGCCGGACCGAGAGCGGTCTGGTGCTGCCGCAGTACCGGCGCGACGACGTCGACGCCCATCCGCCCCTGCTCAGCCCCGGCTACAGGTCGACCGTGCCGCGCTCGCCCCGGCAGCCGCTGACGTACCTGCCGCAGCGGCTGACCGAGGTCACCGGGCCGCTGCTCGGCGAGGGACGGCTCGGCCCGCTGGACCACGACCTGACCCGCCAGCACGAGGGGGAGCCGCTCGGGCAGCGGATCATCGTGCACGGCCGGGTGCTCGACGGCGACGGCCACCCGGTGCCGCAGGCCCTGGTGGAGATCTGGCAGGCCAACGCCGCCGGCCGGTACCGGCACGCGGTGGACACCTGGCCGGCCCCGCTGGACCCCAACTTCGACGGGGTGGGGCGGGTGCTCACCGACGAGCACGGGCGGTACCGCTTCGTCACCATCCAGCCCGGCGCCTACCCGTGGAAGAACCACGACAACGCCTGGCGTCCCGCGCACATCCACTTCTCGCTCTTCGGCCGCGCGTTCACCCAGCGGCTGGTGACCCAGATGTACTTCCCCGGCGACCCGCTCTTCTTCCAGGACCCGATCTTCAACTCGGTCCGCGAGCCGAAGGCGCGGGAGCGGATGATCGCCCGCTACGACCACGCGACCACCCGGCCGGAGTGGGCGCTGGCGTACGAGTTCGACATCGTGCTGCGCGGCCGGGAGAGCACCCCCTTCGAGGACGAGGACGACGATGAGTGACCGACTCGGGGTGACCCCCGCGCAGACCGTCGGGCCGTACCTGCACATCGGCCTGCTCTGGCCCGACGGCCCGTACGTCGTCCCGGAGGGGACACCGGGCGCGTTCTGGATCCGCGGGCAGCTCTTCGACGGCGCCGGCAACCCGGTCGTCGACGGGATGGTCGAGACCTGGCAGGCGGACCCCGACGGGCGCTTCGACCACCCGGACGATCCGCGCGGCGCGCGGAAGCCGTCCGTGCCCGGGTTCCGGGGCTTCGGGCGCAGCGCCACCGACGCGGACGGGCGGTACGAGATCCTGACCGTCAAGCCGGGAGCGCTGCCCGACCCGGACGGCGGCACCGAGGCGCCGCACCTCAACCTGTCGGTCTTCGCGCGCGGTCTGCTGCACCGGGTGGTCACCCGGCTCTACTTCCCGGACGAGGCGGCGGCCAACGCCGCGGATCCGGTGCTGCGCAGCGTGGACCCCGGCCGCCGCCATACGCTGCTGGCGGACGCGGCGCCGGACGGGCTGCGGTTCGACATCCACCTGCAGGGGGAGCATGAGACCGTCTTCTTCGCCGTCTGACGGCCTGCTCGGCGGCCTCTCCGGCGACCCCGACGTCGACGCCGAACTCACCGACCGGGCGCTGCTCCAGGCCATGCTCGACGCCGAGGCCGCGCTCGCCTTGGCCGCCGCCGACTGCGACCTGGCACCCCGGGCGGCGGCGGAGGCGATCGCCGCCGGGTGCCACGCCGACCGGTACGACCCCGCCGCGCTCGGCCGGGCGGCCGAGAACGCCGGCAACCCGGTCGTCCCGCTCGTCCGGGCGCTGACCGAGGCCGTACCCGCGGAGGCGCGGGCCTGGGTGCACCTCGGCGCGACCAGCCAGGACGTGCTCGACACCGCGCTGGTCCTGGTGGCGGTGCGCGCGGCCGGGCCGCTGCTGGGCCACGTCGACGCCGCCGCCT
>NZ_QGGF01000765.1 GCF_003857015.1 Micromonospora globispora | reverse complement strand
GGCCCGTACCGACCAGTCGGCGTCGATGGCCGGGCCGAGCGCGGCGACCAGGCTGGACAGGGCGGCGTCCAGGTCGTCGGCGGTGACCGTCATGCCGTCCTCCCGGGGTCGAGGGGTTCCCATCCTGCCGGAGCCGAGCCCTCGCCGCCGTCCCCGGCCGCTCGTGGGGTCGGTAGCATCCGTGCCATGTCCCGCGCCACCCATCCCGGTGCCTGCCCGCTGGACTGCCCGGACACCTGCACCTGGCAGCTCACGGTGGAGGACGGCCGGGCGGTCGCGCTGCGCGGCGACCGCGACCACCCGTTCACCCGGGGCGTGCTCTGCGGCAAGGTGAACCGCTACCTGGACGCCGTCAACGGGCCCGACCGGTTGACCCACCCAATGGTGCGGACCGGACCGAAGGGCGTCGGGCCGGTCTCCTACCGGCCGGCCACCTGGGAAGAGGCGATCGGCCGGGTGGCGGCCGGGCTGCGGGCGACGATCGACCGGGACGGCCCAGAGGCCATCCTCCCCTACTACTTCGCGGGCACGATGGGACACGTGCAGGGCTGGACCATGGGTCCACGGCTCTTCGCCCACCTGGGCGCCTCCCGGCTGCGGACGACGATCTGCACCGCCGCCGCCGGGGCGGCCCTGCGCTCCATGTACGGCGGCGCGGTGGGCTTCGAGCCCGAGTCCATCGTGGATGCGAAACTGATCGTGCTCTGGGGCGCCAACCTGCTCTCGACGAACCTGCATCAGTGGCCCTTCGTGCAGGAGGCCCGGCAGCGCGGCGCGTACGTGGTGACCATCGACCCGCTGCGGACGGACACCGCCGCGCGAAGTGACGAGCACGTCGCACCGCTGCCCGGCACCGACGCCGCCCTCGCGCTCGGGCTGATGCGACACGTCCTCGACAGCGGCGCCGCCGACGAGGCGTGGTTGGCGGCGCACACGGTGGGCTGGCCGGAGCTGGCGGCCCGGCTCGGCGAGTGGCCGGTGGAGCGGGCCGCGGCGGAGTGCGGCCTCCCCGTCGAGGCGGTACGCCGGCTGGGCGAGCGGATCGCCACCACCCGCCCCACCGCGATCCGGGTCGGGCTGGGCCTGCAACGGCACCACGGCGCCGGTCAGGCGATCCGGGCCATCTGTGCGCTGCCACTGGTCACCGGCGACTTCCGGTACCCGGGCGGCGGGGCCCTCTGCATGACGGGCGGCCACCACCCGGTCGACGACGAGGCGGTGGTGCGGCCGCCCGGCATGGCGGCCCCGCCCGCCCGGTCGGTCAACATGAGCCGGCTCGCCGCCGTGCTCACCGGCGAGGCCGATCCGCCGGTGACGTCGCTGGTCGTCTTCAACGCCAACCCGGCCGCCACCGCGCCGGACCAGACCCGGGTGCACGCCGGCCTGCGCCGCGACGACCTGTTCACCGTCGTGCTCGAACAGCGCTGGACGGACACCTGCGACTTCGCCGACGTGGTGCTGCCCGCCACCATGCAGCCGGAGCACCTCGACCTGCACTCCTCCTACGGCCACCACTACACGACGCTCAACCTGCCGGTGACCCGGGCGCCCGGCGAGGCGCTGCCGAACACGGAGATCTTCCGTCGGATCGCGGCGGCGCTCGGCCTCGACCATCCCCGGCTGCGGGACAGTGACGAGGACCTGGCCCGGCAACTGCTCCGCGACGCGCCGGTCAGCTTCGAGGAGCTGCGCGAGCGGACGTACGCCCGGACGACCGGGGTGGCCGTCGGCTCGGCCCCGTACGCCGACGGCGGTTTCCCCACGCCGGACGGCCGGGCCCGGCTGCTCGACCCGGCGCTCGCCCGGCACGGGGTGGACCCGCTGGTCGGGTACACGCCGCCGGTGGAGGCGGCCGACCCGGACCTGGCCCGTCGCTTCCCGCTGGTGCTGGTCGCCCCGGCCGGGCGGTTCCTGATGAACTCCACCTTCGCCTCGCTGCCCTGGCACGCCGGCCGGATGGGGCCGCCCCGGGTGCACCTGCACCCGGACGACGCCGCGGCCCGCGGCCTGGCCGACGGTGACGCCGTGCGGGTGCACAACGACCGGGGTTCCTTCCTGGCCGCGGTCGCCGTGGACGAGGCCACCCGTCCCGGCCTGGCCTTCACGTACAAGGCGTACTGGGCGCGGCTGAGCCCGGGCCGGGCCACGGTCAACGCGGTCACCGCGGTCCGCGACACCGACCTGGGCGGCGGTCCGACGTTCCACGACAACCGGGTCGAGGTCGAGCCGGTGCCGACGGAGCTGCTGGAGACCGACCCGGTACGCGTCACGGAGCCCGTCGGCCGCCGGTGAGCATGCCGGCGGCGGCGAGGGCACAGCAGCCGGCGACCGCGGCGAGCAGCAGGCGGTAGCCACCGGCGGTGTGCAGCACAGCGGCCGCGGCGAGCGGGGCGGTGGCTTTCGCGACGGTGACCAATGCGGCCATCCGGCCGGCGAGGCTCGCGTAGGCGGTGGTGCCGTAGCGGTCGGCGACCAGGGCCGGGGTGGCCAGGCTGGCGACGCCGAACCCGAGTCCGAAGCCGATGACGCCGACGACGGCGCCGGCGCGGGTGCCGGCGAGCCAGGGTAGGGCGAGAACGGCGACTGCCTGGACGGTGAAGATCGCGGCCACGATCGTGGTGAGGCGCAGCCGCCGCCGGGCACCGGTGAGGACGAGCCGGCCGGTGACGGAGAGGACCCCGAGCAGCCCGGCGGTGCTGGCGGCGAAGGTGGCCGGGTGACCGCGGCTGGTGAGGTAGCCGACGAGGTGCACGGTCATGGTGCTGGTCGCCGCGCCGTGGGCGACGAAGGTGACGGCCAGGACCCAGAATCGCGCGTCCCGCATCGCGCTCCGCACCACGGCCCGCCGCTGCTCATGGTTCGGCCCGGTGACGCCCGGGCTGGTGGTGCGTGGGCTCGCCGGCGCCCGACGGACCGCGAGAGCGTGCAGGGGCACGGCGACCAGGCCGTGAACGGCGGCCAGGACGAGCAGCGCGCCGCGCCAGTCGAGGTGTTCGACCAGTAGGCCGGTGAGCGGGAGGAAGATCGTGCTGGCGAAACCGGCGACGATGGTGACGGCCAGCAGCGCGGTGCCGCGTCGTTCGGGGCTGAAACAGGAGACGACGACGGCGAAGGCGGGTTCGTAGAGGACCATCGCACCGGTGACGCCGACGCCGATCATCACCGCGTAGAGCTGGGCGACGGTGGTGACCTGGGACCACACCAGCAGCAGGACGGTGGCGGCGAGGGAGCCGGCGGTCATCAGGACGCGTCCGCCGTGCTGGTCGAGCCACCGCCCGACCGGGACGGCCATCAGGGCACCGGCGAGAACGGATGCGGTGAGCGCGCCGGTGACGGCGGTGGTGGACGCGTCGAGGGTGGTCGCCATCGGTCGGAGCAGGACGGCGTACGCGTAGTAGAGGGTGCCGTATCCGACGGTCTGGGTGACGGCGAGGGCGGCCACCACCCGCCAGCCGCCGGCGTGGTGCCCGCCGACCGAGGGGTCGGCGGGCACCGTCGGGGCGATGGCCCGCATCAGCTTCCGCAGCAGCCGCCGGCCGGGGCGGTGTCGAGCGAGATCAGGGTCAACGGTGCGGAGAGCAGGCCACCGGAGATGCCGGTGGCCAGACCCTTGCCGGTCGCATCGGCGGGCGCGGGGCCGCAGCAGCTGTCGCCGGTGGCGGAGTCGGCGGGGTTGCTGTTGCACACGCCGGTCTCCGGCAGGTCGAGCTGGACGTCGCGGGCCGCCGCCCAGTCGCCGGCGAGGGCCGCGACGACGGAACGGACCTGCTCGTAGCCGGTGGCCATGAGGAACGTCGGCGCCCGGCCGTAGCTCTTCATGCCGACCGCGTAGTAGCCGACCTCGGGGTGCGACAGCTCGTCCACGCCGTGCGGGGGGACGGTGCCGCAGGAGTGCTCGTTCGGGTCGATCAGCGGAGCGAGCGCACGGGTGGCGCCCATCACCGGGTCGAGGTCCAGGCGCAGCTCGGAGGCGATGGAGTGGTCGGGCCGGAAGCCGGTGGCGGCGACGATCCGGTCCACCACGATCGACTCCTCGCCGCCGTCGGCGTGCCGGACGGTCACGGCGATCCGGTCGCCGGTCGGCGTGAGGGCGTGCACGGAGAAGCCGGTGAGCAGCCGGATCCGGCCGGCGTCCACGTGCTCGCGCAGCCGGGAGCCGAGCGCGCCCCGGGCGGGCAGCGCGTCGGCCTCGCCGCCACCGTACGTGCGGGACGGGCTCGCGGAGCGGATCGCCCAGGTCACCTCGGTGCCGGGCGCGGCGGCGGCCAGCTCGGCCAGGGAGAGCAGCGTGTTCGCCGCCGAGTGGCCGGCGCCGACGACGAGGGTGTGCCGGCCGGCGAATCGGTCCCGGTCGGCGCCGAGCACGTCCGGGAGCGCGTGCTCCAGGAAGGCGGCGACGGCCCGCTCGCCCCGGGCGGGGAGGCCGGAGGCGCCGAGGACGTTCGGGGTGCCCCAGGTGCCGGAGGCGTCGATCACCGCGCGGGCCGGCAGCTCGTCGCCGTCGGCGAGGCGGATCAGGAACGGGGTCTGGTCCCGGCCGGCGGTGCGCAGCCGGTCGAGGCCGAGGCGGCTGATCGCCTCGACCCGGGCGCCGTAGCGCAGGTGCGGCTTGACCTGCGGCAGCTCGGCCAGGGGCTGAAGGTAGTGGGCGGCGAGTTCGGCGCCGGTGGGCAGGGCGTCGAGGTCGGGTGCGGCCCAGCCGGCCTCGTCGAGCAGCCGGCGCGCGGCGGCGTCGATGTTGTACCGCCACGGGGAGAACACCCGCACGTGTCCCCACTGCCGCACCGCCGCGCCGGCGGTGTCGCCGGCCTCGAGGACGGTGAAGGGCAGCCCACGCTCGTGCAGGTGGGCGGCGGCGGCCAGACCCACCGGTCCGGCGCCGATGACCACGACGGGCAGCTCGTCCATGATGCTCATCAGGGAACTCCTCTGAGTTGAAGATTGTCGAATCAAGAGAGTGCGGTTCGGCTCCGAGGTGGGAGCCGGGTTCGGTCAGTCGATGGCTGGGCTGCGGCGCTCCAGCAGGACCACGTCGCGCCAGCGGCCGTGGTGTCGGCCGACCCGTTCCCGGGTGCCGATGGTCCGGAAACCGGCCTTGTCGTGCAGGGCGAGGCTGGCGACGTTCTCGGGGAAGATGCCGGACTGGATGGTCCAGATGCCCGCTGCCTCGGTCGAGGCGATCAGCGCGTCCAGCAGCAGCCGGGCCACGCCTCGGCCCTGGGCGGCGGGATCGACGTAGACGGAGTGCTCGACCACCCCGGCGTAGACCGCCCGGGTCGAGGTCGGCGAGACGGCGATCCACCCGATGACGATGTCGTCGGCGTCGACGGCGACGAACCGGTGCTCCGCAAGCTTCGCCGCGTCGAAGGTCGCCCAGTTCGGCGCGGCGGTCTCGAAGCTGGCGTTGCCCCCGTCCAGACCGGCCTGGTAGATCGCCAGCACCCGCTCGGCGTCAGCTGCGCGCATCGGGCGGACGGTGATGTCGGTCATCAGCAGGCTCCGTTCGGACTGGGGGCGGGGCGGCCCATGACGACGTCGGCGGCGGAGGGAAAGCAGCCGACGCAGGTGTCGTTGATGCGGTAGTGACGGGCGGTGCCGACGGGCTCGACGAGCACGAACCGCACCTCGGTCAGGATCTTCAGGTGCTGGGAGACGGTGGACTGGGCCAGTCCGACCGCGGCGACGATCTCCCCCACCGACATCGGCCGGGCGTGGCGGGCCAGGTACTCGACGATCTGGACCCGGGTCGGATCGGCCAGGGCTCGGAACCACGACGCGTACGTCTGCGCCGTCGTCCGGTCGAGCAACTCGTCCATCGCCACATCCCAGCTCTATCGTTTATCGCCGATTGGCGATCGTAGCGTGGCAGGCACGGGTGCCGCCAGGCGGGCGGTGGCGACGACCAGCCGGGCCATCGCGGTCAGGGTGTCCGGGTCGACCCGGTCCGGGGTGTCGGCGGGGCTGTGGTAGCCGCCCATCCCCGCACCGAGACCGACAGCGGCGAGTCCGGCAACGCCGTACCGGCGGTTGTCGGAAGCGACCGGTCCGGCCGTGAGCGGGACGCCGGTGTGTCGCCCGGCCTGGCCGAGCAGGGCGAGCAGCCGATGGGCTGGTCCGCCCGCCTCGACGGCCACGGCTCCGTCGAGCCGGCCGGCGCCGTCCACGTTGACCACCATCGGGTTCGCGCCGTCGGTCCGCAATCGGCGCGCGTGGTGCGCGGAACCGAGCGCGCCGATTTCCTCGGCGTCGAGCAGCGCGACGGAGAGCCCGATGGTGTCGGGCAGCTCAGCCGACAGGACCCGGGCCGCCTCCAGGACCACCGCCACCCCGCTGGCGTTGTCCGACGCTCCGGGCTGGCGCAGGCCCGGACGGTCGCCGACCCCGTCGTAGTGCGCCGTCAGGAGCAGGTCGAGCCCGTCCGGCACCGGCGGGCGGACCACGGCGTGGACGTTGACACCGGTGACGTCGACGCGGCGCAACGGGGTGTCGCCGCTGAGCCAACCGTCACCGCGGGCGGCGGCCAGCACTGCGCCGTACGTGCCCGGGTCCAGGGTCAGGATCGGCAGCGGCCCGGGGTCCGGGCCGGCGAGGGTGGTGTACTGCCAGCCGTCGGGATCCACGGCACGCCGTACGAGCAGTCCGGCCGCGCCCTGGGCGTCACCGTGGGCGTCGAACAGACTCATCCGCTCCGGCACCACCAGCCAACGACCGGTCGGGTCATCGCTCCCGGCCACGCCGAGCGACCCGCGCCGCACCTCGGCCGAGTAGGCGGACGCCGGATGGATGGCGACCTCGCGGCCGAAGGCCAGATCCCCGACGAGCGTCGCGTCGCTCCACGTCACCCTCGGGGCGGCGGAGACCTCCGGCACGGCGCGGACGGCGAACTCGTCGGTCTCCGCCGTCGCGCCGAGAGCGGCCAAGTGCTCGACGAGCCAGGAGCGGGCGGCCGCGGCACCGCTCGACCCGACCCGCCGGCCGGCGAAGTCCTCGGCGGCGAGGGCGGTGACGGTGGCCGTCATCCGCTCCGCCGAGACCTGGCCGACCAGATTCGGCAGCGCGGCCCGCGGAGTCATCCGCAGCACCCCTGTCCGGCGGCTACGGCGTCGGCCCGGGCCTGGGTGCCGCAGCACGAACCGGCCGCCTCGGCGGCCTCCTGCGTGCCGCAGCACGGGCCGGCAGTCGCCGTCTCGGCCGCGGGCGGGAGGATCGATCCGACCGCCTGCGCGGGGCTGCCGCAGCAGGAATCGGAGCCGGTGACCGCGAGGGCCGCCTCCGGATCGCCGAGGAAACCGCCGGTCGTCCGGGTGTTCTCGCTCATCGTGCTGTCCTTCCGCCCGCTGCTATCGGGGGCTGATCAGGAGGTGGACGGTGGCGTGGGCGCGGTCGTAGCGCCGCTGCGCCCGCTGGGCGGCGGTGGAAACCTCCGCGCAGGGGTCGCAGAACCGCACCCCCGCCGCGGGCGACTTCGGTCGACGTACGAGTCGGAACATGATGTCTCCCCTTCCCACGGAGCCTGTCTTGACGTCCGTCTAAGCAGAGACTTGCACGCTGATTAGAGAGATGTCAACCTAGAGGCATGTCGAATCAACCGACGCCCCTCCCCGTGGTCGACCTGGCCGCCGATGCACCCTGCTGCCCGCCGCTGGCGCAGCGGCGGGTGCCGGCCGAGACCGCCGCGGTCCTCGCTCCGGCGTTCAAGGCCCTCGGCGACCCCGTGCGGTTGCAGCTGATGTCGATGATCGCCTCGGCCGAGGGCGGCGAGGCGTGCGTCTGCGACCTCACCCCCGCCTTCGACCTGACCGGCCCGACCATCTCCCACCACCTCAAGACGCTGCGCGAGGCGGGGCTGGTCGATGCCGAACGGCGGGGCACCTGGGTCTACTACCGGGCCCGGCCGGCGATCCTGCGCCAACTCGCCGCCCTGCTCACGGTCGAGCCGGCACCCGGCGCGTAGACCCGGCCGCCGGCCGCGGCACCGTTTGACACCAGGCGTTCGCTCAGCGATATTTGAGTCAATGAACGCTGAGCTTTCGTCCCTCGCCGGGCGCGCCCGTGTCCACGCCGCCCTCGGCGACCCCGCGCGCCTGGCGATGGTGGACGCGCTCACCCTCGGCGACGCCTCACCCGGCGAGATCGCCCACACCCTCGACATGCCGACCAACCTGGTCGCCCACCACGTCAAGGTGCTCACCGACGCCGGCCTGGTCGTCCGCGGCCGGTCCGAGGGCGACCGACGACGCAGCTACCTGCGGCTGCGGCCGGAGACGCTGACCGTCCTCACCCCACCGCCGCTGTCCGGGGTCGACCGGGTCGTCTTCGTCTGCACCCACAACTCCGCCCGCTCCCAGCTCGCCGCCGCCCTCTGGAAGCGTCGCACCCGCGGCGCCGCCGCCTCGGCCGGGACGAAACCGGCGAGCCGGGTGCATCCCCGCGCGGTCGCCGTGGCCCATCGGCACGGCCTGGAGGTCGACCCGGGCGGCACCGCCCACGTCCGGGACGTGGTCCGCGCCGACGACCTGGTCATCGCCGTGTGCGACAACGCCCACGAGGACCTCACCGGACCGGTCCGCCCCCGCCTGCACTGGTCCGTGCCCGACCCGGTCCGGGTCGACACCGACGAGGCGTTCGAGACGGCGTACGCCGACCTCGCCGACCGCGTCGACCGCCTCGCCCCCGCCATCCGATAACCATCCGGCACCGCTCCACGCCACCGACCCGATCATGGGAGAGAACAGACTGATGACCATCGCACTCCGACGGCGCCTGCTGGCCGAGTTCACCGGCACCGCGCTGCTGGTCACCGCCGTGGTCGGCTCCGGCATCATGGCCGCCAACCTCTCCCCCGGCGACGTCGGCCTCCAGCTGCTGGAGAACTCGATCGCCACCGCCTTGGCCCTCGGCGCGCTGATCCTGATCTTCGGGCCGGTTTCCGGCGCACACTTCAACCCGGTGGTCTCGGCGGCTGACTGGTTCCTCGGCCGACGCGCCGGCACCGGGCTCACCGGCCGGGACCTCGGCGGCTACGTCGCCGCCCAGGTCGCGGGCGCGGTCGGCGGGTCGATTCTGGCGAACCTGATGTTCGACCTGGCCGCCGTGGACTTCTCCGGCAAGGACCGGGCGGCCGGGCACCTCTGGCTCGGCGAGGTGGTCGCCACCTCCGGCTTGATCCTGCTGGTCTTCGCCCTGGCCCGGTCCGGCCGGGCCGCCGTCGCGCCGGCGGCCGTCGGGGCCTACATCGGTGCCGCCTACTGGTTCACCTCGTCGACGTCGTTCGCCAACCCGGCGGTGACCATCGGCCGGGCCTTCACCGACACCTTCGCCGGGATCGCACCCACCTCGGTGCCGGGCTTCGTCCTGGCCCAGCTCGTTGGTCTGGTGGTCGGCGTCGGTCTGCTGGCCGCCCTCTACCCCGACGCCGGCGCCGCCGCCGACCAGGTGGTCGTCCCGACCGAGGACGCGGCCGTCGACCACCACTGACCCGCGCCGACACACCAGTCCGTACCCGAGAAAGGCTCCCCATGAGTGACAAGCCGAGCGTCCTGTTCGTCTGCGTGCACAACGCGGGCCGGTCCCAGATGGCCGCCGGGTGGCTGCGGCACCTCGCCGGCGACACCGTCGAGGTCCGCTCCGCCGGCTCCGCCCCCGCCGACCAGGTCAACCCCGCCGCCGTCGAGGCCATGCGGGAGGTCGGCATCGACATCACCGACCAGACCCCGAAGATCCTCGAGTACGACACGGTGGAGTCCTCCGACGTCATCGTCACCATGGGCTGCGGCGACGCCTGCCCGGTCTTCCCCGGCAAGCGGTACGAGGACTGGAAGCTGGAGGACCCGGCGGGCAAGGGCGTCGAGGCGGTCCGCCCGATCCGGGACGAGATCCGCAGCCGGGTGGAGACGCTGCTCGCCGAGCTGCAGGCCTCCTGAGGCGGGACTTCCGACCCCTCGACACCGGTCCCTGCGCCCCTGCTCGGGCCCACCGCCGACGCCTAGCGTCGAAGGTGGGAACGAGGAGGTCGCCATGCGTACGTGGCAGGTGCAGGACGTGATGACAACGGACGTCGCGACGGTACGGGAGGGCACGGCGTACCGGGAGATCGTCGACGTGCTGACCGGCCGGCACATCACGGCGGTGCCGGTGGTGGACGACGCCCGGCGGGTGCTCGGGGTGGTCTCGGAGGCGGACCTGCTGTACAAGGTGGAGCTGCAGGGCCAGCCGCACGAGCGGCGGGTCTTCGTCCGCCGGCACCAGCGCGAGGCCCGGACGAAGGCCGGCGCGACCCTGGCCGCCGACCTGATGTCCACTCCCCCGATCACCGTGGCGCCCGACGCCTCGCTGGTGGCGGCGGCCCGGATCATGGACGAGCGTCACGTGAAGCGGCTGCCGGTGGTCGACGACCTGGGCCGGCTGGTCGGCATCGTGACCCGAGGCGACCTGCTCAAGGTGCACCTGCGCCCGGACGCGGACATCCACCGGGACGTGGTCGGCGAGGTGCTGCGGCGGGTGCTCGGGGTCCCGGACGGCGTGGTCGACGTGACCGTGTACGACGGCGTGGTGACCCTGACCGGCCAGCTCGACCGCTGGTCCACCGTGCACCTCGCGCTGCGGCTGACCGGTCAGGTCAGCGGCGTCGTCGAGGTCGTCAACGCGCTCGGGTACGCCGTCGACGACGCCCCGATGGCCGCGCTGCGGGCCGGCGCCTCCACCCCGGCCGGCATCGCCTGAACCGTGCGGCCAGCGCCGGCGCCGACCCGAGGATCGGCGCCGGCGGTCGTTCAGCCCTCCGCGAGAACGTCCAGCAGGAGCGAGGCGGTCCAGCTGAACGCCGGCGAGCCGAGCCCGGCCCCGGTGTCCGGGTGGAAGTACTCGTGGCAGCCGCCCCGGGCCACCAGCTCCAGCATCGACTCCCGCAGCCCGGCGGCAAGGTCGGGGCGGTGGTGGGCCCGCAGCCCCC
The DNA here is from genome assembly GCF_003857015.1 of Micromonospora globispora. Classification (GTDB taxonomy): domain Bacteria; phylum Actinomycetota; class Actinomycetes; order Mycobacteriales; family Micromonosporaceae; genus Micromonospora; species Micromonospora globispora. The sequence continues at coordinate 1,158 of NZ_QGGF01000765.1, read as the reverse complement.
GCCAGAGCAGCCAGTTGGTGTTCATCCAGCTCGGCCCGCGCCAGTAGCGCAGCGGCTCGAAATCGGGTGCGGTCCGGTCGTGGCTGGGCAGCGGACGGTCCATCCGCGCCGACAGGCCGAACCGGGGCGAGCACGCCTCGGCCAACACCGCCCGCACCTGCCGGGCCGGCAGGTCGGGCAGGATCAGTGGCATGAGGCCGAGCACCGTCCGGGCCGGGATCAGCCGGCCGGTGCGCAGGTCGAGCGGGTGGAAGGTGCCGGTGACCGGGTCGTACAGCCGGTCGACGAGGGCCGCGGTGATCCGGGCCGCCCGGTCCCGGTGCGGACCGGGTTCGGCGCCGACCACGGCCGCGATCCGGGCCAGGGCGTGCTCGGCCACCCCGAGCGCCGCGTTGACCAGCGGACACTCCACCAGGAACGGATGCCGTCGCGCCAGCCGGCCATCGGCGTAGCGCTGCTCCCGGTAGGACGCCACGATCGCGATGTAGCGCGCGTAGTCGAGGTCCGTGGGGCGGTGTGCGGCGTCGGCGTGCGCGGTGTCGTGCCGGCGGTACGCCCGCATGACGGCCGCGTCGGCGGGCACGGCGGCCATCGGGGTGTCCCAGGCGGGGCTGTTGTCCAGGCCGGACTCCCACGGGTGCACGATGCAGGCCAGCCCTCCACCGCCCAGGTCCCGCCGCCCGGTGAAGTAGCGCTGCTGGGCGACCAGCCGCGGGTAGAGCCGGCGCAGCGCCTGCACCGACGCCTCGGAGGGGGCGCGACGGTGCACCAGCCAGGCCGCCGCAGCGTGCACCGGCGGCTGGATCAGCCCGGAGGTGGCGGCGGCCGGGGCACCGTCCGCGACCGCGGAGTCCCAGAACTCCGGCCCCGGGAAGTACGAGCCGACCCGGAGCCCCGGGTTGAACACGATGTGCGGCACCCGCCCGTCGGCCCACTGGGCGGCGAAGAGGGTGTGCAGTTCCCGCCAGGCCCGGTCGGGGCGGATGTGGGCCAGACCGACGGCGATGAACGCCGAGTCCCAGCTCCACTGGTGCGGGTAGAGGGTGCGGGAGGGGACTGTATGGTCGTGCTCCCAGTTGGCGTCGAGGGTGTCGATCGCCAACCGGCGCAGGTCGGCGACCGTCCCGGCGGCCCGTGGTGTCGGCGCGGCCGGTCCAC
>NZ_QGGF01000223.1 GCF_003857015.1 Micromonospora globispora | reverse complement strand
GGGTGGCCGTCGCGGTGGCCGCGGTGGCCCAGCTCGCCATCGCGCTGCCGAACCCGCATACCAGCCGGGAGATGGCCTCCTTCGACGCGGCGCTGGCGGTCGGCTTCGCGCTGGCCGCGTGGCGGCCGGAGCGGGCCCGGGCGTTCCTGCCGGTCGCGTGGGTGCTGGCGGCCTGCCTCGCCGGCACCAGCGCGGTGGACATCGCCAGCTCGACCACGGCGCTGGTGCACGAGGTGGGACACCTGGCCGCCGTCGTGCAGGCCGGTCTGCTCTGGGCGCTCGGCCGGGTCAGCGCCGAGCCCGAGCGCCCGCTGCCCACCGCCCTCGCGCCGGGACGCGGGTGAGTGCGGTTCGCCGCTGGCGGGTGCGATCGGCGAGCATGATGGTCATGTCTGCTGCCGTACGCCGCCGGCCCGTGGCCGTCGTCGGCCGTCGAGCGGCCACCCGGGTGGGTGCCGTCGCCGGTCTGCTGCTCCTCCTCGTCGCTCTGCTGCTCGCCCCGGCCGCCCCGGCGAGCGCCCACGCCGTGCTGGTCAGCAGCAGTCCGGCCGCCTCGGCGGTGGTGCCGAGCGCGCCGTCCGAGGTGGTGCTCACCTTCAGCGAGGGGGTCCGGACGGTGCCCGGCAAGATCCGGGTCATCGCGCCGGACGGCTCCCGTGCCGACCGGGGTGAACCGTCCGTTCAGGGCGCGGTGATCACCATCCCGGTGGACCCGGGCGGCGCCCGCGGCACCTACCTGGTGAGCTTCCGGGTCATCTCCGCCGACAGCCACCCGGTCCCCGGCGCGTTCACCTACTCGGTGGGCGCGCCCTCGCCACCGCCGGTGGACTCCGGTACGGACAACCGGGCCGACCCGGTGGTGGAGAACGCCGTCAAGGTGGCGAAGTACCTCGGCTATGCCGGCCTGCTGCTGCTGGTCGGCCCGGCGCTGGTGCTCGCCGCGCTCTGGCCGCGCCGGCTCTCCCGGCGCGGGCCGGCCCGGCTGGCCTGGGCGGGGCTGGGCCTGCTGACCTTCGCCACCCTCGCCGAGCTGTGGTTGCAGGTGCCCTACACCGCCGGCGGTGGGCTCCTCGACGTCACCGGCTCCGGGCTGAGCGACATGCTGGGCAGCGCGTACGGCACCGCGCATCTGGTCCGGCTCGGGCTGCTCGCGGCGGCGGCGTTCCTGCTCCGTCCGCTCTTCGCCGGCCCGATCGGCCGGAGCGACGGGATCATCCTGACCATCCTGGGCGGGGCGGCGATCTTCACCTGGCCGCTGGCCGGCCACCCGGCGGCCTCGCCGGCGCCGGCGGTCTCCGTGCTCGTGGACGCGGTGCACCTGGGCAGCATGGCGGTCTGGCTCGGTGGCCTGGTGATGCTCGTGGTGTTCCTGCTGCGTCGGGCCGACGAGCGGGAGCTGGGGGCGATTTTGCCGATCTGGTCCCGCTGGGCGGCCCTCGCGGTCGCGGCGCTGCTGCTCGCCGGCACCGTGCAGGGCCTGATCGAGGTGGCCACCCCGAAGGCCCTGGTCGACACCACGTACGGCCGGCTGCTGCTGATCAAGATCGGGCTGTTCGTCCTGGTGCTCGGCGTGGCCGCGTACTCCCGGGCATTGGTGAGGCGGCGCACCGCGGCCCAGCGTCCGGTCACGCTGCGCCGGCTGATCGGGGTAGAGCTGGCGATCACCGCCGTGGTGCTCGGGGTCTCGGCGACCCTGGTGCAGACCACCCCGGCCCGTACCGCCACCACCCAGGTGACCGGTACGCCCGCCGGCTACTGGTCGACCACGCTCTCCAGCCCGATCTACTCCCTTCAGGTCGAGCTGGACCCGGCCGAGCGGGGCAACAACTCCGTACACCTCTACGCGTACACGAAGGACAACCGGCCGCAGCCGGTGAAGGAGTGGAAGGCGACCGCCGCGCTGCCGTCGGCCGGGATCGAACCGATCGAGATCCCGCTGCTGCCGCTGACCGACAACCACGCCACCGGGGAGATCAACTTCCCGGCGGCGGGGGAGTGGCAGCTCCGCTTCACCGTTCGCACCTCCGACATCGACCAGGCCACGGTGACCGCCACCGTGCCGATCAAGTAAGAGAGAGGCTCTCGCTGATGTTCCGTCCCCGGCGTTCCGCAACCGCCGCCGCACTCGCCCTCGCCGCCGTGGCCACCGCCGTGCTCGGCTTCGCCGGGCCCGCCTCGGCGCACGTGTCGGTGAACCCGAGCGAGGCGACCCAGGGCGGCTACGGCCGGTTCGCGTTCCGGGCGCCGAACGAGAGCGACCGGGCCTCGACCACCAAGGTGGAGGTGGTACTTCCGGAGAACGCCCCGGTCGGCTCGGTCTCCACGATGCCGGTGGCGGGCTGGACGGTGACGGTGGAGAAGCGCAAGGTGAACCCGCCGATCGACGTGCACGGCAGCCAGCTCACCGAGGCGGTGTCCAAGCTGACCTGGACGGCCTCCGGCGACGCGGCGATCAAGCCGGGCCAGTTCCAGGAGTTCCCGGTGTCGATGGGGCCGCTGCCGCAGGTCGACCGGATGGTCTTCAAAACGCTGCAGACGTATTCCGACGGCGCCGTCCAGCGGTGGATCGAGGAGCCGACGCCGGGCGCGGCGGAGCCGGAGGACCCGGCGCCGGTGCTCACCCTGACCGCCGCGTCTCCGTCGGCGGCCCCGGCGGCCAGCGGCGGTGCCGCGGCTCCGGCCGACGACGACTCCGACGCAACCGCGACGGCCCTGGGTATCGCCGGTCTGGTCGCCGGGCTGGCGGGTCTGCTGCTCGGCGGTCTGGCGTTCGCCCGGACCCGGCGGGAGCACGCGCCAAAGGCGTGACGGGTGCCGGCCGCCTTTCCGCGGCCCTTTGAGTGCTTGCCGTGGATATCCGGCGATTGTGCGGTTCGCGTCGGTAAGGTCTGCCGGGTAGTTGGCTACCGAGGGAGACGACGCGAATGCGGTTCGTGCGAACCATCGCCGGAATGCTGCTGTTGACGATGGGGATCCCGGCGCTCCTGGCCGGCGTCGCGCTCTGCGCCGCCGCCCGGCACGCCGACCCCGACGGCGGCTTCGGCGCCCGCTTCGAGACGGTCCGTACCCCGGGCCGCGCCGTGCTGGTCGCCGACGTGGACGAGCTGCTGCGGGCCGACTGGTTCCCGGGGGCGGCGTGGGGACTGCTGGCCGGCGGAATCCTGCTGGTGGCGCTGGCCGTGGTGCTGCTGCTGCGCCCGGTCCGCCCGCGTGAGGTGGTCTTCGTCGTCGAACCCGACCAGGTTCCGGTGCTCGCCGGCCGGCTCGGCGTGAGCTCGCTCAGTGGACTGGGCCCGCAGCCGACCGCGCGGGACCGGCGGCCGTTGGCCGGGCGGCAACTGGTCCCGGTCGGGCCGGTCCCCGCGGACCGTCCCCGGCCGGCGATCGGGCCGGTGCCCAGCCGGCGACCCGCCTCGCTGGGCGACCTGCCGGAGAGCACGGGGATGACGACGACCTGGTCCTGGCCCCCGGAGGGCGCCGAGGAGACGGCCCGATCGGTGCGGGTGGACGGTCCGATCCGGGCGGAGTGCCCGGACGACCCGGACGCGGACGGCTGACCGGCCGGCCGAACGGCGGGTGGCCCTCCGCGCTGCCGACGCGGAGGGCCACCGCCACCGGGGGATCGGTGCTACCTGGGAGATACTTGAGGTAGTTGGGACCAGATTAACGCCGAACGGCGCCGCTCGGGACATCTGTCCATTTGGTGCAAGTTTCAGGGTGCAACTGCGCGAGGCCGCGGGGCCGGCCGGGTCGGCAGCACCGCCAACAGCAGCAGGCTGAGCAGCACGTACGCGTTGCGGGTGACGAACTCGGCGGGATTGTCGGTGCGCGCCGGGGCCACGCCCCAGTCCTGGAACGTCACCACCCCGTAGATGATCACGAATGCCGTGCCGATGGCGAGGGTGAGCAGCCAGCGTCGCCGACGTACCCCTGCGGCCGTGCCCCGGTCGGCGTCCAGGGCCGCGTCCACCAGCACCACCACGGCCGGGATGAACCAGTACAGGTGGTGGGTCCAGGTGATCGGGCTGACCAGACCGCCGACCAGCCCGGTCAGGGTGAGGCCGGCGAGCGCGTCGCCCGCCCGGGCCGCCCGGGCCGCCCGCCACAGCCCGTACGCGGCGACCAGGACGACCAGCAGCAGCCACGGGAGCTGGCTCGGCTTCTCCGGTGCGGTGATCCGGCTGAGCAGGCCGAACAGTGACTGGTTGCCGGTGTAGTCGGTGCGCCCCACCCGGTCGGTGGCCCAGAGCTCGTGGGTCCAGAAGCGCCACGAGTCGGACGGCGCGACGGCAGCCGCCAGCAGAGTGGCCAGCGCCGCGGTCGCCGAGGCCACCACCGCCGCGCGCCACCGCCGGGTGGCCAGCAGGTAGACGATGAAGATGCCCGGGAAGAGCTTCAGCGCCGTCGCGAGCCCCACGCCCACGCCGGCCCAGCGACGTTCCTGCGGTACGGCGAAGAGCAGATCGGCCAGGATCAGCACCACCAGCAGCATGTTGATCTGACCAAAGGTGATGGTCTCCCGGGTGCTCTCCACCGTGAAGACCAGCAGGACGGCCACCGTGACCGTGAACACCCGCGGCAGGTCGTGCCGCTCGATCATCGGCTGCACCAGCCACCGCGTCGTCACCACCACCCCGATCGCGGTGAGGATCGTGAAGGCCGCGACGGTCACGCCGAGCGGCAGCAGCGCGAACGGTCGCAGCAGCAGCGCGCTGAACGGCGGATAGGTGAAGTAGAGCGCCCCCTGCACCCGGTCCGGCTGGACGTAGTCGTAGAGCGGGTGGCCCGCCGCCCACCAGTCCATCGCCCGCATGTAGATCTTCAGGTCGAAGAAGTCGTGCACCAGGCCGGGAAGGTAGAGCGCAGGCAGCACCGCCGCGAGCGCCACCACGGTGACGAGCCGACGGACCGTACGGCCGCCCGGATCGTCCTCGGTGACGGCGGGTGGCGCGACGGGTTCGGCTGGCACGGAAAAACCCTAGCGGTCTCGCCCGGCGACGGTGCCGAGGCGCGGGGAGGTGGGCGACGCGTAGTCTGGTCCGGTGGCTGATCTTCTCGTCTGGATCGACTGTGAGATGACCGGGTTGGACCTCGGCCGGGACGCGCTGATCGAGGTCGCCGCGCTCGTCACCGACCCCGACCTGAACGTGCTGGGTGAGGGCGTCGACGTGGTCATCCACGCCGACGAGGCGGCGCTGGACGGGATGCCGGAGATCGTCCGGACCATGCACGGCAAGTCCGGGCTCACCGAGGAGGTCCGCCGCTCCACGGTCACCCTGGCCGAGGCCGAGGACATGGTCCTCGACTACGTCCTGACGCACGTCAAGGACCCGCGCAGCGCCCCGCTCTGCGGCAACTCGATCGCGACCGACCGGGGTTTCATCGCCCGGGACATGCGGCGCCTCGACGCCCACCTGCACTACCGGATGATCGACGTCTCGTCGATCAAGGAACTCTGCCGGCGCTGGTACCCGCGGGTGTACTTCGGCCAGCCGCAGAAGGGGCTGGCCCACCGGGCGCTGGCGGACATCCGGGAGAGCATCCGCGAGCTGGAGTACTACCGGCGGACGATCTTCGTACCGCTGCCGGGACCGGACGTGGAGAGCGCGAAGGCCATCGCGGCCCAGCTCTGACCCGCCGGGCCGGGCCGCTCCGGGCGGGTCGGCCCGAACCCGCTGGACGGGGCCGGCCCGGGTGTGGCTATTATTAGTCCGCGCCCCGCCCGGCTCGACCGGCGCGGAGAGCATGGTGGCTGTAGCTCAGTTGGCAGAGCACCGGGTTGTGGTCCCGGTTGTCGTGGGTTCAATTCCCATCAGTCACCCCACGAACGGAAGCCCCCTCCCTCGGGAGGGGGCTTCCGTCGTTCCGCCCTCCTGCGGAAACGCGAGAGCCCCCTCCGGTCGGAGGGGGCTCCCTTGGGGTCCGCGGTCGGTCAGGGTGTTGCCTCGGCGCTGGGCTCCGCACCGGTGCCCGGCTCGTACGGCAGGGCGCTGCCCTTGACGTACTCGTCCCAGCTCATGTTCCAGTCGGTCCAGCCGTTGCCGTTCTGAAGCTTGCGCTCGGTGCCCTTGACCGTGATCGGGTCGCCGATCCGGGTGTTGGCGAAGAGCCACGCGCCGTCGGCCATCGAGACGTTCACGCAGCCGTGCGAGACGTTGACGGTGCCCTGCTGCCCCTCCGACCAGGGGGCGGCGTGGATGAACTCGCCGCCCCAGGTGAGCCGCTGGGCGAAGTCGATGTCCGTCCGGTAGCCCTCCTCCGGGCCCAGCTCCGCCATGGTGTCGAAGACCGTCTTGCGCAGCTTCTCGATCACCACCATGGTGCCGCTGGACGAGGGGGTGGTCTTCTTGCCCAGGCTGACCAGGATCGTCTTGATCACCTTGCCGTCCTTGGTGACCGTCATCCGCTTGGTGCGGTTCTCGACGGTCATCACGAAGGACGGGCCGATCTTGATGTCCACGGCGAGGTCCGAGCGGCCGTACCAGCCGTCGCCGAGCGGCAGCCCGCCCGCCTGGATTCGGTACGACACCGTGCTGTTGGCCTTCCAGAACTCCTTCGGCCGGTAGCGGACCTCGGTGGGGCTGACCCAGTGCCAGATGCCCTCCTGCGCCGGCTTCGCGGTCACCGTCATCCGGCGCTGGACGTCGTCCCGGTAGTCCTCCGGGATGGCCCGGCTGAACTTCACGATCAACGGCATGCCCACGCCGACGACCTGGTTGTCGCCGAGGAAGCTGACGACCCGGATCTGCTTGGCGGGCCGGTCCATGGTGGTGAAGGTGCTCGTCGCGGTGGCCGGCTTGTCGTCGTCACCCGTCGCGGTCACCGTCGCCGTGTACGTCTCGCCGTACTTCAGGGCGCCGTCGGGCAGCCAGCTCTTCCGGTCGGCGGCCAGATCGCCCTCGACCTCCTTGCCCGCCGAGTCCTTGACCTCGACGGTGACCTCCTCGGCGTCCTTCGTCGTGAAGGTGATGCCGGTGGAGGCGGGCACGTCCTTGGCGTCGGCCTGCGGCTCGGTGATGGTGGCCGTGGCCTTCGGCGGGTCTTCCGCGGGGCTCTGCCAGCTCGACGGCTTGCCACCGTCGCCGTTGGTACAGCCGGTGAGCGCCATGGCGACGGCGAGCACCCCTGCCGCGAACACGCGGCGTCGCCCGCCGCGCCGGGCGGTGCCGCACCGGGTCAGCTCGTCCTGGCTAGCTCGCATGTTTCCCTCACAGTCGTGATACCCCGTCCCATCGTCCCCTACTGACGCAGCGATACGGATACCCGTTGTGGGGGGTGAACCGAAACACCCCGACCATGTTGTGTCGATTTTGGTAAAGTCCGGCGGTTTGCGAGTGAGGAGCGTCTCTGCCGGCGCCTGCGGTGCGCTCGCCCATGGTCACCCACCGTGCCCCGGCCTCGGTCCACCGGGCCACCGGTACGCCCCGACTCAGAAGGCCGGGCCCGCGCCGCCCTCCGGCACCGGCAGTGCGCTGCCCTCGACGAACTCCGACCAGCTCATGCTCCACGCCGTCCAGCCGTTGCCCGGGACGAGCTTGCGCTCGGTGCCGCGCACCGTGACCGGGTCGCCGATCAGCGTCCGGGCGAAGAGCCACCTGCCGTTCGCCATGGAGACGTTGACGCAGCCGTGCGAGACGTTCTCCCGGCCCTGCACGCCCTCCGACCAGGGCGCGGAATGGATGTACTCGCCACCCCAGGTCAGCCGCTGGGCGAAGTCGATCTTCGTGACGTACTGGTTGTCCGGGTCCGGCTCGTCGCGGGTGTCGAAGACCGTCGACTCCTTCTTCTCCATCACCACCATGGTGCCGCTGGAGGAGGGGGTGCTCTCCTTGCCGAGGCTCACCGGCAGGGTGCGGATCACCGCCCCGTCCTGGTACACGGTCATCCGCTTGGTCGCGTTGTCGACCTTCATCTCGAAGGAGCGGCCGATCTTCGCGGTGGCGGTCCGGTCGACGTTGCCGTAGCGGCCGTTGCTGAGCGGGATGCCGGCCAGCGCCAGCCGCACTGTGATCGTGGTGCCCGGCTTCCAGTACTCCGGCGCCCGGTAGTACGCCTGCGTGCCGTTGTAGAGCCAGTGCCAGGCGCCCGGCTGCGGCGGGTCGGTCTGCACGAACATTCGCTTCTGCACGGCGGCCCGGTCCTTCTTCGGGATGCCGGGGGAGAACTCGGCGACCACCGGCATCGCTACGCCGTACGTCTTGCCGCTGAACATGTACAGCCCCGAGCCGATCATCGACTTCGGCTTGGCCATCGTGGTGAAGCTGCTGGTGCCCTGGTGGCTCTGGCCGTCCGTACCGGTGCCGGTCACCGTGGCGGTGTACCGGGTCTTGTACTTCAGCGGCTTCGACGGCACCCACGACGACCCGTCGCGGCGTAGTTGGCCCTCGACGGTGTCGCCGTCGGCGGTCGCGAGGACGACCTTCGTCACCTCCCCACCGCCGGGGATCTTCGCGCGGATCTCGCTGCTGATCGGGCGGTCGTCGTCGCCGTCGGCCGGGTTCACCGTCAGCGGGGCGACGGCCTGCGGTGACGGCGCGTCCGTGGTCGCCGCCGCGGCGGGGGCGCCGGTCTGTTGGGCGCCGCTGACGAACTCCGGCTTCTTCTGGTCGCCCCCGCACCCGGTCAGTGCCAGCGACGCCGTGAGGACCAGGGCACCCACCATCGCCCCGCCCCGCGCGAACCTGCCCATCCCCACCTCTGTTCTCGCGTGCCTGGCGGACATGGTGCCGTATCACTGCCATCACCTAGCGCCCCGCGCGCTCCGGGCGAGGGTCTTTATGCGCTTTGCCCGTTAAGCTCGGCCGAAGAGGGGAGGCGGGGATCGGATTGGAACCCGGGTCGAGGGCCGTGCTAATCTTCTCCCCGTTGCCAGCGAGCGCCGCTAGCTCAACTGGCAGAGCAGCGGACTCTTAATCCGCGGGTTCGGGGTTCGAGTCCCTGGCGGCGCACCAGCAATCATCTGGGCATCCACCCTTCACGGTGGGTGCCCAGATGTCGTTTCGGGGTGAGTGACAGCAACGGCGACAGCAACCGCTTCAGTCATCTCCGCCATCATCCGCCTCTTCCGGCTCGCTGAGCGCCGCGTCGATGTGGCCCGCCGCCTCCTGCTGCATTGCCGGCATGACGTGTCCGTAGATGTTCATGGTCACGGCGATCTGCGAATGGCCGAGGATGTCCATGACCACCCGTGGCGACACGCCAGCGGCCAGCAGCAGGGTGGCACAGGTGTGGCGCAGATCATGGAACCGAATCGGCCGCACACCGGCTCGCGCAATCAACCGGCCGAAGGCGGTGTTCAGGTTGCGTGGTTCGACATGACGACCGGTGGCAGTGGTGAAGACGAGCCCTGTCTCCTGCCACTGACCGTCGGCCAGCTTGCGCTCATGCGCCTGGACGCTGCGGTGGCGCTTCAGCGCCTGCACCACGACTACCGGCATCGTCAGCACCCGTCGCGAGCGGCGCGACTTGGGCGGGCCAAACACCACACCGTCGCCGCGAACCCGCTGCAACGTCTGCCACACCCGTAACTGTCCCGCATCCAGGTCGACATCCGACCACCGCAGCCCGAGGAGTTCGCCGCGTCGCAGACCAAGAGCCAACGCGACGACGAATAGGGCGTGCAGCCGATGTGCTCGGGCTGCCGCCAGGAAGGCTCGGGCTTCGGCCTCGGCCCAGGGGTGGATCTCCTCTCGCCCAGGCGCGGGTGCCTGCACCAACCGAGCGACGTTGCGGGCAAGCAGCTCCTCGCGCACGGCCTGGCTGAGCATCGCCCGCAGCACGGCGTGAACCTGCTGAACCGTTCGCGCCGACACCTTGGGTCGCTCGTCCTCGGGCTGATCCTTCCGGCCGGCGGTACGCGTTGACGCCGCCTTGGCGAGCATGAGCCGCACATCGGCTGGGGTTAGGGCGGTGAGGCGCCTCTTTCCGATGGCTGGCACCACGTAGCGCGCCACCAACGACCGGTATCGAACGAGCGTGGTCGGACGCAGCTTGGGTGACGCAACATGCTCAATCCAGTAATCCGCGTACGAAGCGATCGTCCATCCGGTGGCATCAGTCGGCAGACCGCGATTGGAACGGCTCTTGATCTCGGTGAGCTTGGCGTCGACCTCCTCTGCCGAGCGACCGTAGACGGGCACGCGCTTGTAGGTGCCGTCAGCGGTCAGGACGTAGGCAGCCCCTGCCCACCGGCCATCTTTGCGCTGGTAGATCGACCCTTGGCCGTTGGCGCGCTTCTTGGAACGGCGACGCCGAGGCTCCTCAGGCTCAGGGAGCGGCAAGGCGATCACTGCACCCATCAGGCAGCATCCTCCTCAAGCGAGGCGAGGAAGCTCCGCAGAGCCGTCACCGGAATCAGACGGCGGTCCCCTATTTTTACCGAGCGCAGCCGACGAGATCGGATCAGGTTGTAAAGCATCCACTTGCTGACCCTGAGGCGGGCGGCGGCCTCAGCTTGGTCTTTAACCTTCGGTGTCCGTCGGGGTTGGACGATCCTGTGTGGACGCGGCGTGTCGTGGAGACGGAAGACGGCCACCGTTTGATGATCTTCGGTTTCCCTGGCAGGACACGAAGATCAAGGCGGTGGCCGTGGCCACGATTCTGGACTACCTGAGCGGGCTGGTACCGCCCGACACGCCCACGACCGACCCCGCATCGGTGCTGGCGGGATGGCGTCGGGACTTCTACCAGTGCTTGACCCGGCGGGCGGACGTGTTGTTTGAGCTCACCGACGCGGTGCTGTGCGCGGACGGGCCGGTGCACAGTCTGGTCGATCTCACGCTGACGGCCGAGCACCGGCGTGGTCACGGCGCCCTGTACGACGGGCTGAACAGCGGCCGCATCGACCTGGCCCGGTTGCGGACCACCCTGAGCATGCTCTCGTTGCCGAGAACCGTGGACGGTCGGATCGTTCTGGCGGTCGATGTCAGTAACTGGCTGCACCCGGACGCCTCCACCTCGGCAGACCGGCTGTTCTGCCACGTCTACGGCCGGGCGAAGGGCCAGGCCCAGATGATTCCCGGGTGGCCGTACTCGTTCGTCGCCGCGCTGGAATCCGGGCGCACCAGCTGGACCGCGGTGCTGGACGCGGTCCGACTCGGACCCGCCGACGACGCCACTGCCGTGACCGCCGACCAGCTCCGCGACGTCGTGGGCCGCCTCATCGCCGCAGGGCACTGGCGCCATGGCGATCCTGAAATCCTTGTGGTCGCCGACGCCGGCTACGACATCACCCGACTGGCGTTCGTCCTGGCAGATCTGCCGGTGGAACTGCTCGGTCGCCTGCGCACCGACCGGGTAGTACGACTACCGAAGCCACCCCGGCTGCCCGGCAGCACCGGCCGCCCACCCAAACACGGACCCGAGTTCCGCCTGGACAACCCGGACACGTGGCGGGCACCGCAGCACCACACCACCACCGCCACGACCCGCTACGGCACCGCCAACGCCTGCAGCTGGGACCGGCTGCACCCGCGGTTGACCCGCCGCACCTGCTGGATCGACCACGACGGGGACCTGCCCGTCGTCGAAGGCACCCTGATCCGGCTGCAGGTCGAGCACTTACCCGGCGACCGCGACCCCAAGCCGGTGTGGCTGTGGTGCTCCGCCGTCGACGCCACCGCCGCTGACGTGGCCGATGGTGGCGGGCGTTCCTACGTCGCTTTGTCAAGCCCCGGGTTTGGTGGAGAGTTGGTTAGCTGGTTTTCAGGGGTGCGCTGACCGGGTGGGTCATCGCGTGTAGTGCCTCGTGTTCGGCGGGTGGGACGTGTCCGAGTTCGCCGTGGAGCCTGCGGTTGTTGTACCAGTCGATGTACTCGACGGTGGCCATCTCCAGGTCGTCCAAGCCGCGCCAAGGCCCCTTGTTGCGGACGAGTTCGGCCTTGTATAGGGAGTTGAACGCTTCGGCCATCGCGTTGTCGTAGGAGTCGCCCTTGGAACCGACGGAGGCGACGGCGCCGGCCTCGGCGAGTCGCTGGGTGTAGCGGATCGCTCGATACTGGGCGGATTCAACCGGTCGTCGCAACACCTTGTCGGAAGGGTGAAGCGATGGGCAGTGGGCCGGGGCAGAAGCGGGTTCGGGAGTATCGGGGTCAGATTCCTTCGCCGGGTCGACCGACGGTGGCG
>NZ_QGGF01000297.1 GCF_003857015.1 Micromonospora globispora | reverse complement strand
GCCGATGAAGGCCCCGTCGGAAACACGGTCCATGGCCAGCCGCGCCCCGGTGCCTTCGTCCGCCATCTGCCGGCTGGCCATGGACCGTGTTTCCGACGGGGCCTTCATCGGCTGGTGCAGTCTGACCCGGTGGAACCCGGACTACCGCAGCGCGTCGTTGGGCTACTGCCTCGACGATGCGGCATGGGGTCACGGCTACGCGACGGAGGCCGCGCGCGCCTTGCTGCAGTGGGCATTCGACACGCTGGACCTGAATCGAGTCCAGGCCGAGACTGACACGCGCAACGTGGCATCTGCCCGCGTCCTGGAGAAGATCGGATTCCTGCGTGAAGGGACATTGCGGGAGGACTGCGTCGTGAACGGCGAGGTATCGGACTCGTGGGTGTTCGGGTTGATCAGGCGGGATTGGCGGCCGTCCTCCGGGCCGGTTACCGCCCGCTGAGTCCTCCTCGCTCGCGAGACAGCGCCCGGCCTCCGGGGGCTTCATTCCGCTGCCTTGATGGGTTGGCACAGTGCACTCTAAGAGGTCCTAACAAAGTCGCACGACGTGTCTGTCGGTACGTGATGATGCAGGTGGCGAGGGTGAGGAAGGCTTCGTGGATGTCGTCGCGGCGTTCCCATCGGGTGCGTAGCCGTTTCATGCCGTGGTACCAGGCAATGGTGCGCTCGATCACCCACCGGTACACGCCAAGGCCGGAGCCGTGGGGTTGGCCGCGGCGGGCGATGCGTGGACGGATGCCCTTGGCTCGCACGGCTTTGCGGTACTTGTCGTGGTCGTAGGCGCGGTCGGCGTACAGCTCGTCGGGGCGCCTGCGTGGCCGGCCGCGGCGTCCGCGTACCGGTGGGACTTGTCGACCAGCGGGAGTAGTTGGGTGACGTCGTGACGGTTGCCGGCTTCGAGTGCCGCCCGGTAGCGGGCCAGTTTCGCGTCGCACTCGGCGACGGTGGGTCCTTCCGGTACTACTGGGGTCACGGTTGGCATGTCGGCGTGGGCCTGGTCGAGGAGCGCGGCGATGGTGCGACGGCGCTGTAGCGGCCCGAAGCCTTGGACGAGCCAGGTGTCCAACGGTTTGATCAGCACGTCTTCCCGCATGATCACGTTGTGCGGGTGGTCGACCTTGTTGGCCAGGGCATACTCCTGCGAGAAGCGGCAGCGGTAGTAGGCGACGCCGTGGGAGTGCTGGCCTTGCATCTTCCGGCCGCAGATGCCGCAGTGGACAGGCTCTTGAAGATGTAGGGGTGGCGGGATCGGTGCGCCCGCTTCGGCGCGGTGGCGGTGCGAGCCCGCCGGCCGAGCATGTCCTGGACGCGGTCGAAGTCTGCCTGCTGGATCAGGGGTTCGTGGACCAGTTCGTTTGAGGTAACCCACCGGTCGCGCTGGTTCCACCGCATGACCGGGGTGTGGCCGAGGGCGACGTCGTTGACGTCGAGCAGGACTTCGTCGGTGCGCTGCTTGTTCCAGACCTGGTGGCCGGTGTAGCGGCGATTGAGCAGGATCGTCCGCACGGCGGTCTTGGACCAGGCGAGCCCGTCTCGGTGGCGGTTGCGGGCACGGTCGTACGCCGAGGAGCAGCGGACGTCGCCTCGGGGCACTTCCCGAACGAGGCCGCCGCGCTCAAGTGCGTCTACCTGGCAGTGATGAGTCTCGACCCGACCGGGCAGGGCCGCCGGCGCTGGACGATGCACTGGAAAACCGCTCTCAACGCCTTCGAAGGACGCCTGTCCGCAGGCCGCAAGTAGTCGTCAACAACCCGAGTTACACCGTTCGTTTGACAGACCCTCAGAATCAGGCATGGCCGAGTGGCAAAACCGATCCCTCGACTCGGGTATCAGCCGCCAGAATGGGTGATGCTGGCGTGGTAGGCAGGAGTGTTCAAATGCCCCAGCTATGAGCGCAGTGGAGAGCTATGGGGGGTTGCAGGGTCATCCCAGCGCTCCCGGCAGCCGTGACCTCGACTCGGACTGACGATCCGGTATTCGTAGATGGCGCGGTGTTTCCCCGGTCCCTTGTAGTCAGATTGGACTTGAACGCCGCGTTCGATCATGTTGCCGGGAAGGTTTTCGAAGCCATAGGAGAGCCAGGCGACGTGTGCGGCATTGTTCTCAGGCTCGGACGTGAGGAAGAGGCGGCGGCAGTCCCAAGCTTGGCCTTGTGCGATGACTGAGTTCAGCAGTTCGGTAGCGACGCCGCGGCGGCGGAAGTTCGGGCGCACCATGACATCTTGAACGTAGATTTCGCTTGGGTTGTCCTGGCTGCGAAAAGCGACGATGACTCCTACGAGCTGCCCGTCGATGAAGGTGAGTGGGGTAGTCGATGAGAACAGTTTGGCGTATAGCCAGTAGTCGGATTCGGTGCGCGGCTTGACGTACGGATCGCCGAGAGTCATCAAGGTGAGAACGGCGTTGATGTCCGCCTGATTCATGGGACGGATGTTCATCTTGTTCCTTGTTGGTAGGCGGTCAGGTGGGCTGCGAATCGAGATGCAGCAGCCGCTGGGTCGACCGCGTCGGTGACGCTGCGGCCGACCACGAGGACATCCCAGTCCGGGCTGCTGAGGATGTGGTGATCCGTCGCGCTGAAGCCTCCAGATACGGACACTGGCAGCTGTGTCCATCGGCGAAGTGTTGTGGCAGCAGACATCGGATCTCGGCCGCCTACCCCAAGGTCAATATTCGTGGTGATCGTAAGGCCGTCAACGCCTGCCCGTTCCATGTCTCGCACCCACGGGTGCCGGGCATGGGCCGGAACATCGAGGATAATCGGGATGCCGAGGCGGCGACCGACGCCGACAGCCGCTGAAACGCTGGCCACGCTGGCTGGGCCGATGAGAAGAACAATGTCCGCTCCTGCCTCGGCGGCGAGGATCACCTGGTCACGGCCCCAGTCCGCGGACATCATCTCGGCGACCACGACCGCGTCCCCGCAGGCCGCCTTGACTGCGGTGATGGCAGCGGTACCGACGCTCTTGATTAGTGGGTCACCGGGGCAGCGGTAATAGGGCCGGCGGTTCGCCACCAGCCGCGCTCGTTCCAGGTCTGCGGTGGGGTGCCGAGGCGCCGCTGCGGCGCACCGACAAGGCGGTGACCCGGCTCGGTGAGCTCGACGGCCGTCCGGTCGTCGTGAAGGTCCTCACTACAGATGACCCGTACTGGGCGCAGCGGTTCGCCCACGAGCACCGGATATATCAGGCGCTCGAGGACATCCCGCCACCGGTGCTGGTCCCCGCCCTGCAGCACATCGGCGAACACGTCCTGGTGGTCGAACACCTCCCCCGGGGTCGCCGCGCACACCGAACGGTTCGCACCGCCACTTCCGCGGCCGATCACCGAACGGATGGTCGATCGGCTTGATCAGTGGACGGCCTGGCAGCCACCGGCATGGCTGCGTCCCCGCCTACCTGTGGACTACGCGAGCCGAATAACGGCGCTGCGCGACCAAAACCTGATGAGCGCCACAGACGCCGCGACAGTCGCCGCCGTCGCCGATAGGTCCAGCCGGTGTTCGGGCACGGTGACCCGCTGCCCAGCAACTATCTGCACCACCGCGGCGGTGGCGCCTGGGTCGACTTCGAGCACGCCGGGATGCGGCTGCATCGGGACTTGTTCCCGCCCGATGCGGCTCGCTCCGGTGCCGCGGCGGGCGGAGTATCACCGAGGCGGGGCGCCGCACGGGGGGGGCGGCCTGTTCAGCATTGCTTGAACGCGATGACCTGCCGATGAAACCTGGGCAGGACAGCCATCGTTGGGCGTGGTCTCAGCCCCGTCCGACGTGGGCCGCCTACCGAAGATTGATGGGCTGTGGGGGAGCGGGTTGCAAGCACCCGGGGTGTACTGGCCGAAGCCAGGCTCGGCCGCAAGGGAGCCCGTTGGGGCCGGGTGAACGACCTGCAAGACGAGTAATCGGCAGCTGACCGGCGACAGCCCGGTGGGCGCCCAGACCGGGGAACCCATTGGGAGCAGCCGGGCGTACCGAACGGCATAAAGCTGCATGCGACGTACTGAACGGCGCTCACTGCACCCGCCCTACCTGCAGTCTTCCGTTTCCCCGGGTCGGAGTCGGTGCAGCGTCCTGGGCGGAGCCGAAGGAGTCAGATCCCTTCTGCGCTCGACTGGCCAAGCGCTGTCCGGTCGGTGGGGGTCACACCACGCACCCCGTCAGCTTCGGTCCCGGATGGACCAAGCAGCAGGTAGCGATGCCCGCCGCTGTGCGAGCGCGAGAGCGGCTTCGATCCTGAACGATGGTTGACATGCCGTCCCATCCATGCGTACCGTTCTCCCAACCATCGGTACGGCATCTCGCTCATCGGGCGCAAGGGCGGTTACGAGGGTGACAGCAGACCAGCTACCGGGATCCGGCCCGGACGGGGACAGGCGCGCCGGCACGCTCGAGCGAGGCTTGGCCATCCTCGAGATGCTGTCGACGGGGGGACCGGTGACGTCGGCCCGCATCATGGAGGAGTTGGCGCTGTCGCGCAGCGCGACGTACCGCATCCTCGGGCTTCTCAGACAGCGCGGGTACGTCGACTGGGACGGTTCCGCCGAGCGGATCCACCTCGGCCGCCAAGTGGTGACCCTGGGAATGGCGGCGCTGGCCACCTTCGATCCGTTCGTCGCGGCCCAGGCGCACCTGCGCGATCTCTCCTCGGAGTTGTCGGAGGCTGCGCTGATGGCGGTCCGGGACGGCGAGCAGATGGTCTACATCGCGCATGAGGACGCCACCGACAATCTGATCGCCGTACGTCGGCTGCTCGGGGTGCGACGTCCACTTCACGCGACCTCGCTCGGGAAGGCGTACCTCGCAGCGTTGCCGGTCGAGGAGGCGGACAGGATCGTCGACCAACTTCCTCTGGTGGTGCTGACCGCAAACACGATCATCGACCGGGGCAGGCTGCGGGCTGAACTCGACGAGACCCGGGCGCGCGGTTACGCCGTGGACAACGGCGAGAACGAGGTCGACGTCATGTGTTTCGGTGCGGCGATCCGTGACGACCGAGGGATCCCGGTATGCGCGATCAGCGTCGCGGGCCCCCGCGAACGCATGTTGGAGAAGGCGAACGTCATTCCCCAGCGGGTAGCGGACACGGCCCTGTCAGTATCCCGGCGGCTTGGTTTCCGCGGTTCCTTGAACGTCGCTCAACTCAGGAGGTAATAGCCCAGTGAGACGCCACGCTGCGATCCTTACGGCAGCCGGATTTGCTGCCGCGCTTTTGACCGCCTGCTCGCCGGGAAGCAGCTCCGATTCCGGCGGCGCCCAGCAGGCAGACGAAAAGAAACTCACGTACGTGTACTTCACCGACGGTCCGGACGAGCAGGCGACCCGCAACCTCATCGCCGAGTTCGAGAAGCAGACCGGCGCGAAGATCGACCTGCAGATCGTGCCCTTCGCCAACCTGGAGCAGCAGCTACAGGCCCGACTGTCCGGCGACAACGCCCCTGACATCGCGCGTCTGAGCAACATCGACCCGTTTCGTGACGACCTGTTGGATCTGAACGCGTTCGAAAAGAGTGCGCTCGACGGGCAGTTCATCGACGGCGCGAAGGCGTACATCACCGGTAAGGACGGGGGTCTGCTGGCGGTGCCCAGTGACCTCACCATGAACGGCCCAATGATCAACGTGGACCAGTTCAAGAAGGCAAACGTCGCGCTGCCCGACCCGAAGAAGCCGTGGACCTGGACCGAGCTGATCGCCGCCGCGAAAAAGGTCCAGCAGGCCAACAAGACCCAGTATGCGATCGCGATGGACGTCTCCGGCCACCGGTTCGCCACGATGCTGAGCCAGTACGGTACGACATACTTCACCGAGGACGGGCAGGTGGCCCTGGACAAGGCCAAGGCCACCGCGGCTGTCAAGCAGTTCGCCGACCTGAACAACTCCGGTGCGATGCCCAAGGACGTCTGGCTGCAGGCCGGTTCGAAGTACAAGGGTGCCAACGAGGTCTTCCTGGCCCAGCAGGTACCCGTGTACATCAGCGGCAACTGGCAGGTCAGCGCATTCGACAAGACCGCCAAGTTCACTTGGAAAGCCGTGCCCAACCCGTGTCAGGACCGCTGCGGCGGCTTCCCCGGCGGCAAGTTCATGGTTTCGTTCAAAAAGAGCAAGCACCAGAAGCTCGCCGCGCAGTTCATCGCCTGGATGAACTCGGCGGAATCGCAGAAAAAGATGTGCCAGCAGGCGGCCTTCCTGCCTACACGCAAAGACCTGATCGCCTCCGGTATCGACTTCCCGACGCGCGGCGAGGACATGAACCTGTTCCTTGCCGATGTCAAGCAGACCCCCGCTGACACCTACGCCAACGTCTACAACCCCGCCTTCAGCGCGGCAGCGAACGCCGCACGCGACGAGCTGGCAAAGGTGCTGGCGGGCAAGGAGACGCCGGACGCCGCCGTGGACGCCATGCGGACGGCGGCGCAGAAGGCGCTCGAGGTTACCAAGTGACGTTGTTCGCCCGGCGTGAACGGCGCTCCCCGACCGCCAATGGTCGGGGAGCGCCCCGGCGTCGAACAGTGCCCCGGAACCAGCGGCTGGCTCCGTACCTGTTCGTGCTGCCCAATATGTTGATTTTCGCGGTCTTCATCGTCTATCCGACGATCAACAACTTCAACATCAGCGCCTACGACAGCAACAACGGACGCACGTTCCGGTACGTCGGCGGCCGCAACTACAGTGAGCTCGTCGACAATGCCGAGTTCTGGGCCGCCGCACGGGCCACCGCCCTTTTCGCGGTGTGCTTTGTCGTGCTGGTCACTGCCGCGTCTATCGGGCTGGCCATGCTGCTCGACCAACGGATACGCGGTCGCGGGTTGTTCCGGGCCGTGTTCTTCCTGCCGGTGCTCCTGTCTCCGGTCGTGGTCGGGTTGATCTGGGGATGGATCTTCGACCGCAACAACGGACTGGCCAACACCGTCCTGCGCGGCGTAGGGCTGGGCGAGCCGGGCTGGCTGATCAACGACAAGCTGGCCATGACCGTGGTCATTTTCGTCGCGCTGTGGACGCACGTCGGCTTCTACACCATGATCATCCTAGCTGGGCTCCAGGGTATCGATCCGACCTACCACGAGGCGGCGATGATCGACGGCGCGTCAAGTTGGCAACGGTTTCGCTCCGTGACCCTGCCGCTGCTGCGGCCCACCACCATGGTTGTGGTCATCCTCAGCATGATCGCCGGGTTCCAGGCCTTTGACTTCATCTGGACGCTCACCGGCGGCGGCCCGGTCGGCGCCACCACGCTCATGGTGCAGTACATCTACCAGCACGCCTTCGAGTCGCCGATCCGGTATGGGCTGGCCTCAGCCGGTTCCGTGGTGCTGTTCTGCACGATCTTCGGTCTGACTGCGCTGAACTTCCTGTACAACCACCGCAAGGCGGCGGCATGACGGCACAGGCGACCCGTAGCAAGACTCGGCCCGCCGGCACGTGGACCTCCACCGGGGACCGGCGCCCACCGGCCACCGGTAAGGTGCTGACCTACGCCGTGCTGATCGCGTTGTCGATCGTTGTCCTTGCCCCGGTCGTCTGGACGGTCCTGTCGTCGTTCAAGACACAGGCTGAGTTGGCGCAACGACCACCCACGATCCTGCCGGACTCGTTCGGGCTGACCAACTACACCGAAGCGATGCAGACGTTCCGCTTCGCCACCTACCTGAAGAACAGTGTGGTGGTGACCGTCGGCGCCACCGTGTTGACGCTGATGATCAATACGACGGCGGCGTACGGGCTGGCCAAGTACAACTTCCGCGGCCGCAACTTCCTGTTCCTGGTGACCCTCGGCACCATCATGATCCCGCTGCAGATCATCCTCATCCCGGTGTACCAGGTGGCCTCCGACCTGCACCTGGTGAACTCCCTGTGGGGACTGATCATCCCGCCGGCGGCCACACCAACCGGTGTGTTCCTGCTGCGCCAGTACATGCTGGGCATCCCCGACGATCTCATCGAGGCCGCCCGCATCGATGGCGCCGGCGAGTTTCGGATCTTCCTGCGGATCATCGTGCCGCTGTGCGGCGCACCGATCGCCGTGCTGACGATCTTCTCGGTGATCTGGCGGTGGAACGACTTCCTGTGGCCATTGATCATCAGCCAGAGTCAGGACAAGTACACACTGCCGGTGGCTTTGGCGCAGTTCGACAGCCAGCTCGTCGTGCCGTTCAACTACATCCTCGCCATGTCCGTGGTCAGCATGTTGCCCGTGATCATCATCTTCCTGGTGCTGCAACGGCACATCGTTCGTGGAATCGCCAGCACCGGACTGAAGTAGGGGATCCCGATGGACGCCGTCACCAACCGCACCGTGCACGCCTTGGACCGCGAGGGAACCGTACGCGACTGGCTGGTCACCAGGGCGTGGAGCGAGCCGGTCGACGACCTCGAACGAATCCTGAAGACCGACGGTTCGCCCTGGGGCGACAGCGGCCGGTGGGTGCTGACCAACGGGCCGGACGTGACGCCGCTCAAGGAGGCGCTCTACCGCTCAAGACCGCTCCGACCGGACGTGCCGACCGAGCCGGTCACCGAGGGCGGTCCCGTCACCTACACCGGACCCACCGGACTTACCCACGAAGACACGTGGCAGCGGGTACACACGACGCCGGACGGGCTGGTCGACTGGAGCGCTTTCTGCTTCACACCCGAATACCGCCTCGCCCTCGCCGCGACGGTCGTCGAGGTCGACCAAGCGGAGTGGCGCACGGTGCGGCTGGCCAGCACCGGACCCACCATGCTGTTCCACAACGGCCGCCTGATCGCCGAGAGCGACACCGTGTCCTACATGGAGCCGATCGAACATCAAACGCCGGTGTGGCTGCCGTCGCGGACCTCCACCCTGCTCGTCGCCTCGTGGCAGGTGGCGTTCCGGGAATGCCGGCAGGTGCTCCGGCTGCGTATCAACGGCCTGCCGGTGCGGGTCGTCATTCCCAGCGCCGGGGCCGACGAGTACGTCAGCGCAGTCGCCGAACAGGTGCTTGACGCGATCGGCGTGACCCGGTGGGGAAGCGTGCGGCCCGAGGTGCCGCTGGTCGGTCCAGAGGGCGCGCGGTTGCGCACGTGGTGGACCGACGGACCGCAGCAGGCCACCCCGGTGCGGCTGGCGGGCGGCCAGATGCGCGTGCGGCTGGCCGGAGCGTCCCAGGCCGAAGACCGCTCCGACGGCGTCGGCTCCGCCTCGATGCTGTCCACCGGCGCAGGCGCACTCCGGGTTGCCGTCGACGACGACCGCGCTCCGGTCTACCGCTCTTTTCCCGTAGCGGTGCTGCCTCCCGAATATCGCGCCGAACCGGAGGGTGACCCGGTCCGGTGGCGGCAGGAGCTACTCGAACACATCATCGGCGTGGACGGGGTGACGGCCGCCGAGTTGGCCCGGTGGGAACTCACGGGCCAAAACGTCACGGGCTCCGGGCTGACCCGTGCGCTGGGGATGCTGACCGACCGGGCGGACTGTGCCGACTTCGAGGGCGTGGGACTGCTGAACCTGTGGCACCGCGTGCCACCGGCGGCGTGGGAACCCGGCCTACGTGCGCGAGTACGCGACACGCTCCTCGGCTTCAAGTACTGGATCGACCAGCCGGGGCTCGACGCCATGTGCTACTTCACGGAGAACCACCAGCTCGTCTGGCACACCGCGGAAACCCTCGCGGGTGAGGCATTCCCGGACGAGCAGTTCACCAACACCGGCTGGAGCGGCGCGAAACACGCCGAGCACGGCCGTGCAATGGCCCGGGAATGGATCGAGCGCCGACTCGCCGGCGGATTCAGCGAGTTCGACTCCAACGCCTACCTCGCGATCGACACGCTCGCCCTGGTATCGCTTGCCGAGTTCACCACCGACAACTCGCTGGCCGAACTCGCCGCCGGACTGGCCGACCGGGTGCTCTTCAGCCTTGCCGCCAACTCGTGGCGAGGCATACACGGCGCGGCACACGGCCGCTCCTACGTGCAGACACTTCGATCGTCCCGCCTTGAGGAGACAGCACCGATCATGTGGCTGTGCTTCGGGGTCGGTGCCCTCAACGATGCCGTACTGCCGGCCACGGTACTGGCGACCGCGCGACGCTACACCGTTCCGGATGCGGTGCGCGCCGTCGCCTGGCACTGCCCCGACCAATGGTGGGGAAGGCAGAGTTACCGGGGCTCCTACCGGTTCGCCCACGACCTGCTCGAGCGTCCGTACGGATCCGACGCGGTCGTCTACCGCACACCAGACGTCATGCTGGCCAGCGTCGAGGACTACCGGGTGGGGCTGCCAGGGCTGCAGGAGCACATCTGGGGCGCGACACTCGGTCCCGAGACGCAGATCTTTGTCACCCACCCGCCCAACGCGTCGTCGTCGCCGTCGGCCCGGCCCAACGCGTGGGCCGGCAACCGGATCCTTCCCCGGGTTCGGCAGTTCCGCAACACCGCACTCGCGTTGTACCGGATCCCGCCGGACGACCCGGTGGGCCACACTCATGCCTGGTTCCCGATCGCCCACCTCGACGAATGGGCGACCCGCGGCGTATGGACCGCCGGCCGGGTGGGGAGTGGCTACGTTGCCCTGGCAACCGCGGGGGGAGCCGTACCAGTCACGTCCGGGCCCGAGGCATGGCAGGCCCTCCGGCCCGCAGAAGCCGGCACCGCCTGGGTGTGCACCGTTGGCCGCCGGGCGACGCATGGCACCTTCGAAGAGTTCCTCGCCTCACTGGCCGAGCCGCGCTTCGACAGCGACCGGGTGCGGTTCACACCCCCGGGCGGCCCCGACCTCGATCTTAGCTGGGCCGCACCGTTCCAGGTGGACGGCCGGCCGGTCGACCTCGACGGCGACGGCCGCCCGGAGGCGAAACTCCAGATCGACAACCTGGCCTGCCGCCTACGCCACGGCGACGATGAGATGGTGATCTCGATCGACGGCGCGGAGCACAGGATCGACCTTCGCCGCGGGCGCCCGCTGCCACCGGCGGGTGGGCAATGACCCCGCCTGGGCGTCCTCGCACTGACCGGCCGCCCCGTGGCGGCCTTGATCCGAGCCAGGCTGCGCTTGCCGAGCCGCCGCGGACTCCTGCCGATCCTGCCGGCCTGACCGCACCAGTGCTGGCCGACACCGGCCGGCTGATCGCCCGGCGGGCAGCGAGCATGGGGTTGTCGCGCTGGTCATGGGGCGAAGGCGTAGTCATGCACGCCGCCCTCACCCTGGCCGACGCCCTCGGCAACCCCATACCCACATTCGTGACAGCGTTCGTCGACGAGCACCTCGCCGCGGGTGTCGACATTGCGCACGTCAACGACCTGGCCCTCGGTGCCACGTGTGCCGACCTGTGGCTGGCCACCGGCGAGCCCCGCTACCGGGAGGCGTGTGAACAGCTCTTGGGCTGGCTGCGCAATGATGCCGGGGTAACTCGCGCCGGCAACGGCGCCATCGAACACTGGCCCGGCGGTGTGTGGGCCGATACCGTCTTCATGGCGGGGATGTTCCTCATCCGCTACGGCCTTGCCGTCGACCGCCCCGACCTGGTCGCCGAGGCCGGCGAGCAACTCGTCGCGCACGCGCAGATGTTGCAGCACCCCGGCACCGGGCTGTACGCGCACGGCTCCCACCTCGGTGAGACGATCTGGTGCTTCTGGGGTCGGGCGAACGCCTGGACAGCGCTGGCCGCAGTGGAGTTCCTGGCAGCGGCCCGCCGGCTGCAATACCCCCGCGTGGCCGACCTCGCCGAGTCCGTCACCGCCACCCTGGAGCGCCAACTCCTCGCGCTTGCGGACTGCCAGCCCGAGCACGGCGTATGGGACGTGCTCGTCGACGGCCAGGAGGAAAACCGCGGCATCGTCGAAACGTCCGCCGCAGCGGGAATCGCCTCGGCGATGCTACGCGCCGCCAGCCTCGGCATCGCCCCCGCCCGCACCCGGCAATCAGGCTGGCAGGCCATCACCGGCGTGCACGCCTACGTCGAACCCGACGGGACACTGGCCCGGACCAGCGCCGGCACCGTCCTGCAGCTCATTCCCTTCGGCTACTCGGTCATTCGCAGCGACCGGATCCAACCCTGGGGTCAGGGCCTGGCGATGCGCGCCTACGCCGACGCCCTCACCGACCTGACGACCCACAAGAAAGCACCCCAACCGTCCTGAGAGGGGCTCGATGCGCACCCGGTACGCCACCAACCCAGAGCAGATACCCACCTTCGACACGGAAGCCCTGCGCAGCCACTATCTGGTCGAGGACCTCTTCCCGACCGACCGGGTGGACACCGTGTACAGCCACGAGGACCGGCTGGTCGTCGGCGGTGTAGCGCCGCAAACGGGCACGCCGGTCCGGCTCGAGTCGCCCGACGCGTTGCGGGCTGACTTCTTCCTGCAAAGACGCGAAGCTGGCGTGGTCAACGTCGGCACCGGCGCGGGCGTGGTTGACGTCGACGACACACGGTACGAGTTGGCCCCCAAGGACGTGCTCTACATCGGGCGGGGCACCCGCAACATCTCGTTCAACGGCAGCGGAGAAGCGGCGTTCTATCTGGTCTCGACACCCGCGCACGCCAGCCATCCGACCCGTCACGCCACACTCGCCGACGCAACCCCGGTGTCGCTCGGTGAGCAGCGCACGTCCAACGAGCGCACCATCTACAAGTTCATCCACGACGAGGGCATCCAGAGCTGCCAACTCGTGCTGGGAGTCACCGAACTGGCAGCCGGCAGCATGTGGAACACCATGCCCGCGCACATCCATGACCGACGTACCGAGGTGTACCTGTACTTCGGCCTCGAACCTGACCAGCGGGTCGTGCACCTCATGGGCGAGCCGCATCAAACACGCAACCTCATCGTCGCCGACCAACAAGCGGTCATCTCCCCGTGCTGGTCCATCCATTGCGGATTCGGAACCGCCAACTATGCCTTCGTCTGGGCAATGGGCGGCGAAAACACCGACTACGGCGACGTCGTTCCAGCCCCGATAACGCAGCTGCGATGACCCGGCTATTCGACCTGACCGGTCGCACCGCCATGGTCACCGGAGCCCGAAGCGGCATCGGCCGGGCAATCGCGATCGCGCTCGCCGAGGCCGGCGCCGACCTCGTGTTGCACGGTCACCGCGACGACCTTGACGATACCGAGACTGCCGTCAAGACCACCGGCCGCCGGGTCCGCCGCTGGGTGAGAGACATGTCGCATCCTGACGGCCTGGCCGAGGAAGCGGCCGCGTTGGTACGTGAGGAACCGGTCGACATCCTTGTCAACAACGCCGGCATCATCCGACGAGCACCGGCTCTCACAGTCGACATGTCGCAGTGGCGAGACGTACTCACCGTCAACCTCGACGCCGTGTTCACACTCACCCGCGCCGTCGGCGCACCGATGGTGGACCGCGGGCGAGGGAAGGTCATCACGATCGCGTCCCTGCTGTCTTTCCAGGGCGGCCTCAACGTCGTCGCGTATACGGCCAGCAAGCACGCGGTGGTGGGCATGACCCGGGCGCTGGCGAACGAATGGGCGCCGCACGGCGTCCAGGTCAACGCCCTCGCACCCGGATACATCGCCACGGGCAACACCGCGCCGCTGCGGGCCCACCCCAGCCGCGAGCCCGAGATCCGTGCCCGGATCCCCGCCGGTCGCTGGGGTACGCCCAACGACCTCGCCGGCGCGGCGGTCTTCCTCGCCTCGGCGGCCTCGGACTACGTCTGTGGCCACGTCCTCACCGTGGACGGCGGATGGCTGGGTCGTTGAGCGACAGAAATGGCAGACGCCGAGCCGGCCGCCCGTTCACCAGGCGTCGCCGGGATCATGGAGGAGCCGCGACCATGAGCTAGGCGAGGGATGTGCTCAGCAAGGCCTGTACCTACAGCACCGGCTAAGGCCACCGCACCCCTGGCCGCCGCCGCAGTCCTTAAATCACAGCGGCTACCAGGTCCTGCTGGTCGCTGTAAAGCATTGGGAATCGGTTCGTGTCGATCCGCCCACATAGGGGCTTTTACCGCCGACCCATGGACTGTGGGAAGCGGATCGGGAGCGGCCGGGGTGTGACCGAGGCCAGGCTTGTCCGCAACGGATCCCGCTGCGCCCGGCAGCGCATGATCATGATCAGGAGGGCGAACGACCTGCGGAATCAGTACTGCGCGGTTGACCGACGACAACCCGGTACGGGGCCCCGGTCCGGGGGAGCCCGTTGGGAGCAGCTGGGCGTATTGAACGGCTTGGAACTGCATCCAAGCGCACCATGGCGCGCAACTGCACCCGCCCCTACCTGCGGTTTTCCATTTCGGGACTGCCCCGGGTTTGGTTGACTCGGGGGGTTGAGTGGGTCAGGCCGCGTGTGCGGGCTGTTGATTGTCTCAAACTCGATGGGCGTGAGCTTGCCGAGGCGTCGTTGCCGTTGGCGGCGGTGGTAGGTCCGTTCGATCCAGGTCACGATCGCCGGGCGCAGCTCCTGGCGGGTTGCCCAGCTTTGCCGATCGAGGACGTTCTTCTGCGGCAGGGCGAAGAACGACTCCATCGCGGCAGCCACCGCAGCTTGACCTGTGGTGGACGGGGCGACGGTGCTGACCGTGTCGGCCTGAGCCCGGGCGGCCGACGGCGGGGTGGGCGCGCTGATCACCAGGCGCAGGGCGCGTAGTCCTTCAGGAAGCAGCCGTAGAGGTCTTCGCCCTGTTCGCCGCGGACGATCGGGTCGTAGACCCGGGCCGCGCCGTCGACCAAGTCCAGCGGGGCGTGGAAGCCGGCGTCCGCCAGCCGCATCTTCGTCGGGTGGGGCCGCTCGTCGGTGATCCAGCCGGTGTCGACGCTGGTCATGAGGATGCCGTCGGCCAGCATCTCCTGGGCGCTGGTCCGGGTCAGCATGTTCAGCGCGGCCTTGGCCATGTTGGTGTGCGGGTGCCCCGGCCCCTTGTGGCCGCGGGCGAACTGGCCCTCCATCGCCGACACGTTCACCACGTACTTGCGGCGGGCGGTCGCTGCGGCCATCGCCGGTCGCAGCCGGCTGACCAGCACGAACGGCGCAGTCACGTTGCACAGCTGCACTTCGAGCAGCTCGATCGGGTTCACCTCGTGCACCCGCTGCACCCAGCTGTTGACCGGGTCGAGGTCCGGCACCAGACCGCCGGCGTCGATGGCGGTGGCTGCCGCGATCCGTTCCGGCGAGGCGGAGCCGCTGGTCAGCGCCAGCGCGGTGAGCGCGTGCGGGGGGATCGCGGCCGACTGCGGCGGGACGGCCCGCTGCCGGAGATGATCACGTTCGCCAAACCGGCCGTCCGGCAGGGCCGCCGCCTCCGCGGCGACGAGCTGCGCGTACGCCCCGGGCGTGCGGCGGACGGTCTGCGCCGCGTTGTTGATCAGGATGTCGAGTGGTCCCTGGCCGCTGACCGAGTCAGCGAGGGCGATCACCTGGGCGGGGTCGCGCAGGTCGATCCCGACGATCCGCAGGCGGTGCAGCCAGTCCCCGCTGTCCGGCATCGCGGCGAAGCGGCGGACCGCGTCGTGGGGAAACCGCGTGGTCACCGTGGTGTGCGCGCCGTCGCGCAGCAGCCGCAGCGCGATGTACATGCCGATCTTCGCCCGGCCGCCGGTGAGCAGCGCGCGCCGGCCGGTCAGGTCGGTGCGGGTGTTCCGGCGCTCCCGGTTGAGCGCGGCGCAGGGCGGGCAGAGCTGATGATAGAAGGCGTCCACCTCGCGGTAGCGCTGCTTGCAGACGTAGCAGCCGCGCGGATTGTGCAGGAAGCCGGCCGTGGCACCCACGGTGGGGGAGGCGAGCGGGACGCCCTGGGTCTCGTCGTCGATCCGACCCGGGGCGCCGGTGGCGGTGGCCGCCGTCACCGCGCGGTCGGCCGCCGCGATGGCATCCCGCCGTTCCTCGCGTCGCCGCTGCTTGATCACCTTGTAGAGCTTCGCGGTGGCCCGCTGCACCCGCACCACGTCGGGGTGATCGGGAGGCAGGTCCTCCAACGCCTCAAAGACGCTGAGGCAGGTCTCCAGCCGGCCGCGGTCAATGCCGTATTGACCGTTTTTCGCAATGTTGTCCGCCGTCATGCCGCCGCTGTCTCATCCCGTTCCCTGCGCCGGATCTTGCCCGGCCCACCCCAAGTCCGACCCGGAACTGTACGCACCGCACGGCCTCCGACGCATCCCGCGTCGGCTCATCAGCCCAAAGACCGTCGAGGCCAACCTCACCCGGGTCTACCGAAACTTTGCATCTCCAGCCACGCCGAACTCGGGGCGACCATGGGCAGGCCAGCCCGCGCCGTCACCGGAGTCGATTCCCGTATGACGGCACGACGGCCTGCTCCTGTGCCGGCTACTTGCCGACCAGCGCCGCACCCATAACCCCACGGTGCGCGCTGAGATCAGCTTCAGCGCGCACCGTTTGTGTGGCGTGGAGATCGGCTTCGACACGCGTCCGCTCCGCCTGGGTTTGGACGATCCAGCCGATAACCACCGCCGGGTCGGCTCCGGCGTCGAGGGCTGCTCGGTAGCGCTCAAGCTTGGCGTCGCAGTCGGCGATGGTTGCCCGGGCTGCGGTGCCGAGGGCGGGTAGATCATCAGTGGCCTGGGTGTTAGCCATAGCGCTGATCGTCCGTTCGATGCGGTCCGGGGCGAAGTACGGAGCGGCCCTGGTGAGTGTCAATGGCATGAAGTCGCGATTTCGCGACGGTTTCCGCGCGCGTTTCGCCCGCCGGACGGTCGCCCCTGGGGCGCCGATGGCGAGCGTTCTGTGCTCTTCTGCGGCTTTAAGGAGCCTGCCGTGAGTTGGAACGCTTCGACGGGCACCGCCGTCCAGGCGAGGCGTGGGCGCGGCGGTCAGCGCGGCGCTGCGCAGCTGTCGCGCTCGGTGAGGGTCGGCGCGAGGAGCCGGGTCTGTGCGCCGTGCCGGCCCTCGAGCAGGTGCATGACCATCTCCACGGCGAGCGCCCCGAGATCCTGGGCGGGTATGTCTAGCGGGGCGAGCGCCGCCTCGTTGTGCGCCACGAGGCCGGTCACCCCGGGCAGCTCCGCGCGGATGTCGGGCAGGCAGGCGGCCGCGCCCTCGAACGTCGGCTCGCATGCGTGCGCGACCGACGCGAGCCTGAAATGCGCCGCCGCGTCGTTGAAGCCGGCGAGGAACCGCGCCGCGTAGCTCGTTCCGCGCTGGTATACGGCCGGTGGCGGGCCGACCAGCGCGACCGAGCGGTGGCCGTGCTCGGCCAGGTGCTGCACCCCGGTGTACCCGGTCGCGGCGAAGTCCAGGTCCACACAACTGATGCCGGCGGGCCGGTCGGGCAGGCCGATGAGCACCGCGGGCTGGCGCAGCCCGCGCAGCACCGGCACGCGTACGTCTCCGGCCTCGACGTCCATGACGATCAGCGCGTCCACCATCGCGCTGCCGGCGACGCGGTCCAGCCCGGCCGCACCCTCGTCCTTGGTGAGCAGCAGCACGTCGTGGTCGTAGGATCGGGCGGCGGTCACCACCGAGGTCACGAACTTCATGATGACCGGCACGTTGACGTCCCTCCGCAGCGGCGCCACCAGCGCGAGCACGTTCGTGTGCCGGCTGGCTAGGGCGCGCGCGCCGGCGTGCGGCCGGTAGCCCAGCTGGGCGATGCTCTCCTCCACCCGGGCGCGGGGTGGCCGGCGAGATCGGCTGGCGCCCGCTCAGCACGTACGACACCGTGCTGGTCGAGGCGCCCGCCATGCGGGCGACATCGGCGATCGTGACCCCTCATCCTCCATGGTCGAATCTTCCGCAGCAACGCCTCCAACTCCGCGACCCGCCGCGTCAACACCTCGATCCGCGTATCCCGCTGCGTCAGCGCCTCCTCCAACCGGGCAAGCCGCTCAAGCAGCTCCACAGTGGAAGGAAAACCAGACACGCCGGCAAGGATGCCCCAACCACCCACCAAGACGGCAGCGGTCCAACCGGAAGCGACCCTTGAGGACGGCGACCTCGGCGAGCCTCGAGCGGGTGGCGGCAGAGATCATGCAGCTCGAGGGCAAGATCGACGAGTTCGTCCGTGATCTGGGCCCTCACCGCCTGGCGACTATGGCGCTGCGGGACAGTCGAGATGAGGCGCGCGAGGTCATGGCCTCAATGCGGGCGAACGACGTTCGAGAGGCGAAGCCGACGCCCGTGCGCGTGGAGAGCGACGACCGAGGCGTGGACCTGCTGGCACTGCAGGCCATCGGAGCCATCACGCTGGCGCTGCCGGCTGTGCTCCCCATCGGTCACGTCCTGGCGACGTGGTCCCTCACCCTCATGCCATCTCTCAGCGCCGCTGTCGATCTCGGGCTCCAGCGCCGCGGTGTACCAGGCACGCAGCCGCTCGGGGTCGGTGCTGGCGAGCAACATGCTGTCCAAGCTGGGTGATGCCGTCGTTTCCTCCTTCGCGCGCCCCCGGCTCGGGACGTCGCTGTTGTGGGTGCTGTCACGTGCACGGACCACTCGCATCGTGAAAACCCATCGGTCGACCGAGTTGGGAGCCGGACCGTCGGCAAGATCCTTTTGTGAAAGCGTTCCCACACAATGTTTCCGCAGGTCAGTGCCGAATTCGATGGACTTTCGGGCAATCACTTGCGGGTGACCCCATTGTGTCCGGCATCACACAGGCTTAACATTTGCCTAATCGAAGCGGTTCGACGATGCGGTTCGACGGCGCGCCCGATCCATACCCAGGGGAGGGAGTGCGATGTCAGCGACACCCCTATGCCTCCGGGTACGGGCGGCCGGCTCGGGGGAACCACAGGTGCCCGCAGGCTCTCGGGCGCGACCTGACGTGAGACTTCAGACCCCCCTTGGAGGAACCCGATGTTCAAGAGAAGTAGGCGTGCGGCGCTGCTGGCGGCGCTCGCCGCGGGAAGCCTGGCGTTGACCGCCTGCGGCGGCGGTGACGACGGCTCGAGCGGCTCTGCCAAGGAGCTCAAGCTCTGGCACTACGAGGGCCCCGACAGCGCGATGGGCGTGGCGTGGAACCAGGCCATCAAGGAGTTCGAGGCCTCGCACCCCGGCGTGAAGGTCAAGTTCGAGGAGAAGGGCTTCGAGCAGATCCAGAAGACGGCGCCCATGGTCCTCAACTCCAAGGATGCTCCAGACATCATGGAGTACAACAAGGGCAACTCCACCGCGGGCCTGCTGTCCAAGCAGGGGCTGCTCACGGACTTGACGCCGCAGGTGACTAAGCGAGGCTGGGACAAGCTGCTCGGCCCGACCATTCAGACCACCGCCAAGTACGACGCGAAGGGCGTCATGGGCGGTGACAAGTGGTTCGGCATCCCGAACTACGCCGAGTACCTGCAGGTCTACTACAACAAGGACATGTTCGAAAAGAACAACCTCAAGGTCCCCACTACCTTCGACGAGTTCGTCACGGCGCTCGACACCTTCGCCAAGAAGGGGATCACCCCGCTCAGCAATGCGGGCGCGGAGTATATGGCGCAGCAGTACCTCTACCAGCTCGCGCTGACCAAGGCCGACCAGACCTGGGTCAACAACTTCGAGCGCTACACCGGCAAGGTCGACTTCCACGACGCAGCCTGGACCTACGGCGCGACCACCTTCGCCGACTGGGTGAAGAAGGGCTACATCGCCAAGAACTCGGTGAGCATCAAGGCCGAGGACGCGGGGACCACGTTCATCTCCGGCAAGTTCCCGATGATGTTCTCCGGCAGCTGGTGGTACGGCCGGTTCCAGAAGGAGATCAAGAACTTCGAGTGGGACACCTTCCTGTGGCCCGACACCAACCTGACCCTCGGCTCGAGCGGCAACCTCTGGGTGGTTCCGCAGGGTTCCAAGAACAAGGACCTGGCCTACGACTTCATCGACATCACGATGAAGAAGGGCATCCAGAACACGCTCGGCAACAACGGCGGCGTGCCGGTGGCCGCCGATGAGGCGGGCGTCACCGATGCCAAGAGCAAGGAACTGATCAAGAACTTCACCACCCTCACCGGTAAGAACGCCCTGGCGTACTACCCGGACTGGCCGGTGGCGGGCTTCTACGACACGTTCGTGACGCAGACCCAGAAGCTCATCAACGGCAGCGCGACGCCCGACAAGGTCCTGACCGACCTGCAGAAGGCCTACGACAGCGGCCTGCCCAAGTGATGGCCGACTACTAGAGATCTGAGAAGCATCCTCGTGGGAGCAGTGCGCCCGCCTGCGCACTGCCCCTGCGAGGCGGCAAAAGGCCGTCTCGTGAAAGGCACGGCATGACACGACCAGCGAGCGCGACACCGGCGTCGCCACCGGTGGCGGGGCGACGGCCGCCGCCCACGCCACCGAAGCCCCCCCGGACCGGGCGGTCGCGTGATCGCGCGGCATACTGGCTCTACCTGCTCCCCGGACTGCTGCTGTTCGTCGGCGTCATCGGCGTGCCGTTCATCATGAACATCGGCATCAGCTTCACCGAGTGGCCGGGGATCGGCACTCCTAAGTGGACGGGCCTGGACAACTACAAGGCGCTGTTCTCGGACGGGGAGTTCTGGGCTTCCTTCCGCAACAACGTGGCGCTGATCATCGCGATGGCGATCATCCCGACGTGTATCGGGCTTGTGCTGGCGGCGGCGCTCACGGACTTCATCGGTAAGAAGTTCGGTCCGCGTACGGCCAGCGTGCTGCGCGCCTGCATCTACCTGCCGCAGCTGCTTCCCGTCGTGCTCGTCGGCATCGTGTGGAGCTGGCTTCTGGCTCCGGATAACGGCGCCGTCAACGAGATGTTCAAGGCCGTCGGCCTGGACTCACTCGCGCACGACTGGCTGGGTGACCCCAAGACCGCCATATGGAGCGTCATGGTGGTCATGGTCTGGATCCAGATCGGCTTTCCCCTGGTCATCTTCATGTCGGGTCTTCAGCGGGTCGATCCCTCGCTCTACGAGGCGGCTGAGATCGACGGCGCGTCGTGGTGGCGGCGGTTCTGGCACCTCACGATCCCGCAGATCCGGCCGGAGACCTACGTGTGCCTGCTGTGGTGCACCATCGCCTCGCTGAAGGTCTTCGGGCACATCTACGTACTCACCAAGGGTGGGCCCGGCGGGGCGACGA
This sequence comes from Micromonospora globispora, assembly GCF_003857015.1. GTDB lineage: Bacteria > Actinomycetota > Actinomycetes > Mycobacteriales > Micromonosporaceae > Micromonospora > Micromonospora globispora. The sequence goes on along the minus strand of NZ_QGGF01000297.1, from coordinate 15,914 downwards.
ACGTGCCGGCGTACTACTCGTTCCAGAACTTCTTTGACAAGACCGAAGTGGGCTATGGGTCGGCGATCGCCACCATTCTCACTCTGATCATCGTGGCGCTGACGGTCGTCTTCCTGCGCGTACAGAGCAAGGACCTGGGGGAGGAGCAGTGACCGCTACTTCGGTCGAACCACCAATCAAGGCGCCCATCAGAGCGAGGCGACGGCGTGACCCGTCGAGTTACGTCGTCCTGGCGGCGCTGATCGTGCTCGTTCTCGTGATGCTGATCCCCTTCGTGATCGTTGTCTTCAACGCGCTGAAGACCCCCGAGGAGTACTCAACGAACGGTCCGCTCGCCGTGCCCGATGGCATCCATCTGCAGGGCTTGAAGGACTTCTGGGAGCGCGTCGCTTTCGGCGAGAAGCTCCTCAACAGTGTCATCATCAGCGGCTCTGTCGCCGCCTTCGCGGTGATCCTGTCGGTTCTGAACGCCTACGCCCTCGGCATCGGCCGGATCACGGGCCGGCTATGGATTCTCGTCCTGTTGCTCATGGCGAACACGCTGCCGCAGGAGGCGTTGGTCTACCCGCTTTACTACCTGTCGAAGCAAGTGGGCCTCTACGACACCCGCCTTAGCGTGATCATCATCTTCACCGTTATCCAGAGCGCCTTCGGGACCTATCTCCTGTCGTCGGTCCTCGGTTCCTTCCCGCGGGCGTTGCTCGAGGCGGCGCGGATGGACGGGGCGAGCACGTGGCAGGTGCTGTGGCGGATCGTCGTCCCGGTCACCCGCCCGACCGTCGCCGTGCTGCTGGTCTTCTTCTTCATCTGGACCTGGAACGAGTTCCTGATTCCGCTCGTGTTCCTGACTTCGAATGAGAACCAGACGGTCTCGGTTGCCCTGGGTGTTCTGCAGGGCCAGCGACTCATGGACGCCACGATGTCGAGCGCCTCGGCACTGCTCGGCATCATCCCGACGGTCATCTTCTTTCTGATCTTCCAGCGGACCCTGACCCGCGGCCTGACAGCGGGCGCGATCAAGTGAGCTCAGCCCCTTCGAGCGTGAGAGGTACTCCCCGTACATGAAGTTCACCGATGGCTACTGGCTGATGCGGGAGGGCGTGCATGCCGTCCACCCGGTCGAGGTTCTTGACGCGACGACCGGGCCCGGATCGCTGACGGTGCACGCGCCCGTCAAGCGGATCCAGCATCGAGGTGACCTGCTCGAGGGTCCGGTCGTCACGATCGCGTGCACGAGCCCCGTGCCGGAGGTCATCGGTGTCAAGATCACCCACTTTGCGGGAGAGGCGCGACGGCCGGAGTTCGAGCTGCAGGACAGGCCCGCCGAGGTGGAGATCTCGGTGGACGACGAGGCCGCTGTCCTCACCTCGGGTGAGTTGTCCGTACGGATCGACCTGGGCGACCAGTGGCGCGTCGACTTCCTGGCCGACGGTCGTACGCTCACCACGAGTGGATCGACGGCCATGGCTGTCATCGACACCGACGACGGCAAGCACTACGTGCGGGAACAGCTGGATCTCGGCGTCGACCACCACGTCTACGGGCTGGGTGAACGCTTCGGGCCGCTGGTCAAGAACGGCCAGGTCGTCGATGTCTGGAACGCCGATGGCGGCACCGCCAGCGAGCAGGCATACAAGAACGTCCCGTTCTTCCTCACCAACGCCGGCTACGGCATCTTCGTCAACCACCCTGGGCATGTGTCCTTCGAGGTCGCCTCGGAGGCGGTATCGCGGGTGCAGTTCAGCGTCGAGGGCCAGTCGATGGAGTACTTCATCATCTACGGTCCGACGCCGAAGGAGATCCTGCGCAAGTACACCGCGCTGACCGGGCGTCCCGCGCGGCTGCCCGTGTGGTCGTACGGCCTGTGGCTGTCCACCTCGTTTACCACGTCGTACGACGAGGCGACGATGACCAGCTTCATTGACGGGATGGCCGAGCGGGATCTGCCGCTGTCGGTCTTCCACTTCGACTGTTTCTGGATGCGCGAGTTCAACTGGTGTGACTTCGAGTGGGATCCGAGGACCTTCCCCGACCCGCCCGGGATGCTCAGGCGGATGAAGGAGCGGGGACTGAAGATCAGCCTGTGGATCAACCCGTATATCGCGCAACGCTCGCCGCTGTTCGCGGACGGTCAGGCCAGGGGCTACCTGCTCAAGCGGCCGAATGGGGACGTGTGGCAGTGGGACCTGTGGCAGCCGGGCATGGCGGTGGTCGACTTCACCAACCCCGAGGCCCGGGAGTGGTACGCCTCGAAGCTGGACGCGCTGCTCGACATGGGCGTCGACTGTTTCAAGACCGACTTCGGCGAGCGCATCCCGACCGACGTGGTGTACTTCGATGGCTCCGATCCGGAGCGGATGCACAACTACTACACCTACCTCTACAACCAGACGGTGTTCGACCTCCTCCGTAAGCGCCGCGGAGAGGCCGAGGCGATCGTCTTCGCGCGCTCGGCCACGGCGGGCACCCAGCAATTCCCGGTCCACTGGGGCGGCGACTGCGAGTCCACCTTCAAGGCGATGGGTGAGAGCCTGCGCGGCGGCCTGTCGCTCGGGATGTCGGGCTTCGGCTACTGGAGCCACGACATCGGGGGCTTCGAGGGAACCCCTGACGCCGCCCTGTTCAAGCGGTGGATTGCGTTCGGCCTGCTCTCCTCGCACAGCCGGCTGCACGGCAGCCACTCCTACCGGGTGCCGTGGCTGTTCGACGAGGAGTCCGTCGACGTGCTCCGGCTGTTCACCAAGCTGAAGCTGCGGCTCATGCCGTACATCACCGGAGCGGCGCGGCAGGCCTACACCGAGGGTCTGCCGATGATGCGGGCGATGGTCGTCGAGTTCCCCGACGATCCGGCGTGCACGCATCTGGAGCGGCAGTACATGCTCGGCGACGATCTGCTCGTCGCACCCGTGTTCTCCGAGAGCGGTGAGGTCTCCTACTACGTGCCCGAGGGGACGTGGACGCACTACCTCACGGGGGAGCAGGTCGCCGGGCCACGGTGGGTCCGCGAACGTCATGGCTTCGACAGCGTGCCGCTGCTCGTACGACCCGGTGCGGTGCTTCCGGTGGGCGCGGTCGACGACCGGCCCGACTACGACTACGCCGACGGTGTCACGCTGCGTGTGTACGAGTTGCCCGACGGTGCCCATGTCGCGACCGAGATCCCGGCGCCGACCGGGGAGACCGCTGCGACGTTCATGATCTCCCGCGAGGCCGACGTCGTACGGGTCGAGGCGACGGGCGCCGCAACAGGCTGGCAGGTCCTCCTCGTCCGTGTACGGTCGGTCGGGTCCGTCGAGGGGGGCACGGCCACCGAGCACGAACAGGGCGTACTCGTCCAGGCCGCAGAGGACACGCTTGTCGTCAGGGGGGTCGCATGAGCGCGAACACGAATACGGTCTTCCCGGAGGGCTTCCTGTCGGGCGCGGCCACTGCCGCGCACCAGATGGAGGGCGCGGTGGAGGAGGACGGCCGGACCGCGTCGATCTGGGACACGTTCAGTCATACGCCAGGCAAGGTGCTGGCCGGTGACACCGGCGACGTGGCGACCGACCATTATCACCGGTGGCAGGAGGACGTCGAGGCGATGAGCGCCTTGGGCCTGGGCGCCTACCGGTTCTCGATCTCCTGGCCGAGGGTGCCGGGTCGCATATCTGCATGACCATCTTGAGGCGCTCGGCCGGTCCATCGATGCCGGAGTGGATGAGAGGCCATTTCGCCTGGTCTCTGCTCGACAAGTTCGAGTGGGCGTACGGCTACTCAAAGCGTTTTGGCATCATCCATGCCGACTACGAGACGCAGCGGCGCACGTGGAAGGACAGCGCCTTATCGGGACATCATCTCCGCCCATGCCATTGTGTCGGAGGTGTGACCCGTTTAATATTCAGTTAATCGAAACGCTTCAAATAGGGGTGGTTCGTGGTCAAGATCACTGACGTGGCGCGCCATGCGGGCGTGTCGCCGAGCACGGTCTCCTATGTGCTGAGCGGCAAGCGTTCCATCTCAGAGGAGACCCGGCGCCGGGTGGGGGAGAGCATCCGGGAGCTGGGCTACCGTCCGCACGCGGGGGCCCGCGCGCTGGCGAGCAATCGCTCGAACGTGCTCGCGTTGGTGATCCCGTTGCGTTCCGGTATCCACGTCCCGGTGGTGATGCAGTTCGCGGTCTCCGTGGTGACCACGGCCCGTCGGCACGATCATGACGTGCTGCTGCTCACCCAGGAGGAGGGCGAGGAAGGGCTGCGCCGGGTCGCCGGCAGTTCCCTGGTCGACGCGCTCATCGTGATGGACGTCCAGATGCGCGACGCGCGCATCCCGTTGCTGCGCACCCTGGACCGGCCCGCGGTGCTCATCGGCTTCCCCGCAGAATCCGCCGGGCTCACCTGCATAGACCTGGACTTCAAGGCGGCCGGTGAAGTCTGTGTCGACCATCTGGCCGATCTCGGGCACCGCTGCGTAGGGCTAATCGGTTCACCGTCCGAGGTCTACGAGCGGGAGACCGGGTTCGCGCAGCGGACCGCGGACGGTTTCATGGCCGCGGCCCGCCGCTATGGCCTCACCTCGACGCTGCACCCGTGCGAGGCGACTCCCGACGCCGCCCGTGCGATGGTCGCGACGCTGCTCGACGAGCACCCTGACCTGACCGGGGTGGTGGTGCACAACGAGCCGATCGTCGCACCGATCGTGGACGCGTTCCGGCGCGCCGGTCGGCGGGTTCCCGACGACCTGTCGGTGGTCGCCATCTGCCCCGACGAACTCGCCGAGCACGCCGAGTTGCCGCTCACCTCGGTCGCCATCCCGGCCGAAGAGGTGGGAAAACGGGCCGTCGAACTGCTCATGGAAAAGCTGGACGGGCATGAGGTACCGGAGGCAACGCTGCTGCCGCCACGCCTGACTCAACGCGCCAGCACCGCCCCGCACGTCAACAAAGTTTAAGGAGAACGGGACCTAATAATGTCTATTATCGAGCAGAATCGAAGCGCTTCGACTCTTGCGCTGATAACACACTCTGCTGATTGATCGTCCGCATTAGATAACTGCTGACGGCCAACAGGAATATCGGGCGATGGGCTCAACAGTTTCAGTGCAGTGCTTCACCTATCGAGGAGGACACAATGAAACCCACCCATCGGGCGGCCCGTTCACCGGGCCGATTCCGCAGATCACTGGTACCGACCATGATCACGACCGTGCTGGCCCTGGGTCTGGCCGCCCCGGCGAACGCCCAGGAGAGCTACCCCTTCCAGAACCCGGATCTCTCGTTGAGCAAGCGGGTCGACGATCTCCTCGGACGACTGACCCTGGATGAGAAGATCTCGCTGCTGCACCAATACCAGCCGGCCATCCCCAGGCTGGGCATCAAGGCCTTCAAGACGGGCACCGAAGCGTTGCACGGCGTCGCGTGGACCAGCGACGCCTCCGGCAACCAACTGCTGGCCAAGGGCACGGTGTTCCCGCAGGCCATCGGGCTGGCCAGCACGTGGGACCCGGAGTTGATCAAGCAGGTCGGCCGGGCGACCGGTGTCGAGGCGCGCGGTTACCACGCCACCAACGATGAGCGGATGCTGTGGGGCCTGAACATGTGGGCCCCGGTCACCAACCTGCTGCGCGACCCCCGCTGGGGCCGCAACGAGGAGGGTTACTCCGAGGACCCGACGCTGACCGGCGCGATCGCCACCGCGTATGGCAAGGGCCTGCAGGGCGGCAATCCCAAGTACCTACTGACCGCGCCGACGCTCAAGCACTATCTGGCGTACAACAACGACGACGGCCCCGCCGGCTCGGGGCTGGACCGGGACACCACCGACTCGCAGGTGCCCGAGCGCGTGCTGAACGAATACGACCGGGAGGCGTTCCGGCCGACCCTGGCGGCCGACGCGGCGACCGGCGTGATGACCTCCTACAACCTGGTCAACGGGCGGCCCGCGACCGTCAGCGCCGACCTGAACACGGTGGTTCGCTCGTGGACCAAGAAGCCGCTCTTCCACGTTACCGACGCCTACGCGCCCGGCGGTCTGAGCGAGTCGCAGAAGTACTACGCCAACGACGCCGAGGCGTTCGCCGCCGTCGTCAAATCCGGCAACGACAGCTTCACCATCGGCAACGGCGACAACAGCAGGACGGTCAACGCGATCAAGAACGCGCTGGCGCAGGGGCTGCTCACCGAGGCCGACATCGACGCAGCGGTGCGCGACGCCCTCAGCATCCGGGTCCGGCTCGGCGAGTTCGACCCCGACGGCGGCCCGTACGCCAAGATCACCTCGTCGGTGATCGGCAACACCGCACACAAGAAGCTGGCCCGGCAGACCGCCGCCGATGCGCAGGTGCTGCTGAAGAACTCCGGCATCCTGCCCCTCGACGCGGCCAAGACCAAGAAGGTCGCCGTGGTCGGCCCGCTGGCCAAGGTCCTCTACCGGGACTGGTACTCCGCGGAGCTGCCGTACAAGGTCACCCCGGTGGACGGTATCAAGGAGCGGCTCGGCTCCTCCGGCAGCGTGACCGACAGCGAGGGCGCCGACCGCATCGCGCTCAAGGACGTCGGTTCCGGTAAGTACGTCACTGCGGGGACCGGTGACGGCGGTGCGCTGCTCAAGGCGACTGCCGCCACGGCGGGCGCTACCGAGCAGTTCGACGTCTTCGACTGGGGCCAGGGCATCGTCACCCTACGCGCCGTCGCCAACGGCAAGTTCGTCGGGCGCTACAACTGGGGCTCCAACTTCGCCAACGACCAGTCTGAGCCCAACGGCTGGTTCGTCCAGCAGATCTTCAAGCTGGAGAAGCAGGACGACGGCAACTACCTGCTCCGCTACGCAGGCTACGAGAAGGCCTACGGCTGGGCCGATCCGTCGACCGTCTACGCGAAGGTCGCCGACGACGGCACCTTGCAGCTCGCCACCAAGGCGGACGCCACCAAGTTCTCCAAGGAGGTGGTCAGCAGCGGTGTCGATGAGGCGGTCAAGGCCGTGACGGGTGCCGACACAGCGGTGGTGGTGGTCGGCAGCAACCCGTGGATCAACGGCCGTGAGGACCACGACCGGACCACCATGGTGCTCGCGGAGGGCCAGGAGGAGCTCGTCAAGGCGGTGCGTAAGGCCAACCCGAACACGATCGTGGTGGTGGAGAACAGCTACCCGACCACCCTCAACTGGGAGCAGGCCAACGTTCCGGCCATCCTGTGGACCACGCACGCGGGGCCGGAGACCGGGCATGCACTGGCCGACGTGCTGTTCGGGGACGTCAACCCGTCCGGGCGGCTGACCCAGACCTGGTACAAGTCCGACGCCGACCTGCCGAGCATGTTCGACTACGACATCATCAAGTCCAACCGGACCTACCTCTACTACCAGGGCACCCCGCTCTACCCGTTCGGGTACGGCCTGTCGTACAGCACTTTCAGGTACGGCACGCCACGGCTGTCGGCCGGCCAGGTCGGTGCCGGCGGCACCGTCACGGTGAGCGTCGATGTCACCAACACCAGCAAGGTCGCCGGAGACGAGGTGGTCCAGCTCTACACCCACCAGCGGACCTCCCGCGACAAGCAGCCGGTCAAGCAGCTGCGCACCTTCGCCAAGGTGCACTTGGGCGCGGGCCAGACCAAGTCCGTGCAGCTCCGGCTGAAGGCGGCCGACCTGGCGCACTGGGACGTCACCCGCGGCAATTGGGTGGTGGAGTCGTCCTCCTATGACGTGCTCATCGGCTCCTCCTCCGCCGACATCCGCCAGCGGACGACGCTGCGGGTCAACGGTGAGAAGATCCCCGCCCGGGACCTGTCGAAGACGACCCAGGCGATTACATTCGACGACTACTCCGGGGTCAAGCTCGTCGACGAGTCCAAGGCGGCCGGCACCGCAGTCGGCGGCGCCACCGGCGACTGGATCAAGTTCGCGGACGCCGACCTCGGCTCTGGACTGAAGGGCTTCAACGCCCGGACGGCGAAGGCCGACGCGGGCGACGGGTCGGTCCAGATCCGGCTCGACGGCGCGAACGGCCCGGTCGTCGGCACCGTGAGCGTGCCGTCCACCGGAGACAAGTACACCTACCGGGACGTCACCGCCGCGGTCACCGGAGCCACCGGCCGGCATGACGTCTACCTCGTGTTCAGCGGAGACCTCCGGCTGAGCACGTTCTCCTTCACCAAGTAGTCGCAGACCGGCGCCCCGCCCCCCGGGGGTGGGGGCGGGGCGCCCCCATCGGCCCATCGAGAACCCCTCATCCAGATTTTCATTGGGGAATCTCCTCCGCGGTGCCACAGGGTCAACGTCATTGCCGAACGCAGACGCGTGATCACCAGCCTCGACGTCGCCGCCGAGGCGGGAGCCGACACTCCGCTCGACAAGCACCTCACCGTCGAGGTCACCGACGGCGTTCTCGACCTGGAGTTCGTCCCCCACGTCGGCGACGCCACCATCTCCGCCATCACCGCCACTCAGATCCCCGGCCAGTAAACGACAGGACCACTTCTGCAAGATCACCACCCAGTTGTCGTGATCTTGCAGGAGTACCCCTGGTCCCACCCTCGGAAAAAATCTAGGCATGAGAGGTAGCTCCCGAAGATCTGTCTCGATCCTGCTCGCCATCATCACCGCGATCGCTGCTGTGCTGACGGTGACCGTCCCGGCGGCGACCGGGGCCACGGCGAAGGAACATCAGGTCACCTATGACAGGTACTCGCTGAAGGTCGATGGTCAACGAGTCCTGTTGTGGTCGGGGGAGTTCCACTACTTCCGGCTGCCCAGCCCCGATCTGTGGCGCGATGCCCTGGAGAAGATCAGGGCCGCCGGGTTCAACGGTGTCTCCCTCTACTTCCACTGGGGCTATCACTCGCCGAAGGCGGGAGGTCTATGACTTCACCGGGGTGCGGGACGTCGACAAGCTGCTCAGCATCACCGAAGTCAGTTCTTGCCGCCATCGATAGGCCAAGCGGCTGTCCGGCCGGCGCGGGTCACACCGCGTTGCTGCCGTCGGGCTTCGGCCTTCCGACAGGTGGCACCTCGGTTCGGGAGCGGCCGGAGGAGGTCGACCCCTAGGGGTTTCGGGCAGTGGTGTCGGTGCGTACTGCCGATGTCGGGACGCTTGGGTAGGCGGGAACATAACCTGGTCCATTGGGGCTTGGACGTGCCAAAACGGGGGGATCATGACCAGGTCGGTCGCGAGCTTGATCACAGGACGCAAGACGAAGTACCTCATCATCGTGTTCTGGCTGGCTCTCGTCGCGCTGGCTGGGCCGCTTGCCGGCAAGCTCACCAGCGTCGAGGACAACGAGGCGAAGTCCTGGCTGCCGGGTAGCGCGGAGTCGACCCAGGTGCTCGACCGGCAGGCGGCGTTCGCGTCGCCCGACACGATCCCGGCCGTTGTCGTCTACCAGCGGGCCTCTGGACTGACCGAGGCCGACCGGGTGAAGGTCGCGTCCGATGCGCACAGGTTCGGCCAGCTGGCCGAAGTCGACGGCCAGGTCGGCGGCCCGATCTTCTCCGGCGACGGTCAGGCGGCGCAGATCATCGTCCCGCTCAATCTCGGCCCTGAGGGGTGGGACAAGGCGGGCGACATTGTCACCTCGATGAAGGACGTCGCGAGGGCCGGTGCCAGCGGGCTGTCGGTCCACGTCACGGGGCCCGCTGGCAGCGCGGCGGACTCCAGCGAGGCCTTCGCTGGCATCGACGGCAGGCTGCTGTTCGCCACGATCGGTGTGGTCGTGGTGATCCTGTTGTTCACCTACCGCAGTCCCGGGCTGTGGCTGCTGCCCGTCGTCTCGGCCGGCGTCGCGCTGACCACCGCCCAGGCGGTCATCTACCTGCTGGCGAAGAACGCCGGCCTCACCGTCAACGCGCAGAGTGCGGGCATCCTGACCGTGCTCGTGTTCGGCGCGGGCACGGACTACGCGCTGCTGCTCGTGGCGCGGTACCGCGAGGAGCTGCGGCGCCACTCAGACCGGCATGAGGCCATGGCAGTGGCGCTGCACCGCGCCGGCCCGGCGATCATCGCGAGCGCCGGCACCGTCGTGATCGGCATGCTGTGCCTGCTCTTCGCTGAGACCAACTCCACCAAGGGCCTCGGCCCGGTCGCCGCGATCGGCGTCCTGGTGGGGCTCGCGGTCATGCTGACCCTGCTCCCGGCCATGCTTGTGACGGTGGGCCGCTGGATCTTCTGGCCGGCGCGGCCCCGGTTCCGTTCCGCGGAGCCCACCATTACCGGGTTGTGGGCCAAGATCGGCAAGCGGATCGCCAACCGCCCCCGGCTCACCTGGGTCGCCACCGGCCTGGCACTGGCCGTAATGGCGTTGGGTCTCGTCCAGCTCGACGCGACCGGGCTGACCAACCAGGAGACCTTTCGCGGCAACCCGGACTCGATCGTGGGCGAGGAAGTGCTCGCCCGGCACTTCCCGGCCGGTGCAGGCAACCCGGTCGTCGTAATCAGCAAGGCGGAGCAGGGCGCAGCGGTGAAGGCGGCGCTCGCGTCGACTGAGGGCATCGACCCGGCGTCGGTCAGCGAACCCGTCGCCAAGGGTGGCCTCGCCTATGTCGTGGGTACCCTCAACGCCGCGGCCGACAGCCCGGCGGCCTACGACACGGTCGACCGGGTACGCGACCGCGTGCACGCCGTGCCCGGCGCGGACGCTCAGGTCGGCGGCAACACCGCGATCAACCTCGACCTGCAGCGGGCGGCCCGGTACGACCGCAACCTGATCATCCCGATCGTGCTCGTCGTGGTCCTCGTCATCCTGGCGCTGCTGCTGCGAGCCATCGTCGCGCCGTTGGTGCTGGTAGCGACGGTGGTGCTGTCGTTCGGTGCCGCCCTGGGCGCGAGCGCGCTGGTCTTCCGGCACATTTTCGGCCTCGACGGCGCCGACACGTCGTTGCCACTGTTCGTGTTCGTGTTCCTCGTCGCACTGGGCATCGACTACAACATCTTCCTGATGACCCGGGTACGCGAGGAAACCGCGAGGTACGGCACCCGGCGCGCCGCACTCATTGGCCTCGCCGCGACCGGTGGCGTGATCACGTCCGCGGGTCTCGTCCTCGCCGGCACCTTCGCGGTGCTGGCCACCCTCCCGCTGACCGCCTTCGCCGAGATCGGCTTTGCGGTGGCGTTCGGCGTCCTGCTCGACACGATCATCGTCCGGGCGGTCCTGGTCACCGCGCTGAACCTCGACATCGGACGGCACACGTGGTGGCCCAGCCGGCTGGGCAAGATCGCCGACGTGGAGCCCGCCGAGGCGGCCCAGCAACCAAGCGAGGTCCCCGCCTGACTGAAGGCCAACTCGAAGCCGGTAGTGGCACGAAGCTGCTGCCAGCCCTGCGGCGTCCAGCCGACGTACTTGCCGCCGACGCGTGCGGCCCTGCCAGCACCAGCTCGTGCCGTCGACATCTCAAGATAACGGCAGTTCAGCTGCCAACGTGATCATGTATTTAGGGTTCAACTCGCCCTTCGGACACAAACCATTACCCCAGGGTGCGCGCTGAGATCCACTGCAGCGCGCACCGTTTGCGTTTCAGGCTGGTAGGTGAGCCGGAGCCCGAGCTGCCGGTAGAACTCGGCCTTGTCGGCGGGGTCGGCGTCGCGGAGCACGGCGGCGACCAGGTCGTCGACCTTGCGGGTGGACACGCCGTGCAGGTAGGCCTCCATCACCACCGCGAACAACGCCTGGTCCACCCGCCGGCGCCGCTCAAGGAGGCTGGGAAAGAACGAGCCGGTGCGCAGTTTCGGGATCCGCAGGTCCAGGTCCCCGGCCGTCGTGGTCAAGGTGCGCGGGCGGTGGCCGTTGCGCTGGGTCACCCGAGAATCTGTGCGCTGATGCGGGGCGGCGCCGATCACCGCGGTCAGCTCCGCCTCGATCAACGCCTGATACATCGTCTCCGCGGCCTGCCGGACACGATCATTCACCTCCGCTGCCTTGAGTGCATCCAGCACCTCCAACAAGGCAGACTGGTCCAGGGTCATCGCGTACTCCGTCCTCTGCGTGTTCTTGGTCGTTCACACAGAGGCTCACGCGATGACCCACCTCTATCTCGACGGCACGCCGAAGGAGCTCAGCTTCTACACCACCCGGCGGGACGCAACCTGATCCCACCACCATACGGCTGGCGGCCGAACCCGGCGACGTGCTACCCACGCCACCCCGGGCCACCGGCCGCCTTGCCGTGACAGGGACAACACCTCCGTTTTTGACCGTTGCCGGGGACTTTTCGGTCCTCGTCGGCGACTATCGACAGGACCCGGCCGCTGCCGGGCCACGGTTCCGTGCGTCCCGGCTCGGGCGCCAGGTGGGAGACAGCCAGAGATGTCCGTGACACGCCAGCGAGCGGCAACTGTCACCGCAGTCGTGATCACCGCACTTGTCGCAGCGCCCGGAACGGCCTGGGCGCACGGGGTCAGCGGGACCAGCGACAGCGCCGGCGGGTTCGTCTGGCTGGGCACCAAGCACATGCTCGCCGGGTGGGACCATCTGCTCTTCGTCGGTGGGATCCTGCTGCTGGCCGGCGAGATGCGACACGCGGCGAAGCTGATCTCGCTGTTCGCGCTCGGGCACAGCGTGACCCTGTTCACCGCCACGGTCGCCGATTGGCATGTCAACCCGGTCCTGGTGGACATCGTCGTGGCGTTGAGTCTGGTGTTCGTCGGCGTGGTCGGCCTGCGTGGTCGGCCCAAGGAGTGGGCGTGGTTCGCCGCAGCGGTGCTCGCCTTCGGGCTCGCTCACGGCCTGGGGCTGTCGACTCGGCTGCAGGCGATCGGGTTGCCGTCGGACGGGATGATCCCGCGGGTGCTGGCCTTCAACATCGGCGTTGAGATCGGGCAGCTGGTGGCGGTGCTGGGCATGTTCATGCTCGGGGATGTGCTGAGCCACTACATCCCGCCGCTGCGCAACCCGCGGCTGTCCCACGCGGCACTCGTCGCCGCGGGGGCCGTCGCCGCAGCGGTGCTCGCGGTGAGCTCCGGCGGACAGGCGCTGCGGCCGGTGCAGGCGGCAGCCGCCTGTGGCGGCGAGCACGGCCAGGCGTGTGTGGCAGCCGCGCCGACGACCGCCGACACCCAAGCCAGGTAGGTCAGCCGCCGCGACAACGAGTCAGTCGTGCTCGGGAGCGCCGGTCACCCGGTGCGAGGCGGCCTGTATGACCTCGGACACCAGCCGGCGCACGTGCCCGCCGCGGGCCCGGTAGAGGGCGCGGCGGCCGTCGCGGCGCATGATGACGAGGCCGGCCAGGCGGAGCTTGCCCAGATGCTGTGACACCGCCGGCCGCGCTACGCCCAGCGCCTGCACCAGGGTGGTCACGTCGTGTTCGCCGGTGCTGAGCAGACACATCAGCCGTAGCCGGGTGCCGTCGGCGAGCATGCGCAGCATGTCGGTCGCCGCTTCTACCTCCTCGTCGCTCGGAAGGTGTTGTTGCAGGTCATTGGCATCTGCAACGTTGTCGCGTGCGTACATGGGCACATATTATCCGGGTGGGAACCGGCGGGGAATGAGTACGCCGGCCGAACCTGGGGGAGTCTGAGCCTGTGCAGGACCAGCAGCACGACCACGACGCGGCGCACCGCCACGGGCACACGGGAGGCCACGACCACAGCCATGGTCACGGCCACGAACACGAGCATGACCATGACCACGACCACGACCCCGGTCGGGGACCCCGGTCGTGGTGGCACCGCCTGCGTCACGTGCTCGTCCCGCACTCGCACGACACCGCGGCGAAGGTCGACCCGGCGCTGGAGTCCTCCAGAGAGGGCCTGCGGGCGCTGTGGATCTCCCTGGTCGGCCTGGGCGCCACCGCTGTGGCGCAGGCGATCATCGTCGTCCTGTCCGGGTCCGTGGCCCTGCTCGGCGACACCCTGCACAACGTCGCCGACGCCCTGACCGCCGTCCCGCTGGGTATCGCGTTCCTGCTCGGCCGGCGGGCGGCGACCCGCGCCTACACCTACGGCTTCGGCCGGGCCGAGGACCTCGCCGGCATCGTCATCGTTGTCGTGATCGCCGCCTCCGCGGTCGCCGCCGGCTGGACCGCCGTCACCCGGTTGCTGCACCCGACCGGGGTCACCCACCTGCCGTGGCTGCTCGCCGCGGGGATCGTCGGGTTCGCGGGCAACGAACTCGTCGCCCAGTACCGGATCCGGGTGGGTCGACGTATCGGATCGGCGGCGCTGGTGGCCGACGGCCTGCACGCCCGCACCGACGGCTACACGTCCCTCGCCGTGGTCTTGGCGGCTCTCGGTGCCTGGGCCGGCTGGCGGTGGGCGGACCCGGTCGTCGGCCTGGTCATCGCGGTGGCCATCGCCTTCGTGCTCAAGGACGCCGCCCGGGAGGTGTACCGGCGGCTAATGGACGCCGTCGACCCGGCCCTCGTCGACCAGGCCGAGACCACCCTGCGGGCGGTGCACGGGGTCCGCGACGTCCCCGCCGTCCGGTTGCGGTGGATCGGCCACCGCCTCCACGCCGAAGCGGAGCTGGTCGTCAACGCGGACCTGAGCCTGGTCGCCGCGCACGAGATCGCCGCCGACGCCGAGCACCAGCTCACCCATGCCGTGCCGCGGCTGACCAGCGCCACCGTCCACGCCGACCCGGACACGCACGCCGGCGCGCACCACCACCCCGACCTGTCCCACCAGCGCCGCAACGTCCCGCCGACGAGCTGACCGGTTGGGATGCCGGGCCCCGGGTGACTAGCCTGCCCTGAGCACGTGCGACGGGAAGGTGGTCACGGGATGGGCGCAGTGCACGGCGACCGGCGTACTCCGCCGGCGTCCCGGCGGGTGCGCCGCCTCGTCGCGGCGGTGATCGTCCCAATGATCGCGGCGACCGTGGTCGCGCTGGCGATCTTGTGGCCGCGTGAGGCCACCCCGACCGACCCGTCCGGCGCCAACGACCGCCGGCTCGGCACCGTCACCGCGATGCAGCTGCGGGAGTGCGCGCCGGACGAGGTCGTGGAAACCCCGACCGGCATCAAGGTGAGCCGCTGCGGAGTCGTCACGGTCCGCATCACCGAGGGCGCCGAGGCCGGCCGTACCGTAGAGACCCAGGTGCCGGATGGGCCGGGCGCCCCGACCGTCGACATCGGCGACGACGTCGTGGTGCTGGTCCTGACCGATCCGGCCGACCCGTCCAGCCAGCAGTACGCCATCAGCGATCACCAGCGCGGGGTGCCGCTGGTCTGGCTGACCGTGCTGGTCGCCGCCGCGGTGATCGGCTTCGGCCGGCTGCGAGGCGCGGCCGCCCTCGCCGGGCTCGCGGTCACCTTCGCGGTGGTGCTGCTGTTCGTCCTGCCGGCCATCGTCGCCGGTCAGCCACCCCTGCTGGTGGCGGTGGTCGGCTCCGCCACGATCATGTTCGTGGTGCTCTACCTGACCCACGGGGTGTCGGTGCGCACGTCCGTGGCGGTGCTGGGCACCCTGGCCAGCCTGGTCCTGACCGGCGTGATGGCGGTGCTCGCCATGCGCGTCACCCATATGACCGGCTACGGCAGCGAGGACGCCAGCACCCTGGGCATCTTCTACCAGAACGTCGACCTGCACGGGCTGCTGCTGGCCGGCATCATCATCGGCTCCCTCGGCGTGCTCGACGACATCACCGTCACCCAGGCCGAGACCGTGGCGGAACTCGCAGCGGCCAACCCCGCCATGTCACGACGAGGGCTGTACCGGGCGGCGACGCGCGTCGGCAGGGCCCACATCGCCTCGGTGGTCAACACCATCGTCCTGGCGTACGCGGGCGCGTCCCTGCCCGTCCTGGTCCTGATCCTCGGCAGCGGCCGAGGGATCGCCGAGACGCTAAACAGCGAGTTCATCGCGCAGGAGATCGTCCGGTCCCTGGTCGGCACCCTCGGCCTGGTGGCGGCGGTGCCGCTGACCACCGCCCTGGCCGCCCTCGTCACGGCCGGCCGCAGCCGGAAGCCCGTGACCGACCCGACGGGGGAGACGCCACCGCGCCCCCGCCC
>NZ_QGGF01000737.1 GCF_003857015.1 Micromonospora globispora | reverse complement strand
TGGCGTGAGGTACGGCGTGGCGGTGCTCGCCGTCGGCGCGGTGGGCGCCCTGGTCCTCGGCCTGGGCGGCTCGGTCGCACCGTGGCTGGTGCCGCCGGTGATGGCGACCGCCCGGGCGCTGACCGGGTCGCTCGCGGTCTCCGCCGGCCTGCTGCTGACCGCCTGGGCCCTGGTCTGGGCGGCCGTGGCGCTGGCCGGCTACGCCTGGCGCCGCCGCGTCCGGGCCTGATCGGCGTGCCGCTCGGGACGGTGGGGAAGGGGTGACCGGGCCCACTCGAGGGGCGATTTGGAGGTATCGGGACACGTCGCGTAACCTTGTCGCGTAGTTCCACCCAGAGACCGCTGGTCACCGTGCCTCGGCACGGTCGAAGGTCCCGCGATGACGGGCGACCCGCGCAGGGCGGCAAGCGAAACTCGGTTCCTCCCGTGGTCCGCCGACCATGGTGATCGTGCCGGCCCTCGCCCCGTGCGCCCTGCGCCGGGGCTTTTCTCGTTGTCGTGATGCCTCCGGCCCCGTCGAAGAGCTTCCGCTCGTCGGCGGCGACCAGCCTCGAGCAACGAGAGAGGAGGGACATGGCGGACAAGCCGATCCGGGCCGACAAGGCCACGGCCGTCGCTGAGCTGACCGAGAGCTTCCGTAACGCGGGAGCCGCGGTGCTCACCGAGTACCGTGGTCTGACGGTTTCCCAGCTCACCCAGCTGCGGCGCTCGCTCGGCAAGGAGACCACCTACACGGTCGCCAAGAACACGCTGGCCAAGCGTGCGGCGTCCGAGGCGGGCATCTCCGGCCTCGACGAGCTGTTCACCGGTCCTACCGCGCTGACTTTCGTTTCGGGCGACGTCGTCGAGGCGGCGAAGGGGCTTCGCGACTTCGCGAAGGCCAACCCGAAGCTCGTCATCAAGGGCGGTGTCTTCGAGGGCAAGGCCATCACCGCGGCCGAGGTCACGAAGCTCGCCGACCTGGAGTCCCGTGAGGTGCTGCTGGCCAAGCTGGCCGGCGCGATGAAGGGCAACCTGAGCAAGGCCGCGGCCCTGTTCCAGGCTCCGCTCTCCAAGGCCGCCCGTGCGGCGGCCGCCCTGGCGGACAAGCGCGAGAAGGAGGGCGCCGAGGCGGCCTGAGGCCCTCCGGCGCACCCACGTTCTTAGTTTTCACTTTTAGAAAGGACGCCAGACATGGCGAAGCTCAGCACCGAAGAGCTGCTCGACGCGTTCAAGGAGATGACGCTGATCGAGCTCTCCGAGTTCGTGAAGCAGTTCGAGGAGACCTTCGAGGTCACCGCCGCGGCTCCGGTCGCGATGGCCGCCGCCGCCCCGGGTGCCGCCCCGGCCGAGGCCGAGCCGGAGAAGGACGAGTTCGACGTCATCCTCGACGCCGACGGTGGCAAGAAGATCCAGGTCATCAAGGTCGTGCGTGAGCTGACCGGCCTGGGCCTCAAGGAGGCCAAGGACCTGGTCGAGGCCGCTCCGAAGGCCGTCCTGGAGAAGGCCAACAAGGAGACCGCCGAGAAGGCCAAGGCCAAGCTCGAGGGCGAGGGCGCCAAGGTCACCCTCAAGTGACCTGAGGTACGACCTGCGCGTGTCCGGCTCGCGTGAGTCGGGGCACACCGCGTCGTGGCGGGCGGTGATCCGGGAACGGATCGCCGCCCGCTGTGCTTGGTGGGTTCCGGTGGCAGCGGCGTGAGCAGGGCGTCCGCCGGCCGGGCCGACGACCGCGCAGCGACGCCCCGCGGTAGCCCGACGGCGGGAAAGACACCCCGACCGGTCACCGGCCCTTGACGCGGCCCCGGGCTGCCAGGCACGCTGACACCAGCAAGACCTTCCGCGCTTGCAACGGCCACCACTTGGGTAATGGCAGCGGCAGCACCAGCGCCGCGGCACCCGAGCGGCCCGGCAGGAACATCGCGTTCCGAGCGGCCCGGTGAGACCCGGTTTTCCAGGGTCCCGAGGCGAGTTCCGCGATGACCTGCGGGGTGGGCTGGACAGCGGTTAGCCTCTCGGCTACACTGCTAGTTTGCGCTGCCTTCCGACTTGACCCCTGCTCGGAAATGTCCGTTTGCGGATATTTCTGGTGGGGTCATTGGAGTGCACGCGTACCAGCCGTTCTGCA
The DNA here is from genome assembly GCF_003857015.1 of Micromonospora globispora. Lineage (GTDB taxonomy): Bacteria > Actinomycetota > Actinomycetes > Mycobacteriales > Micromonosporaceae > Micromonospora > Micromonospora globispora. Next base: position 10,039 of record NZ_QGGF01000737.1, on the reverse strand, counting down.
GCACCGGTCCTCGGAAGGACGCATCTTGGCAGCTTCCCGCCCTGCGAAGACCAGTCGTACGTCGAGCGCTTTCGCTCCCCGCCGAGTTTCATTCGGCAGGATCACCGAACACCTCGAGGTCCCCAACCTCCTCGCCATTCAGAACGAGTCCTTTGACTGGCTCGTCGGCAACGAGGCTTGGCAGGGCCGGTCGGCGGACGACCCGCACGCACGCTCGGGTCTCGCGGAGATCCTCGAGGAGATCAGTCCCATTGAGGACTTCTCCGGCACCATGTCGCTCTCCTTCTCGGCTCCGCGCTTCGACGAGGTGAAGGCCTCGATCGAGGAGTGCAAGGAGAAGGACCTCACCTACTGCGCGCCGCTGTTCGTGACCGCGGAGTTCACCAACAACACCACTGGCGAGATCAAGAGCCAGACGGTGTTCATGGGTGACTTCCCGATGATGACGCCGAAGGGCACCTTCGTCATCAACGGCACCGAGCGCGTCGTGGTCAGTCAGCTCGTCCGGTCCCCGGGCGTCTACTTCGACAAGCAGCCGGACAAGACCTCCGACCGCGACCTCTCCAGCGTCAAGGTCATCCCGAGCCGGGGTGCCTGGCTGGAGTTCGACATCGACAAGCGCGACACGGTCGGCGTCCGCATCGACCGTAAGCGCCGGCAGGCCGTCACCGTCCTGCTCAAGGCCATCGGGTGGTCCGCGGAGCGGATCCGCGAGAAGTTCGGCTGGTCCGAGCTGATGATGACCACGCTCGAGAAGGACCACATCGCCGGCCAGGACGAGGCGCTGCTCGACATCTACCGGAAGCTCCGCCCTGGCGAGCCGCCGACCCGTGAGAACGCCCAGACCCTGCTCGACAACCTCTTCTTCAACCCGAAGCGGTACGACGTCGCCAAGGTCGGGCGCTACAAGTTCAACAAGAAGCTCGAAGTCGACGTGCCGATCACCACCGGGACGCTGACCGAGGACGACATCGTCGCCACCGTCGAGTACCTCTGCCGGCTGCACGCCGGTGAGGAGGGCTACGAGGCCGACGACATCGACCACTTCGGCAACCGGCGCCTGCGTACCGTGGGCGAGCTGATCCAGAACCAGGTCCGGGTCGGCCTGTCCCGGATGGAGCGGGTCGTCCGCGAGCGGATGACCACCCAGGACGTCGAGGCGATCACGCCGCAGACCCTGATCAACATCCGCCCGGTGGTGGCGGCGATCAAGGAGTTCTTCGGCACGTCGCAGCTGTCCCAGTTCATGGACCAGACCAACCCGCTGGCGGGTCTGACCCACCGGCGCCGGCTGAGCGCGCTCGGCCCGGGTGGTCTGTCCCGGGAGCGGGCCGGCTTCGAGGTCCGTGACGTGCACCCGTCCCACTACGGCCGGATGTGCCCGATCGAGACGCCGGAAGGCCCGAACATCGGCCTGATCGGCGCCCTGTCCACCTTCGCCCGGGTCAACCCGTTCGGCTTCATCGAGACGCCGTACCGGAAGGTCGTCGAGGGTCGGGTCACCGACCAGATCGACTACCTGACCGCGGACGAGGAGGACCGGTTCGTCAAGGCCCAGGCCAACGCGCCGCTGAAGGCCGACGGCACGTTCGCCGAGGACCGGGTCCTGTGCCGCCGTAAGGGCGGCGAGACCGAGGACGTGGTTCCCGGCGCCGTCGACTACATGGACGTCTCGCCGCGGCAGATGACCTCGGTCGCGACCGCGATGATCCCGTTCCTCGAGCACGACGACGCCAACCGTGCCCTGATGGGCGCGAACATGCAGCGTCAGGCGGTGCCGCTGGTCAAGGCCGAGGCTCCGCTGGTCGGCACCGGCATGGAGTACCGCGCGGCCGTCGACGCCGGCGACGTGGTCGTAGCCGAGGTCGGCGGTGTGATCGAGGACCTCTGCGCCGACTACGTCACGATCCACCAGGACGACGGCCACCGTCGGACGTACCTGCTGCACAAGTTCCGCCGCTCCAACGCCGGCTCCTGTGTGAACCAGAAGCCGGTCGTCTTCGAGGGCGACCGCGTCGAGGCCGGTCAGGTCATCGCCGACGGTCCGTGCACCGACGAGGGCGAGATGGCGCTCGGGCGCAACCTGCTGGTGGCGTTCATGTGCTGGGAGGGCCACAACTACGAGGACGCGATCATCCTGTCGCAGCGCCTCGTGCAGCAGGACGTGCTGACCTCGATCCACATCGAGGAGCACGAGGTCGACGCCCGGGACACCAAGCTCGGCCCGGAGGAGATCACCCGCGACATCCCGAACGTCAGCGAGGAGATGCTCGCTGACCTCGACGAGCGCGGCATCATCCGGATCGGCGCCGAGGTCGTCCCCGGCGACATCCTGGTCGGCAAGGTCACGCCGAAGGGCGAGACCGAGCTGACGCCGGAGGAGCGACTGCTCCGCGCGATCTTCGGCGAGAAGGCGCGCGAGGTCCGGGACACCTCGCTGAAGGTGCCGCACGGCGAGACCGGCACGGTCATCGGTGTGCGTACCTTCTCCCGCGAGGACGGCGACGAGCTGCCGCCGGGTGTCAACGAGCTGGTCCGGGTCTACGTCGCCCAGAAGCGCAAGATCCAGGACGGTGACAAGCTCGCCGGCCGGCACGGCAACAAGGGCGTCATCTCCAAGATCCTGCCGGTCGAGGACATGCCGTTCCTCGAGGACGGCACCCCGGTCGACATCGTGCTCAACCCGCTGGGTGTGCCCTCCCGGATGAACATCGGCCAGGTCCTGGAGACCCACCTCGGCTGGGTCGCCAAGACCGGTTGGAGCGTGGACGGCGACGACGCGGCGTGGAAGAAGCAGCTGCGCTCGATCGACGCCCACGAGTCCGAGCCGGACACCAACGTGGCCACTCCGGTCTTCGACGGTGCCCGCGAGGAGGAGATCTCCGGTCTGCTCTCGTCGACCCTGCCCAACCGGGACGGCAAGCAGCTGATCGGTTCCTCGGGCAAGGCGCAGCTGTTCGACGGTCGCTCCGGCGAGCCGCTGCCGGACCCGATCGCGGTCGGCTACATCTACATCCTGAAGCTCAACCACCTGGTCGACGACAAGATCCACGCCCGGTCGACCGGCCCGTACTCGATGATCACGCAGCAGCCGCTGGGTGGTAAGGCGCAGTTCGGTGGCCAGCGCTTCGGTGAGATGGAGTGCTGGGCGATGCAGGCGTACGGCGCCGCCTACGCCCTGCAGGAGCTGCTGACGATCAAGTCCGACGACGTCCTCGGCCGGGTGAAGGTCTACGAGGCGATCGTCAAGGGCGAGAACATCCCCGAGCCGGGCATTCCGGAGTCGTTCAAGGTGCTGCTCAAGGAGCTGCAGTCGCTGTGCCTCAACGTCGAGGTGCTCTCCAGCGACGGTGTGGCCCTGGAGATGCGCGAGACCGACGACGAGGTGTTCCGGGCCGCGGAGGAGCTGGGCATCGACCTGTCCCGGCGCGAGCCGAGCTCGGTCGAAGAGGTCTGAGGTGAGCGGTCGGGAGTCGGCTCGCCGGCTCCCGACCCCACCCACTAGCTAAGCAGTACAGACGACGACATAGGGGACATAGTGCTCGACGTCAACTTCTTCGACGAGCTGCGCATCGGCCTTGCCACCGCTGACGACATCCGTCAGTGGTCGCACGGTGAGGTCAAGAAGCCCGAGACGATCAACTACCGCACGCTCAAGCCGGAAAAGGACGGGCTCTTCTGCGAGAAGATCTTCGGTCCGCAGCGGGACTGGGAGTGCTACTGCGGTAAGTACAAGCGGGTCCGCTTCAAGGGCATCATCTGCGAGCGCTGCGGCGTCGAGGTGACCCGTTCCAAGGTCCGTCGTGAGCGGATGGGGCACATCGAGCTGGCCGCTCCGGTGACCCACATCTGGTACTTCAAGGGCGTGCCGAGCCGGCTGGGCTACCTGCTGGACCTCGCTCCCAAGGACCTCGAGAAGATCATCTACTTCGCCTCGTACGTCGTGACGAGCGTGGACGCCGAAGCGCGCCACCGTGACCTCTCGACCATCGAGAACGAGATCCTGGCCGAGAAGCGGCAGGCCGAGAACAGCCGCGACTCGGAGATCGAGAAGCGGGCCGCCAAGCTCGAGGCCGACCTGGCCGAGCTGGAGGCCGAGGGTGCCAAGGCGGACGTCCGGCGCAAGGTCAAGGAGGGCGGAGAGCGCGAGATGCGCCAGATCCGCGACCGGGCCCAGCGCGAGATCGACCGCCTCGACGAGGTCCTCGACACCTTCCGCAAGCTCGAGCCGAAGCAGCTGGTCACGGACGAGCTGCTCTACCGCGAGCTGCGCGACCGGTTCGGCGAGTACTTCACCGGCGGCATGGGCGCCGAGGCCATCAAGGCCCTGGTCCAGAACATGGACCTCGAGGCCGAGGCCGAGAGCCTGCGCGAGACCATTCGCTCCGGCAAGGGCCAGCGGAAGATCCGGGCGCTCAAGCGGCTGAAGGTCGTCGCGGCGTTCCAGAACACCCGCAACTCGCCGCTCGGCATGGTGCTGGACTGCGTTCCGGTCATCCCGCCGGACCTGCGCCCGATGGTGCAGCTGGACGGTGGCCGCTTCGCGACCTCCGACCTGAACGACCTGTACCGCCGCGTGATCAACCGGAACAACCGCCTCAAGCGGCTGATCGACCTCGGCGCGCCCGAGATCATCGTCAACAACGAGAAGCGGATGCTCCAGGAGGCCGTCGACGCGCTGTTCGACAACGGCCGCCGCGGCCGGCCGGTCACCGGTCCGGGTAACCGTCCGCTCAAGTCGCTGTCCGACATGCTCAAGGGCAAGCAGGGCCGGTTCCGCCAGAACCTGCTGGGCAAGCGCGTCGACTACTCCGGCCGTTCGGTCATCGTGGTCGGCCCGAAGCTCAAGCTGCACCAGTGCGGCCTGCCCAAGCAGATGGCGCTGGAGCTGTTCAAGCCGTTCGTGATGAAGCGGCTGGTCGACCTCAACCACGCGCAGAACATCAAGTCCGCCAAGCGGATGGTCGAGCGGCAGCGGCCGGTCGTGTGGGACGTGCTGGAAGAGGTCATCGGCGAGCACCCGGTGCTGCTGAACCGGGCGCCGACCCTGCACCGTCTGGGCATCCAGGCCTTCGAGCCGCAGTTGGTCGAGGGCAAGGCCATCCAGATCCACCCGCTGGTCTGCACCGCGTTCAACGCCGACTTCGACGGTGACCAGATGGCGGTCCACGTGCCGCTGTCCGCCGAGGCTCAGGCCGAGGCGCGGATCCTGATGCTGTCGTCGAACAACATCCTCAAGCCGGCCGACGGCAAGCCGGTCACCATGCCCACCCAGGACATGGTCATCGGTCTGTACCACCTCACCCACCTCACCCCCGGTGAGAAGGGCGAGGGCCGGGCGTTCAGCTCGGACGCCGAGGCCCGGATGGCGTTCGACAACGGCGAGCTGCACCTGCAGGCTCCGGTCCGGATCCGGCTGCGCGGCATCGTCGGTGTGGACAACGGCGCCGGCGCGGAGCCGTGGGTCGCGCCCGAGGGCTGGGTCGAGGGTGAGCCGGTGACGGTGGAGACCACCCTGGGCCGGGTCCTGTTCAACGAGACGCTGCCGCCGGGCTACCGCTTCGTGAACTACGAGATCCGCAAGGGCCAGCTCTCCGCGATCGTCAACGACCTCGCCGAGCGCTTCCCGAAGGTGGCGCTCGCGGCCACCCTCGACGGGCTCAAGGAGGCCGGTTTCCACTGGGCCACCTGGTCCGGCGTCACCATCGGCATGGAGGACGTCATCGCTCCGCCGCGCAAGCGGGAGATCCTGGAGCGGTACGAGAAGGAAGCCGACCGGATCGACAAGCAGTACCAGCGTGGTCTGATGACCGCCGAGGAGCGCCGCGGCGAGCTCATCGAGATCTGGACCAAGGCGACCAACGAGGTCGCCAAGGAGATGGACACCGCGCTGCCGCAGGAGAACCCGCTGTGGAAGATGATCAACTCGGGTGCCCGCGGTAACCTGCTCCAGCTCCGGCAGATCGCGGCGATCCGTGGTCTGGTGGCCAACCCGAAGGGTGAGATCATCCCGCGGCCTATCAAGGCCAGCTACCGGGAGGGTCTGTCCGTGCTGGAGTACTTCATCTCCACGCACGGTGCCCGTAAGGGTCTCGCGGACACCGCCCTGCGTACCGCCGACTCGGGTTACCTGACCCGTCGTCTGGTGGACGTCTCGCAGGACGTCATCATCCGCGAGGAGGACTGCGGCACCGACCGCGCCATCCCGATGCAGATCGGCGAGCGGCTCGACGGCAAGCTGGTCGTGCACGAGCACGCCGAGACCAGCGTGCACGCCCGGACCCTGGCCGACGACATCAAGGGGCCGGACGGCACCGTCGTCGCCCAGCGGGGCCAGGACCTCAACTCCATCCTGGTCGACAAGATCGTCGCCGCCGGGACGGAGACGGTGCGGGTGCGCAGCGTGCTCACCTGCGAGTCGAAGCTGGGCGTCTGCGGTGCGTGCTACGGCCGCTCGCTGCCGACCGGCAAGACCGTGGACGTCGGCGAGGCGGTCGGCATCATCGCCGCCCAGTCGATCGGTGAGCCGGGTACCCAGCTGACGATGCGTACCTTCCACACCGGTGGTGTCGCGGGTGAGGACATCACCCAGGGTCTGCCCCGGGTCCAGGAGATCTTCGAGGCCCGGGTCCCGAAGGGTAAGGCGCCCATCGCCGACACCCCGGGTCGGATCCGGATCGAGGACGGCGAGCGGTCGCGGAAGATCATCGTCATCCCGGACGACGGCAGCGACGAGATCGTCTACGACAAGATCTCCAAGCGGGTGCGGCTGCGTACCCACGACGGCGATCACGTCGAGGTCGGCGAGAAGCTCACCGAGGGCACCATCGACCCGCACGAGCTGCTGCGCATCCTCGGCCCGCGCGCGGTCCAGGTCCACCTGACCCAGGAGGTCCAGGAGGTCTACCGCTCGCAGGGTGTGCTCATCCACGACAAGCACATCGAGATCATCATCCGCCAGATGCTCAAGCGGGTGACGGTCATCGACTCCGGCTCGACCGAGTTCCTGCCGGGCGTGCTGGTCGACCGGGCGCTCTTCGAGTCGGAGAACCGCCGACTCGTCGGTGAGGGTGGCGAGCCCGCCGCTGGTCGCCCGGTGCTGATGGGTATCACCAAGGCCTCGCTGGCCACGGACTCCTGGCTGTCGGCGGCCTCCTTCCAGGAGACCACCCGGGTGCTGACGGACGCGGCGATCCACGCCCGCAGCGACTCGCTGATCGGCCTCAAGGAGAACGTGATCATCGGTAAGCTCATCCCGGCCGGTACGGGCATCAGTAAGTACCGCAACGTCCGGGTCGAGCCGACCGAGGAGGCGAAGGCCAAGGTCTACTCGATGACCGGCTACCCGGAGACCGACTACGGCTTCGGGCCGGCCAGCGGCCAGGCGGTGCCGCTGGACGACTTCGACTTCGGGTCGTACCGCTAAGCAGTGCAACGACGAGGCCCCCGGCATCCGCCGGGGGCCTCGCCGCGTCTCCGGGTACGCGATGTGAAGAGGAAGCTCTCGAAAGAAGTCTCTCGAGAGACTACGCTCGACGGCATGGAGAGCGAGCAGCAACGTACCCTCACCGACGCCCGCGAGCTGCGGGCGCTGAGTCATCCCGTACGACTGGCCCTGATGGAGGCCCTCGGCGGCGGCCCGCTGACCGCCACCCAGGCCGGCGAGCTGATCGGGGAGAGCCCGACCACCTGCTCCTTCCACCTGCGCCAGCTCGCCCGCTACGGCTTCGTCGAGGAGGCCGGCGGCGGTCGCGGCCGGGCCCGGCCCTGGCGGCTGACCCGGCGGGGCTGGTCGGCGCCCGCCCGGCCGGAGGACCCGGACTGGACCCGGGCCTCCCAGGCGCTCGACCGGGTGCTGCTCGACCGGTACCTGCAGCGGCTCCGCCGCTTCGTCGACGACGCCCCCAGCTACCCCCGCGAGTGGTACCAAGCCGCCACCGGCCAGCAGCACCTGTTCCACCTCACCGCCGAGGAGTTGACTGACTTCGTCGCCGCGTACCGGGAGCTGGTCGACGACGTCACGGCTCGCGCGGACCGGCGGCGGACCGACCCGGCCGCCCGCCCGGCCGGCTCCCGCCCGGTCGAACTGCTCTTCTTCGGCTACCCCGTCGAGTCGCCGGAGGTGCCCGATGTCGACCCGTCGGCTGCTGGCTGATCGGCGCGGCCGCCGTTACCTCACCGGGCAGACCCTCTCCCTGATCGGGGACACCTCGATGTGGCTGGCCTGCGGGATCTGGGTCAAGGAGCTGACCGGCAGCAACGGGGCCGCCGGCCTGACCTTCCTCTTCTTCACCGCCCCGGCGCTGCTGGCGCCGCTGGCCGGGATGCTCGCCGACCGGTTGCCGCGCCGCCGGCTGCTGGTGGTGGCGAACCTCGCCGGCGCGGTCATCCTGCTGCCGCTGCTGGCGGTCCGCGGTCCCGGCCAGGTGGGGCTGATCTACGCGGTGATGTTCCTGTACGGCTGCCTCAACCTGGTCATCGCGCCGGCCCAGTCGGCCCTGCTGGTCAGCCTGCTGCCCGAGGAGTTGCTGGCCGACGCGAACGCGCTGCTGCGGACCGTCCGGGAGAGCCTGCGCCTGCTCGCCCCGCTCGCCGGGGCCGGCCTGTACGCGCTGCTCGGCGGCGCGGCGGTCGCGGCGCTCGACATGGCGACGTTCGTCGCCGCAGCGGTGCTGCTGCTGTCGCTGCGGGTCCCCGACGTGGTGCCGGAGGCAGCGGCGCGGACGGGCGGCTTCCTGCGGCACTGGTCGGGCGAGGTGAGCGCCGGCTTCCGGCACCTGGCCGGGCATCCGCTGCTGCGGCGGGTGGTGCTCGCGACCGTGGTGCTCGCCCTGGTGCTCGGGTTCAGCGAGTCGGCCGGGTACGCCGTGGTGGAGCGCGGCCTCGGGCGGGCTCCGGAGTTCCTCGGGGTGCTCCAGGCAGCGCAGGGAGCCGGCGCGGTCCTCGGCGGGCTGGGCAGCGCTCGGGCCGTCCGCAGGTACGGCGAGGTCCGGGTCGCCGCGGTGGCCTTCCTCTGCTGGGCCATCGGCGCGGCGCTGGCCGCCACCCCGGCGCTCGGCGTGGTCCTCGCCGGCCGGGTCAGCTCCGGCGCCGGGCTGACGATCATGGCGATCGCCCTGCTCACCCTGCTCCAGCGGAGTGCCCCCGAACGGCTCCAGGGCCGGGTGTACGCCGGCTTCGAGGTGGCCACCACCGTCCCGCAGACCGCGTCGATCGGGCTCGGGGCGTACCTGATCGGGGTGCTCGACTACCGGGCCGTTCTCCTCACCGAGGCCGCCGTGGTGGTGCTGGCCGCACTCCTCCTGCTCCGGGCCGGGCGGTTCGCGCCGACCCGTGGCGAGTTCACGGTGGGGGAGCGGGCGGCCACGCCGCGGCCGCCGGCCGATCCGGAGGGGCATGATGGACGGCATGACGACCGCACCCGGGCAGGTGCCCGTCGCCCAGCACGGGCCGCGCCATCCGCTCGATCCTGAGCCGGTCCGGTCGACGAAGGCCCGCGCCGTCTTCGCCCTGGGTCTGATCGGCGCGCTGACCGGGCTCTTCATCGGCGGGGTGGTGCCGTCGACCATCGCCCTCCAGTTGGCCCGGCAGGCCCGCCGGGAGGCGTACGCCTCGGGCGGCTTCCTGACCGGCGGGGACTGGCTGCGGCGGGGGGAGCGGTTGGCCTGGGCCGGCCTGGTGCTGGTCGCCGTCGCGGTGGTGACGGCGGTGGTGATCGGCGTGGTGCGGCTCGCCGGCGCGCCCTTCGGGCACGACTACGCCCCGAACGTGGACTGACCGCCCGAGGGAGGCGGCCGCGCCCGGCCCCGTGGACGGGACCCGCGACGGTAGCCTGACCGGTGTCCGCCGCACGGCGGTGGGCGAGGCGCGTCGACAGGAGGACCTCGTGACGGAACCGGCCCCGCCGTCGGGAGGCGAACCGCCGCGGCCCTCCGCCGGTCCGGACGCCGCCGAGTCCGGCGCGAGGAACCCGTGGGCCCCGCCGGGCGCCGGGTTCGACGAGGGGCCGACCGCGCCGCCGGAGGTCGCCCCCGTCGGG
>NZ_QGGF01000393.1 GCF_003857015.1 Micromonospora globispora | reverse complement strand
GCTCGGCGCCGGGGCCGGTCCCGGGGACGTGGTCGTCTCGATCGGGACCTCCGGGACCGTCTTCGCCGTCGCCGACGCGCCGGCCGCCGACCCGTCCGGCACCGTCGCCGGGTTCGCCGACGCCACCGGCCGGTACCTGCCGCTGGTGTGCACGCTCAACGCGGCGCGGGTGCTCGACGCCGCCGCAGCCATGCTGCGGGTCGGCCTCGACGACCTGAGCGAGCTGGCGCTGGCCGCCCCGCCCGGCGCGGACGGGCTGGTCATGGTCCCGTATCTCGAGGGGGAGCGGACCCCGGACCGGCCGCTGTCCACCGGCGCGGTGCACGGGCTCACCCTGCGCACCGCCACGCCGGCCCACCTGGCCCGGGCCGCGGTCGAGGGGATGCTCTGCGCGCTCGCCGACGGCCTGGACGCGCTCACCGCTCAAGGGGCGACCGTCGACCGGGTGATCCTGGTCGGCGGTGGGGCCCGTTCGGCGGCGGTGCGGCGGATCGCCCCGCAGGTCTTCGGCCGGCCGGTGGTCGTACCCCCACCCGGGGAGTACGTGGCCGACGGCGCCGCCCGCCAGGCCGCCTGGGTCGCCCTCGGCGGGGCGGCGCCACCCGGGTGGACCGTCGGGGACACCGCGGAGTACGCGGCCGAGCCCGTCCCCGCCATCCGGGACCGGTACGCGGCGGCCCGCGACCACACCCTCGACCGGCTCGGCGGGCCGGGGGAGTGACCGGCGAGGAGTCGTCACCCCGTCGTGATCTCCTCCTGGTTTGCTGCCGGACATGACGAGCACCCGGATCGCCCGGCGCGGAAACGCGGCGCACCGGCTCTACAGCGTCGTGGTGTTCGTGGTGCTCGCCTCGCTGGACAACGTGGCGATCGGCCTGGTCCCGCCGCTGTACGGGCCGATCTCCGGGGCGCTGGGCGTGTCGCAGCGGCTGCTCGGCCTGGTCACCGCGGTGAGTTTCCTGGTCAGCGCGGTGGCGGCGGTGGCCTGGGCGTACGTGGGCGACCGGACCAATCGCAAGCCGCTGCTCATGATCGGCACGCTGATCTGGGCGGCCGGTACCGGTGGCAGCGCCCTCGCCCAGAACTACCCCGCGTTCCTGGCCGCCCAGCTGCTGGCCGCGGTCGGGCTGGGGGCGGTCGGATCGGTCGGCTTCTCTGTGGTCACCGACCTGATCTCGCCCCGCCGCCGGGGTCTGGTGATGAGCTTCTGGGGGCTGTCCCAGGGCGTCGGCACCCTCGCCGGCACGCTGACCGGCGGCATGCTCGGCAACACCGACTGGCGCCGCCCGTTCCTGGTGCTCACCGTGGTCGGCTTGGGCGCCACGGTCGCCTACCTCTTCACGTACGACATCCGGCGCGGGCAGAGCGAGCCGGAGCTCGCCGAGGCGCTCGACGCGGGCGCCGAGTACGACTACCGGATCACCCGCGCCGACCTGCCGCGCATCCTCGCCCGGCGCACCAACCGGTGGCTGATCCTGCAGGGGCTGACCGCGCAGGCGGCGTTCGGGTCGCTGGTCTGGTTGCCGGTGCTCTTCGCCCAACGGGCCGAGGCGCAGGGCTACTCCGCGGCGACCGCCGTGGTGGTGGGCAGCGTCTTCGCCACCCTGTTCCAGCTCGGCGGGGTGCTCTCCATCGTGGGTGGGCTGGTCGGGGACGCCCTGCAACGCCGTACGCGCAGCGGCCGCGCCCTGGTCGCGGCCGTGGGCATTCTCGCGGCCGTCCCGTTCTACCTGGTCCTGTTCTTCGTGCCGGTGCGGATCGACGTGCCGGACGGCGCCAGCTCCACGGCGGTGGTCGGGGCGGTCCTGGCCAGCGTGGTCACCGAGCCGACGGTCGGGCTCAGCCTGCTCACGGCGGTGGTGGCGCTCGCGCTCACCTCGGCCAACTCACCGAACTGGTTCGCGCTGATCGCCGACGTCAACCCGCCCGAGCACCGGGGCACCGTCTACAGCCTCGGCAACCTGGTGAACGGGGTCGGCCGGGCGGGCGGCAACGGGCTGGTCGGGGTGGCCTTCCACGCGCTGCGGACGGCCTTCCCGCCGCCGTTGAACTACGCGGTGGGGCTGGCCGCGTTCCAGCTCTTCTTCATTCCCACCGGCGTCATGTACTGGCTGGCCGCCCGGACCTCGCCCGGCGACATCGAGTCGGTGCACGACCTCCTGCACGCCCGCGCCGACCGCCTCTGACCCGCAGGATGCGTCGTCGGGCGGCCCGCCAGGCAGCGGGGGACGCGACCCGTTCACGTCATCAGATTCGTAGCGAGCCGACGTGGACCCGCGGTCCGACGGGCACGGGGTGCCATCCGGCCCGCCGGGCCGCCCCTCGGGTGGGCGGCCCGGCGGGCCGGCGGTGGTCAGGCGCGGAACCAGACCGTCACGTCGGTGGGGACGCGGCCCTCGTCGTCGAGCGGGGCGCTGGTGACCAGCACCTCCGCGCCGTCGGGCAGCGGCACCGATGCCTCCCCGAAGTTGGTCAGCACGGTGAGCGCCCCGTTGGTGAAGGCAAGCACCTCGTCGCCGGAGGAGAGCCAGCTCAACGGGCCCCGGGCCAGCCCGTGCTCGCGGCGCAGCCGCAGCGCGGTCCGGTACAGCTCGTACGTCGAGCCGGGCACCCCACGCTGCCGGTCGAGGGCGTACTCGGCCCAGAGCGGGGGCTGCGGCAGCCAGCTCGCGTCGGTCGGCCCGAAGCCGTACGACGGGGCGTCGGCCTCCCACGGGATCGGTACCCGGCAGCCGTCCCGGCCCCGCTGGGTGTGGTCGCTGCGGTCCCACGTCGGGTCCTGGCGGGCCTCATCGGGGAGCGTGGTGTGCTCGGGCAGCCCCAGCTCCTCGCCCTGGTAGAGGTAGGCGGAACCGGGCAGCGCGAGCATCAGCAGAGTGGCCGCCCGGGCCCGACGCAGCCCGAGCGCGGCGTCCGGCTGCGGGTCACCGATGCCGATGCCGTTCGGCCGGGGCGCGCCGATCGGCAGCGCCAGCCGGGTGGCGTGCCGAATCACGTCGTGGTTGGACAGCACCCAGGTGGTGGGGGCGGCCACCGCGTCGGTGGCCTCCAGCGAGCGGGTGATCACCGCGTACTGGGCCGGCGCGGTCCAGGCGGCGAGCAGGTACTCGAAGTTGAACGCCTGGTGCATCTCGTCCGGCCGGACGTAGTTCGCCAGGCGTTCCGCCGGCTCGACCCACGCCTCGGCGACCAGGATCCGATCCCCGCCGTACGAGTCGAGCAGCCGCCGCCATTCCCGGTAGATCTCGTGCACGCCGTCCTGGTCCCACATGGGCGGCCGGGGCCTGTCCACCTCCTGGCCGGAGAGGATCTCGTGCGGCTCCTGCCAGTCGGCCAGGTCGGCCTGCTTGATCAGCCCGTGTGCCACGTCCACCCGGAAGCCGTCGACGCCCCGGTCCAGCCAGAACCGGAGGATGTCCAGGAACTCGGCGCGCACCTCCGGGTTGTCCCAGTTCAGGTCGGGCTGGCCGGTGTCGAAGAGGTGCAGGTACCACTGCCCGTCCGGCACCCGGGTCCAGGCGGGGCCGCCGAAGACGCTCTGCCAGTCGTTCGGCGGCTCGGCGCCCTGCGCTCCCTTGCCGTCCCGGAAGACGTACCGCTGCCGCTCCGGGCTGCCCGGCCCGGCGGCCAGCGCCGCCTGGAACCAGCGGTGCGCGGACGAGGTGTGGTTCGGCACCAGGTCGACGATCACCCGCAGGCCGCGGGACTTCGCCTCGGCGATCATCTTGTCCGCGTCGGCGAGCGTGCCGAAGAGCGGGTCGACGTCCCGGTAGTCGGCCACGTCGTACCCGGCGTCGGCCTGCGGCGACGGGTAGAACGGCGACAGCCAGACCGCGTCGACGTCCAGCTCGGTGAGGTGGCCGAGGCGGCTGGTGATGCCGGGGAGGTCGCCGACCCCGTCGCCGTTCGAGTCGGCGAAGGAGCGCGGGTAGATCTGATAGATGACGGCCTCGGTCCACCACCTGGCGGCCGGGCCGCCGGCCGGTTGCTGCTGCGTCGCGTCGGTGTTCAGAGCCTTCTCCCCTGCATGTCGAGCCGTGCCGTCCGGTGGTCGGACGGTTGTCTCCTGCCGCCCGCGGCGGCGCGGACGAATCCGTTCAGTGTTCCCTCGGTGGGGCGGTCGATTCCCGCACCACCAGCCGAGTGGGCAGGATCACGGGCGGCGTCGGCGTGTCGACGTCGTCGCCACCGCGAGGTGCCGGGATGCCGCCCGCGTACGGGTCGAGCGTGCGGGCGCCGAGCGGGTCGAGCAGGATCCGGGCCGCGAGCAGCCCCTGCTCGGCCGCCGGTTGGGCGATGGTGCTCAGCCCCAGCACGCCGGCCAGGTCGTGGTCGTCGACGCCGATCACGCTGACGTCCTGCGGCACCCGGAGCCCGGCGTCGCGCAGCGCGGTCATCGCTCCCATCGCCATCTCGTCGCAGGCTGCGAAGATCGCGGTCGGCCGCTGGCCCCGGGCCAGCAGCTCGGCGGTGGCCCGGTTGCCACCGTCGATGGTGAACTGCGACTCCACGTCGAGGCTGGGGTCGGGGCGGATGCCGGCCGCGCGCAGCGCCTCCTGGTAGCCCCGGCGCCGGTCCAGGTGAGTGGTGAACGCCAGTTCGTCGTCGGGGTCGCCGGAGATGTGCGCGATCCGGGTGTGCCCGAGGTCGAGCAGGTGCCGAGTGGCGGTCCGCGCGGCGGCCACGTCGTCGATGCGGACGCACGGCCAGCCGGGCACCGCCGTGCCGGAGCTGATGATGACGCCGGGCAGGTCCAGCGCGGTCAGCGCCGCCACGTCCGGCGTACGCAGCGGGGTGGCGACCAGGATGATCGCATCCACCCGCTTGTGCAGGCTGGCCGGACGCAGCACCCGCCGCCGGGTCTGCTCCCGCCCGCCGAGGTTGTAGAGCAGCAGGTCGTACCCCGACTGGTGGAGGAATTCCTCGACCGCCTCGACGACGGTGCCGAAGAACCAACGGGTGATCCGGGGGACCACCACCGCGACCGTGCCGGTCTTGCCGCCGGCCAGCCGGGACGCGCTCGGCGAGACGGCGTACTGGAGCTGCTCGGCCGCGGCCAGGACCCGGCGGCGGGTCGCGGCCGAGACCGTCGGGAGCCCCCGCAGCGCCCGGGAGACGGTCGCTGTGGAGACCCCCGCCAGGCGGGCGACGTCGTCAATCTTCGTCATCGTTGTTCCCCGCTCCGCCCCGCGCCCGCCGCCGCCGGGGACCGGCGGCGGCGGAGCAGCGGGTCAGCCCTTGACGCTGCC
Source organism: Micromonospora globispora (assembly GCF_003857015.1). Classification (GTDB taxonomy): domain Bacteria; phylum Actinomycetota; class Actinomycetes; order Mycobacteriales; family Micromonosporaceae; genus Micromonospora; species Micromonospora globispora. The sequence goes on along the minus strand of NZ_QGGF01000393.1, from coordinate 6,911 downwards.
AGCGAGCAGACCCCGCACGAAGTAGCGCTGGAGGGACAGGAACACGATCAGGGGTACGACGATCGACACGAAGGCGCCGGCCGTCAGCCGCTGCCACTCGTTGCCCCGGGTACCGGCCATCTCGGCCAGGCGGACGGTGAGCGGCGCGGTCTCGTTGCCGCCCCCGGCGAAGATCAGCGCGACCAGCAGGTCGTTCCAGACCCAGAGGAACTGGAAGATGCCGAACGCCGCCAGGGCCGGAGTGATCAGCGGCAGGACGATGGTGCGGAAGATCTTCGGGTGGGTGGCCCCGTCGACCCGGGCCGCCTCCATCAGATCCCTCGGCAGCTGCGAGATGAAGTTGTGCAGCAGGAACACCGCGAAGGGCAGGGCGAAGCAGGTGTGCGCGAACCAGACCTGGGCGAACTTCTGCTCGTCGACCAGGTCCCACGCGGGCAGCACGGTGACGCCCGCGACGGTGACGCCGGTGGAGAAGAACTTCAGCAGCGGCACCAGGGCCATCTGCAGCGGCACGATCTGCAACGCGAAGATCGCGATGTAGAGCCAGTCCCGCCCCTTGAAGTCGATCCACGCCAGCGCGTACGCCGCCAGGGACGCGAAGGCGAGCGGGAAGAGCACCGACGGGATGGTGATCGCCAGCGAGTTGATGAAGTAGCTGGCGAGCTGACCCGACGAGGAGCCGCTGAAGAGCACCTGCTGGTAGTTCTCGAGGGTGAACTGCGGGTGGCTGAAGAACGTCCACCAACCGGTGGTCTTGATCTCGTTCTCCGGGCGGATCGAGGAGATCAGCAGACCGAAGGTGGGGATGGTCCAGAGCACCGCGATGACGATCGAGACCAGGGTCGCGACCGGGCTGTTCAGCCGCTTGCGGACCCGGCGGGCGGACGTCGTCTTCCCGGTGGCCTGGGTGCCTGCCGGGACGGTGGGCGTGGCGGTGGTCATCTCAGCCCTCCCGCTGTTGACGCAGGTTGCGGATCTGGTAGATCACGATGGGTACGACCAGGACGAAGAGGAAGACCGCCAGCGCCGAGCCCTGCCCGTTCTGTTGGTACCGGAACGCCTGGTTGTACATCTCGTTGGCGATCACGCTGGTGTCGTAGTTGCCGTTGGTGGCGGTGCGGACGATGTCGAAGACCTTGAGTGTGGCGATCGAGAGCGTCACCACCACCACGATCAGCGCCGGACGGATGCTGGGCAGGGTGATCCGCCAGAACATCTGCCACGGGGTGACCCCGTCCAGGCGTGCCGCCTCGACGATGTCGGCCGGGATGGCCTTGATCGCCGCGGAGAGCACCACCATCGCGAAGCCGGCCTGGATCCAGACCATGATCACGATGAGCAGGAACGTGTTCAGGGGGGACTCGAGCAGCCACTGCTTCGGCTCCCCGCCCAGGCTGACCACGATCTGGTTGAGCAGGCCGATCTGGTCACCCTCGCCGCGGTAGGCGTAGACGAACTTCCAGATGATGCTGGCGCCGACGAACGAGATCGCCATCGGCAGGAAGATCAGGGATTTTGCGACCGCCTCGAACCGGGCCCGGTCCACCAGCACGGCGTAGACCAGGCCGAACGTGGTGGCCACCAGCGGGACCAGGAGGACCCAGATCAGGGTGTTGATCAGGACCCGGACGATCGAGTCCTCGGAGAACATCCAGCCGTAGTTGCGCAGGCCCACCCAGTGGCTGCTGCTGCCGTCCATGAAGGAGAGCAGGGTGGTGCGGATCGCCGGCACCACCAGCCCGACGGCGAGCAGCAGCAGCGTCGGCAGCAGGAAGAAGAGCGCGAAGAGCCCCTCCCGCTGCTTCGGCCGGCGGGGCAGCGGGGCGCCGCTCGCCGAGGCGGCTACCAGCTTCGCCTCGTGTCGGCGCGCGAACCAGGCCGGCACCACGTCGAGGAGCAGGAGCAGACCGCCCACCACCGCGACGAAAGCGATCAGCCCGTACATCAGCATGAGGAACTTCGGCTGTTCCTCCGCGAAGTCGAACTCCATCGACCCTCCCTCAAGGGTTCGGTTGAGGGCGGTGGTCCGGCCCGCCGGAGAGCGGGCCGGACCACCGTCTCAGATCACTTCGGCCAGCTGCTCTCGATGCCGTTTAGCACCGTCGCGGTGTCCTTGCCGTTGATCCAGTCGACCATGCCCTTCCAGAAGGTGCCCGCGCCGACCGCGGCCGGCATAAGGTCCGAGCCGTCGAAGCGGAAGACGGTCTTCGGGTCCTGCAGGATCTGGACGGAGAGCTTGTCCACCGGGTTCGGCACGTTGTTGATGTCGAGCTTCTTGTTCGCCGACAGCCAGTCGCCGATCTTGGCGCGGCTGTTGACGTACTCGCCGGAGGCCAGGTAGGTCTGCACCGCCTGGACCTCGGGACGGTCGGCGAAGGCCGCGACGAACTCGCCGGCACCCAGCACCGGCTTGCCCTTGGCCGGGTCGATGGCCGGGAAGTAGAAGGCGAAGACGTCGCCGTCCTCGGCCACCTTGGTGCCCTTCGGCCACTGGTTGGCGTAGAAGGACGCCTGCCGGTGCATGGCGCACTTGCCGGTGGTGATCGGCGTGCCGGCCTCCTGGAAGGAGGTGGTGGCGATGCTCTTCACGCCGCCGAAGCCGCCGTTGACGTACTTCTCGTTCTTGAGGATGGTCCCGGCCTTGTTGACCGCGTCGGCGACCTTCGGGTCGTTGAACGGGATGCCGTGGGTGGTCCACTGGTCGTAGACCTCGGGACCCGCCGTCCGCAGCATCACGTCTTCGATCCAGTCGGTGGCCGGCCAGCCGGTGGCGTCACCGGACTCGATGCCGGCGCACCACGGCTTGGTGCCGCTCGCCGCGATCTTGTCGCTCAGCGCGATGAGCTCGTCCCAGGTGGTCGGGACGGTCCAGCCCTTCTCCTTGAAGGTCTTCGGCGAGTACCACACGTACGACTTGACGTTGGAGCCGAGCGGAACGCCGTAGAGCTTGCCGTCGACGGTGCTGTACTTCAGCCAGTCGGCGGTGAAGTTCTGCTCGGCCAGCGCCTTGGTGTCGGCGCCGACCGTCTTGATCTTGCCCGAGTCGACGAACCGCTTGAGCAGACCCGGCTGCGGGATGAACGCAAGGTCGGGGGCGTTGCCGCCGTCGACCCGGACGCCGAGCTGGGCCTCGAACTCGCCGCTGCCCTCGTGGTCGATCGTGATGCCGGTGCAGTCCTCGAACTGCTTCCAGGACTGCTCCAGGCGGTCGGCCTCGATGTCCCGGATCGACGAGTAGATCGTGACCTTCTTGCCGTCGTGGCCCTGGTACTTCTCGTATGCGGCGCACTCGGGAGAGCTCGCCTTGTCGCTCTTCTTGTCGTTGCCGGTGCCGCAGGCGGTGGCGCCGAGCGCCAGCCCCAGTACGCCGGCGATCGCGAGAGCCTGGCGTGTTCTGGCAAACGCCATGCCGTTCTCCTTCCTTGCCGGCGCGTGGGGGAAGGAACCCGCGCCGGTCCGATGGTCGTCTCCACATGTAAGCGCTTGCATCACCTCTGGTCCACCCCCAGCCGGACACGGCCCGGTAACAATCCGGAAACCCTGCTCACCGTGGGTGGGCACGCTCCCACGGCGCGCACACCGATGGCCCCCCGGGACGTCCAGGGGGCCAGATTCGGTCGGTTCAGCCAAAGCGCCGGGGTCGTCGTGTCCGGACTCTCCGGTCTGGGAGGACTGAGGTCCGGACTCGACGACCCCGGCGGGTCAGGGGGTCACGAAAGGAGAGCGGATCAGGTGAAGATGCTGACGCCGCCCGGGCCGACCAGCAGGCCGACGATGATGAGGACGATGCCCCACAGGATCTGCCGGCGGAACAGCGCAAGGATGCCGGCGACCACCAGTACGACTGCGAGAATCCAGAGAATCAGCTCCATGGCCGCTGAATACCCGGCTTCTTCATCGAGGAAACCTGGTCACCCGATCAGATGATCTCCCAGGTGGAAGATGCTGTACGCCTGCTTGATGACCGGGTGCGCGACGTTGCGGACGCGTACCCCGCCGGGGGTGGTGCCGCGCTCGCTGCCGTGGTGCGCGTGCCCGTGCAGGGCCAGCGCGGTGGGTGCCGAGTCGATCGCCTGGCCGAGCTGGTAACAGCCGAGGAAGGGGTAGATCTCCAGCGGCTCACCGGCGAGGGTGTCCGGCACCGGGGAGTAGTGGGTGAGCGCGACGAGGAGGTCGCAGTCCAGCCCGCGCAGCGCCTTTCCCAGCGCTTCGGCGCTCTCGTTGGTGGTATGGACGAACGACTTCATCTCCGGCTCGCCGAAGTCGCTGGCGCACCGGCCGGCGAACCCGCCGCCGAAGCCCTTCACCCCGGCGACGCCGAGCCGCCCTCCGGGGCACTCCACCACGATGCCGGTTCCTTCCAGCACGGTGATCCCGGCGTCCTCCAGCACCTTGACCACCTGCGGCACCTGGTCGCACTGGTGCTCGTGGTTGCCCAGCACGGTGATCACCGGCACCCCGAGGTTGCCGAACTCCTGCGCCACACAGCGCGCCTCGGACTCGGCCCCGTGCCGGGTCAGATCCCCGGCGAGCAGCAGCACATCGGCGTGCTCCGGCAGCTCCTCCAGGGCCGGCCGGAATCGGCCCATCACGTCCTGGTCCATGTGCACGTCGCCGACGGCGGCGATGCGGATCACGATGCAACCTCCCTCACGGCAGCTCCTCGACCTGGCTGGGCGCCTGGGCGCGGATCACCCCGATGTCGCTCATGACCGGCACGTCGGGGAAGCGCTCGGCCACCCGGCGCAGGATCTCCTCGCGTCGGTGCGGGCTCTCCACCTCGCCGTAGAGGACGAGGCCCCGTTCCCGGCGGACCACGGTGATGCCCTGCTCGGCGACGGACGGGTCCTCGGCCAGCAGCCGCTGGATCTCCGCCTCGACGTACTCGTCGGGGGCTGCGGCATCGCCGCCGTGCTGCTCGGTCACGGTGTCTCCCTTCCTTCGGATGCGCCGGCCTGCGGCAGGACGTCCAGCCGGTCGAGCAGCACCAGGAACGCCTCCGCGTACGGCGAGTGCTGCGTCTCCTTCCGTACCCGTTCCCAGTCGATCTGTTCCCGCAGCGAGCGGGCCAGCGGCAGGGCCCGGGCGAAGTCGCAGTAGTGCTGGGAGAAGCTGAGCAGCTTGTGCACCATGAGCTGGGTGGCCGAGAGCACCGGCATGTGGATGGCGTCGACCGGCCGGACGATGGTGTCGGCGAAGGTCTCCTCGGTCACCGGGGTCTCGATCGGGCGGTGGATCAGGTCCACCATCCGCCCCTCGTCGTAGACCTTGACCAGCCAGTCCTCCGGCGGGCGCTCGGCGGTGAAGCCCGCCTCGACCAGCGCCTCCAACGCCCGGTCGACGTCCTGTTCCCGGATCAGGAAGTCGACGTCGTGTTCGCTCGAGTGGCCGCCGTGCGCGTACACGGCGAAGCTGCCGCCGAGCGCGAAGGGGATCTCGGACTGCTTGAGCACGGCGGCGACCTTCTTCAGGGTGTGCACCAGGGTCTCGTCCCCGCGCTCGGCCATCTGGTTCTCCCGTCGTCGTGAAGGTGGCGGTGGGAATAGAGTCCCGTACCCGGCAAGGTGGTCGGCCACACATGGCTCCGTCGCGTCCCGCCGTCAACAGGAACGAAACAGACATATCGCCAGGACGTGAGCGCGGGTCGGATAGCCTCGGGTAGGTGGCCAGATCACTGCGGACGCGGCGCGGCGGCCCCCGACTGCGCGCCGTCGCCCTGACCGGCATCGACGGTTCGGGCAAGACCACCCAGGCGCACCGCCTCGCCGAGGCACTCACCGCGGCCGGTCGCCCCGCCACCTACCACCGCAACGCCGGCGGCCGGCGCTGGCTCGGCCGGCTCGCCCACCGGCTCGGCCGGCCGGACGCGCAACGGCTCGTCGGGCGCAACGCGATGCTCGCGGTCGAGTCCGTGCTGCGCTGGCTCGCCATCGCGCTCGCGCTGTTCAGTTGCCTGGTGACCGGCCGGACCGCGGTGATGGACCGCTACTCCGCCTGCCAGTACGCGAGCATCCGGGCGCACGGTGGGCAGCGCTGGGAGCGGCTGGCCCGGGCCGGTTACCGGATCTTCCCCGCGCCGCAGGTGACGTTCCTGCTCGCCGTCGACCCGGCCGAGGCGTACCGGCGGATCGAACGGCGCGGCACCGACCACGAGAGCATGCGCTGGCTCACCGCCGCCGCCACCGCGTACCGCACGCTGCCGGAGTACCCGACCTTCGTGGTGGTCGACGCGGGCGGTTCGCCGGACGAGGTGTCCCGCCGCATTCGGGCCCATCTCACCGAGTGGCTGCCGACCGACGACGATCGGCCCGCCTCCGCCGGCCCGCCGCCCGGGGGCGCCGATCCGCCGCCGGCCGGGGGTGGGACGCCCGAGCGGATTGATCCGCTGCCGGCTCAGGCCCGGCCGTAGACCGGGATGCTGGCGCCGCTGGTCGGGGCGGACTCGTCGGAGGCCAGGAAGCGGATCACCGCGGCGATCTCGGCCGGGGCGACCCAGCGCCGGTGGTCGGCATCGGGCTGCGCGGCCCGGTTGGCCGGCGTGTCGATGACGCTGGGCAGCACGGTGTTGCACCGCACCCCGCGCTGCCGGTACTCCACCGCGACCGCGTTGGCGAAGGCGAGCACCGCCGCCTTGGCGGTGGCGTACCCGGCCGCGCCCGGGAACGGCGCCACCGCGGCCCGTGCCGAGACGCAGACCACCGCGCCACCGCCGGCCGCCATCAGGTGCGGTAGCGCCGCCTGGGTGACCAGATAGGTCGGCCGCAGGTTGATCCGGAGCATCCGGTCGAACTCCTCGACCGGGGTCTCGTGCACCAGCCCGCCGCTGGCGTACCCGCCGACGAGGTTGACCACGGCTCGCAGCGGCGCGGCCGGGTCGGCCGCGCCGCACTTCGACACGCCAGGGGCCGACG
>NZ_QGGF01000787.1 GCF_003857015.1 Micromonospora globispora | reverse complement strand
CCGCCACGGTCGCGGCGGCGGCGCGCAGCAGCAGGCCGGGTCGGCGGGCCGCGACCGCGGCAACCATGCCGGGCAGCACCGCCAGCGAGCCCAGCAACCGGACGGGCTGCGCCAGGTCGTCGTACGCCTGGCGGATCCGCTGCCCGACGAAGTGCCCCGAGGTCGGGGGCAGCCGGCGTACGTGGAGCCAGGCCGGCGCCGCCGTCGTGCCCCCGTACGCCCGCACGGTACGGACCAGTTCCAGGTTCTCGAAGAGCACGTCCGGGTCGTAGCCGCCCATGGCGAGGAAGGTGCTCCGCCGTACCGCCAGGGTGCCCGGCCAGTCGGCGGCAACGGCCCGGTTGAGCAGGGTCCGCCCGGTGTCCCACCAGGCGTGCCAGGGGAGCGGGTCGAAGTGGTTCTGCGGCCGGACCAGGTCCACCCGGTCCAGCAGCTCGTGTACGGAGCCCAGCCCGGCCTCGTCGTACCGGACGTCGTCGTCCGCGATGATCACGTGCTCGTGCCGGGCCAGCGCGATCCCGGTCAGCACCCCGAGCACCTTGCCGTTGACGCCCCGCCGGTGCGGGTCGGGGGCGGCGTGCCGGACCAGGCCGCGCCAGGCGGCGGCGTGCCGGGCGAAGAGTTCCGGAGCGGAGCCATCCACCACGGTGACGTCGACCCGTCGGGCGAGCCCACGCAGGTAGTCGGTGAGTTCGGCCAGGCCGCTGTCCTCGTGCCAGCGCAGCGGCAGGACGTACTCGACGGGGAGCCGACCGGGTCGGAGCCCGCCGCCCGGCCCGACGGTGACCGGGGCGGTCGGCGGGAAGGGACGGGGGTCGCGGGCCGGGGCGCTCACTGGGCCTCCCCGAGCTGGTAGACCGAGACGTGCTCGCGGCTCTCGTCGGTGAACGGCCGCCCGGTCCAGTCCGCCCAGCGGCTCTCCAGGGTCATCCCGGCCAGCTCCGCCATGAGATCCAGTTCGGCGGGCCAGGCGTAGCGGTGGTTGGCCGGCAGCAACTGCACGCCGTCGTGGGTCAGTCGGATCTTGGTGGTGGTCATCCGCTGCGCGGCCGGATGCAGCAGGGCCGCCTCCAGCAGCACCGCGTCCTCGGCCACCCAGACCGGGCGCAGGGCGCCGCCCGCGTGGAACGCCGCCGGGTCGGGCACCCACGCCTCGATGACGAAACGGCCGCCGGGCCGCAGGTGCGCGGCGGCGTTGCGGAAGCAGGCCACCTGGGCGGGCTGGTCGGGCAGTGCGAAGATGGTGTTGAAGGCGAGCAGCACCAGCGCGAACTGGCCGTGCACCCGGGCCTCCGCGAAGTTGCCGATGGTCAGCTCGATTCGTCCCCCGTCGGGCTTGCTGCGTAGCCGGGCGGCCATCTCCTCGGAGCCCTCCACCCCGGCGACACTCATTCCCCGTTGCACCAGCGGCAGCGCCAGCCGGCCGGTGCCGATGCCGAACTCGCAGATCGGTCCCCCGTCGGCCAGTGCGATGAGGCGGTCCACCGCCGCCTCCGGGTCCAGGTGGGCGTACGCCTGGTCGTAGACGTCGGCCGGGATGTGCCGGCCGTACTCGCTGGGGTCGAAGGCCAAGGCCGCCTCCCTGCCGAACCGGGTGATGGTGCCCGGGCAGCGTGCCCGGATTTTCGCCTATCAAACCGGTTTGTCGTTTCGATCGCCGCACGCCGGGTAGCGCTGCGGGGCGCGGGGGTCCGTCCCCGGAGGCGTGGGTGGAGGAGACGTGATGACCAGCAACACAACGAGGTGGGCACTGGCCGGCGCCGCCACGGTGACCGTGCTCGGTGCCGGTCGGGTAATGGCCCGGCGACGGCGCCGGCACCAGCCCGAGCGGAAGGACGGCTGGTACGTCGTCCACCGAGGAATCACCGTGGACCGGCCGGTGGACGCCGTCATCGGCTTCTGGACCGATCGGGAGCGGCTCGACCGGGGGCTCGCCGAGTGGGCGACCCTGGAGCAGCTCGACGACACCCGGTGGCGCTGCGTGGCCGGTGACCCGGCCGGCGGCGGCACCGAGTGGCGCGCCGAGATCACCGTCGACGGGCCGGGCCGGCTGAGCTGGCGGGTGACCGACGGGCCGGTGGCCCAGCAGGGCCGGGTCGAGCTGGTCCCCGCCCCGCAGGACCGGGGCACCGAGATCCGGGCCGAGCTGCGGTGGCGCTCCGGCCCGGTACGCCGGGCACTGGGGCTGACCACCGGCACCGACCCCGACCTGGGACTGCGGGACGCGCTGCGCCGGATCAAGTCGCTGATCGAGGCCGGCCAGATGATCGAGACCCGGCACGACCCGTCCGGCCGCAGCCCCGAGCAGGAGGAGGCGACCGACAAGATGCGGGAGAAGCTGGCGACGGGAGGCCGGCCGTGAGGGCGCTCTGCTGGGAAGGGGTCCGCAAGCTCGCCGTTCGGGACGTGCCGGAGCCGAGCATCCGCGCCGCGCGGGACATCATCGTCAAGGTCCGGGCCAGCAGCGTCTGCGGCTCCGACCTGCACCTGATCAACGGGTTCCTGCCGGCGATGCGGGAGGGGGACATCCTCGGCCACGAGTTCATGGGCGAGGTGGTGGAGACCGGCCCCGACGTCCAGCGCCTGAAGGTCGGCGACCGGGTGGTGGTCGGCTCGGTGGTCGCCTGCGGCGGCTGCTGGTACTGCCGCACCGAGCAGTACTCGCTCTGCGACAACTCCAACCCGCAGCCCGTCTTCACCGAGAAGCTGTGGGGCCACGCCCCGGCCGGCATCCTCGGCTACTCGCACGCGGCCGGCGGCTACGCCGGCAGCCACGCCGAGTACATCCGGGTGCCGTTCGGCGACGTCGGCGCGTTCACCGTGCCCGACGGGGTGCCGGACGACTCGGTGGTCTTCGCCTCGGACGCGATGCCGACCGGCTGGATGGCCGCCGACTTCTGCGGGCTGAAGGGCGGCGAGGTGGTCGCGGTCTGGGGCGCCGGCGGGGTCGGCCAGATGGCCGCCCGGGCCGCCCAGATCCTCGGCGCCGAGCGGGTCGTCGTCATCGACCGGCTGCCGGAGCGGCTGCGCACCGCCGCCGACCGGCTCGGCGTCGAGACGATCAACTACGCCGAGACCGACGTGCTGGAGGCGCTGCGCGAGATGACCGCGGGCCGCGGCCCGGACGCCTGCATCGAGGCCGTCGGCATGGAGTCGCACGACGTCGGGCCCGTCTACGCGTACGACAAGGCGAAGCAGACGGCCCGGTTGACCACCGACCGGCCGACCTCAGTCCGGCAGGCGATCATGGCCTGTCGCAAGGGCGGCACCGTCAGCATCGTCGGGGTGTACGGCGGGCTGGTCGACAAGTTCCCGCTCGGCGCGGCCATGAACAAGGCCCTGGTGCTGCGGATGGGGCAGATGCACGCCCAGCGCTACATCCCGATGCTGCTGGACCGGATCGCGATCGGCGAGATCGACCCCGGCTACCTGGCCACCCACCCGATGTCGCTGGAGGACGGGGCCCGCGGGTACGAGATCTTCGAGAAGAAGGAGGACGGCTGCCTGCGTACCGTCCTGCATCCGCAGCCGGCGTGAGCACCGCGGTCGATTCAATTTTCGGCGACGGGGTACAGCAGTCGGCATGCCTGTTCAGACCGATGAGTCCCCGTCTCGGGTTCAGACCCATGAGTCCCCGTCCCGGGTCAGCACCGCCACCAGGGCGTTCGGCGGGAGCGCCGTCGCCCTGGTGGTGGCCGGCACGGTCGCCCTGCTGACCCGGCAGCCCTGGCTCTTCCCCAGCCTCGGCCCGGCGGTCATGCTGCACATCGAGCAGCCCGACAAGCCCGAGTCGTCACCGCGCAACACCGTGATCGGCCACCTGGTCGCCCTGCTGGCCGGGTACGCCATGCTGGTGGTCACCGGCCTCGCCGACAATCCGTCGGCCCTCCAGGAGGGCTTCTCGGTGCCGCGGATCATCGCCGCCGCCGGCTCCCTCGCGATCACCGCGGCGGTGCTGGTGCTGCTGAACGCCGCCCACCCGCCGGCCGGTGCCACCACCCTGATCGTGGGCCTCGGGCTGCTCAAGACCCCCACCCAGCTGGTCATCGCGTTCGCCGCCGTGGTGCTGGTGACGGTGGTCGACCTGCTCTTCAACCGGTCCACCGGCCGGAAAATGCCGGTGTGGCGGGCGCCTGCTGCAAAGGAGGAGTGAGATGGTCGATCGGATCGCCGACCCGTGGGGGCCGCGCACCCCGTACGGGCCGGGTGAGCGGTGGCCCGTACGGGTGGACAGTTTCCTCTCCGACGGGCACACCGAGGCGGACGTGCAGCGTTGGGTGCCCACCGCGTCCATCCTGCACTCCAACGGCGACGCCATGGACATCGCGGTTATCGACGACCGGATCGTCGGGGTCCGGGGCCGGGCCGGCGACCGGATCAACCACGGCCGGGTCGACCCGAAGGACCTCTACGGCTGGCAGGCCAACCACAGCCCGGACCGGCTGCGCCGCCCGTTGATCCGTGAGGGTGGCCGCCTGGTGGAGACCGACTGGGACACCGCCATGGGGCGGATCGTGGCCCGGTCGAAGGAGCTGCTGGCCGGCCCCGGTGGCTGGGGACACTTCGGCTTCTACACCAGCGGGCAGCTCTTCCTGGAGGAGTACTACACGCTCGGCGTGATCGGGAAGGCCGGGCTGGGCACCCCGCACATGGACGGCAACACCCGGCTCTGCACCGCCACCGCCGCCGCCGCGATGAAGGCGTCCTTCGGCACCGACGGGCAGCCCGGGTCGTACACCGACGTGGACCACTGCGACGCGATCGCGCTCTGGGGGCACAATGTCGCCGAGACGCAGACCGTGCTCTGGATGCGGATGCTGGACCGGCGCCGCGGGCCGAACCGACCGGCGATGCTCGCGGTCGACCCGCGCGCCACGCCGGTGGCCCGGGAGGCCGACGTGCACCTGGCGCTCCGAAACGGCACGAACATGGCCCTGCTCAACGGCCTGCTCCGCGAGCTGATCCACCGCGGCTGGTACGACGAGAAGTACGTCCGGGCGCACACCATCGGCTTCGACGAGCTGTGCAAGGTGGTGGAGGACTACCCGATCGCCAAGGTGGCCGAGATCTGCGACCTGCCGGCCCGCCAGATCGAGCAGGCGGCCGAGCTGCTCGGCCACTCGGAGCGGCTGCTCTCCACCGTGCTCCAGGGCTTCTACCAGTCCAACCAGGCCACCGCGGCCTCCTGCCAGGTGAACAACATCCACCTGATCCGGGGCATGATCGGCCGGCCCGGCGCCGGGCTCTACCAGATGAACGGGCAGCCGACCGCGCAGAACAACCGGGAGTGCGGCGCCGACGGCGACCTGCCGGGCCTGCGCAACTGGGCGAACGAGGAGCACGTCGCCGAGCTGGCCCGGCTCTGGAACGTCGAGGTGGACACCATCCCGCACTGGGCGCCGCCGACGCACGCCATGCAGATCTTCCGGTACGCCGAGCAGGGCTCGATCAAGCTGCTCTGGATCTCGGCAACCAACCCGGCGGTGTCCCTGCCCGACCTGGCCCGCGTCCGCCGGATCCTGGCCAACCCGGAGCTGTTCGTGGTGGTGCAGGACCTCTTCCTCACCGAGACCGCCGAGCTGGCCGACGTGGTGCTGCCGGCGGCCACCTGGGGCGAGAAGACCGGCACCTTCACCAGCGTGGACCGGACCGTGCACATCTCGGACAAGGCCGTCGACCCGCCCGGGGAGGCGCGCCCCGACCTGGACATCTTCCTGGACTACGCGCGCCGGATGGACTTCCGCGACTCCGACGGGAACCCACTGATCAAGTGGACCGATCCCGAGTCGGCGTTCGAGGCGTGGAAGGAGTGCTCCCGCGGGCGGCCGTGCGACTACACCGCGATCACCTACGAACGGCTGCGCGCCGGTGGCATCCAGTGGCCGTGCAACGACGAGCACCCGGACGGCACCGAACGGCTCTACACCGACGGCGTCTTCAACACCGACCCGGACTACTGCGAGTCGTACGGGCATGACATGTCGACGGGGGCGGAGCTGCTGCCCGAGGAGTACAAGGCCAAGCAGCCGGGCGGGCGGGCGTTCCTGCACGCGGTGCCGTACCAGCCGTCGCCGGAGGTGCCGAGCGACGAGTTCCCGTTGCTGCTCACCACCGGCCGCACCGTCTACCAGTTCCACACCCGGACCAAGACCGGGCGGGCCACCCAGCTCGTGCACGCCGCGCCCGAGTCCTGGGTGGAACTCAACCCGGCCGACGCCGACCGGCTCGGCGTGGGGGAGGGGGACCTGGTCCGGGTCGAGTCGCCCCGGGGCGTCGTCCGGGGGCGGGTCCGGATCTGCGGGGTACGCCCCGGCGTGGTCTTCGTCCCCTTCCACTACGGCTACTGGGACGCCGCCGACGGTGCCGCCCCCGGTGAGGGACGGCACGACCGGGCGGCGAACGAACTCACCATCACCGCCTGGGACCCGGTCTCCAAGCAGCCGATCTTCAAGGTGGCCGCGGTCCGGGTGGTCAAGGAGGCGGACTCCGGCGGCCGGCCCTCGCCGGCACCGACGGTCGGCGGCCCCGCGCCGCTCGACGGGTCCGGCATCCCGGCGACGGTCGGCGGACCGGCCGCCGAGGCGCCATCGAGGGGGGAGTGACATGCACCTGGCGCACTATCTCGGGCTGCTGCACAAGGCCCAGGCCCGCCTCGGTGACGCCTTCACCGAGGTCGGCGAGGCGCACCGGGAGGAGCCGGACGTCTTCCACATCTGCGAGAAGTTGGCCGCGCAGTGCCGCCAGCACGCGGAGAAGCTGGAGCCGTTCGCCCGCCGGTACGCCGAGGAGGCCCCGAAGGAGCCGGACCGGCTGCACTCGGAGCTCTTCTCCGGCACCCGCACCGGCCCGATCGGGCTGCTGCGGGACCTCCAGGACCTCTACCTGATGGCGGCGGAATGCGACATCTGCTGGACGGTGGTCGGCCAGGCCGCGTACGGGGCGCGGGACGAGGACCTGCTGGCGGTGGTGAAGTCCTGCGAGCAGGAGACCGCCGTCCAGCTCAAGTGGCTGCGGACCAGGATGAAGCAGGCCGCTCCCCAGGCCCTCGTGGTGGCCGACTGAGCCCGCTCACCCGGTACGCCGGACGGCGTCGATCAGGAAGCCGCTGGGCGGCAGGGCGGGCATCCGGCGCAGGCTGAGCGCGAGGTCCTGGGGTGGCACCTGGTAGCTCATCGTGGTGGTCAGGTTCGTCACCGCGCGCTTCATCAGCTCGATGGTGATCCACTCACCGGCGCAGCGGTGGCCGGTGAAATGGTTCCCGCCGCCCTGCGGCACCAGGCCGAACGGGTCACCGCGCCAGCCGGCGAACCGGTCGGGCCGGAACTGCTCCGGCCCCGGCCACAGCTCCGGGTGGTGGTTCGTGCCGTAGAGGTCGAGCAGCACCCGTCGCCCCCGCGGGAAGTGGTGGCCCTGCCAGTCGAAGGACCGCCGGACCCGGGCCGCCGCGACCGGGAAGAACGGGTAGTAGCGGCGTACCTCCTGGACGAAGTGCTCGGTGGCCGGCTCGTCGCCGCGGACCCGGTCCCGCCAGTGCGGGTGGTCGTGCAGGGCCAGCGCGGCGAAGACCACGAAGCGGTCCACGGCCACGGTGGGGCGGACGATGTTCAGCAGCTCCACCGCGGCGATCCGCCGGGGCAGCAGGTGGCCCTGGTCGCTCCGGTGCTCGGCGATCACCCGCAGGGCGCTTCCGTCCGGCGTGGAGAGGGCACCCGCCCGGACGCGTTCGACCAGGTCGGCGGCCCAACGCTCGGCGCGGCGGCGGGCGAGCAGGCCCCGCCAGTGCCGGGGGCCGATCGCGGCCGGCGCCTCGATCATCGCGTGCAGCTGCGTCGTCCGCCGCGCCACGTCCGAGCCGGCCAGTGGCACCCCGGCCCAGGCGCAGACCGCCCGGGTCAGCATCCGGGCGATCTCGTCGTAGAGCACCACCGGCCCGGACCGCTCCCAGACCGGGATCTGGGCCCGCCACTCGTCGTCGAAGAGCTGGCCGAGCTGGCGGATCGCGGACGGTGTCATGATCGACATGAACATCGCCTTCCGCTGCCGGTGCGCGGCGTCGTCGAGCCCCTGTACCCCGGTGACGCCGGTGAGCGTCCGCTGCCCGCGCATCGGCATGGCCCCTTGGCGGACGAAGCGGTCGTTGTCGTAGAACAGCACGGCGGCGGGGCGACCGCGCAGGCAGATGGTCCGTTGCAGCAGCAGCCGGGTCTGGAAGATCTCGCTGCCGTACCGGTCGCAGCGGTCGCCGATGAACCGGTACCCCTCGCGCAGGAACGCCAGGGTGCTCTCCGGGCTGCGGTCGACGGGAATGGCGGTCATCGGCTGCTCCTGGCGCGGCTCGGCGGCTCTCCACGACGGGGCGGGTGCCCGGCTGCGTCTACCCAGGCCGGGCCCGGTGAATCCCACGGGTCTGTCCGGTCTCGGGACCTGCGCGACATATCGGCATCAGGACCTGAGTGACAGTCCGCCAACGTTATTCGGGAGCCACAAGGATGGTGACCCTGGCGGGTGACTCGCGCGAGTCGACGAAGATCCGGACGAATGCCGACCGAGCCGGTGAGATGTCCAGCTTCTCAATGTGGTGGACGAGGATGTTGCCGGCTTCGATGACCCCGCTCGGTAGGTCCAGTCGTCCGGCGAAGACTTGATGCGCTCCGCCCGGGGGCACCTGCCCGACGCTGACCTCAACCCGTACCGCACCCACCCCCGGTGCCCGAGTGCCCACCAATACCGACCTGCCGTCCGATATCGCGCCGGCCGACGCCGGCCCTCGTCCCAGACCGGGCTGTCCCGGTGGTCGCGGTCGCCGATCAGCACGAGTCCGCCCCTGGCTTCCAGGACAAACGAGAGATAGTCCTTGCCGGACACACCGGCGTGCGTGGCGGGCTCCGGCGCAGGCTCAGGTTCGTCCGGCGCTGATGGCCGGTGCTCCAGCGCCGGTTCACGTTCGTGCGGATTCGGTGGCCGGTTTGCCCGGGCGGCGTTGACTGCCCACACGTTCGCCAGCAGCATTCCGGCGACAATTCCCGACGCGACAATCGGGAATCCGCCAGAGCCCACCACCAGGTTCACGACGACCGACCCGCCGATCAAAAGCACCAACCCGGCGAGGCCGAGCGGAGCAGGGAGGGCGTGTCCGGACAGCCATCGCCGTCCCGCGATCACGATGAGCGACGAGCCGAGCAGCAACGCGAGCAACAGGAACAGAGCGGCGCCGACCGGCTGGTCGTGGTTCACCACGACCAGAATGCCCACCAGCAGCGCGACACCACCGATGAGCAGTGACGCACTGTCAGCTTCTCTCGGCCAAGCGCTGTCGTCGCGAACCGGCTGCGCTCTGTCGCCATCCATCCATTCATCGTGACAGCGACGACCGTCGAATTCCAGATCGCAAGCTGCGCCGCGGGCGGAGCCCTGGGAGGGGCCAGCGTGACAAGGTTCGGCTGGCCCCTCCCAGGACGGCGGAAAGCTGGTTGGCTCAGTCGCGGGCCGGCGGCGAGTCGTTCGATCGCAGCCCCGGCTCGGGCTGCCATGGACCGGCCGGCGACGACGGGGAGGGGCGGATGCGGGACAACAGGACGCCGCATTGGCGGCAGCGGCGGCTCGTCAGCGGGCTCGCTCCGGGCCGCGGCGGCCCGGAGGAGTCGGGGATAGCGCCGCCCCGGCGGGCCGTGTCCCGGCCGCCCCGGTTCTTCACCGTGCACCTCGGCTTCGAGGCGGCCGGCCCCGCCGACGCCCGCGAGCTGGCGGTCGGCTACGCCGAGGCGCTGAGCCTGCTCCGTCCCGAGTTGGCGCTCGGCGCCGCGGCGCTGTCCCCGGCCGACGCCTGGCACCGCGCCGAGCGGCTGTTCTGCGGAGCAATCGGCCCGGACGGTGAGCGCTGCGCCGACGTGGCCGACCACCCCGGCTTCCACCACGCCCCCGGGCTGGGCGGACTCGGCTGGGGCGACGGTGACTGACCGTCGCCGTCGCCCCGGCCGCTCACTCCAGGTCGAACTCGCCGTCCTGAGCGCCCGCCACGAAGGCGTCCCACTCCGCCTGGGTGAAAACCAGCACCGGCCCGTCCGGCTCGGCGGAGTTGCGCATGCCGATCAGGTCGTCGACGAAGGCCACTTCGACCGCGGCCTCGGACATGTCACCCTCGGCTCGCTGCCAGACCGCCCGGGAGAGGTCGAAGTCGCCCTTGGGGTGCTGACTCATCGCTGTTCCTCCATCACCGCAGGCCACGGGGAAACGCATGTGGTTCCCCATCGGGCAGGATAAGCGGATGCCGAGCCTGACCCGTGTAGAGGCGTCCGCGCGTGGCGCGCTGCTGACGGTCGAGTCCTACCAGGTGGACCTCGACCTGACCGGCGGTGGCGAGCGGTTCCGCTCCACCGTCACCATCCGGTTCCGGGCGACCCCCGGCGCCGAGAGCTTCGCCGAGGTCAAACCCGCGAAACTGCTCGCGGTACGCCTCAACGACCGGGACCTCGACCCCGGCATCCTGGCCGACGACCGGCTGCCGCTGACCGGGCTCGCAGAGGAGAACGCGCTGACGGTCAGCGCCGAGATGGCGTACTCGAACACCGGTGAGGGAATCCACCGGTTCGTCGACCCGGCCGACGGCGAGACCTACCTCTACGCCATGTCGTTCCTCGACGACGTGCAGCGGATCTTCGCCGCCTTCGACCAGCCGGACCTCAAGGCGCCGGTCACCCTCTCCGTCACCGCGCCGCCGGAGTGGACCGTCGCGGCCAACGGCCAGCTCGCCGCGCAGCCCAGCCCGGGCCGCTGGGAGTTCGCCCCGACCGCGCCCCTGGCGACGTACTTCTTCTCGCTGATCGCCGGCCCGTGGCACGTCCGGCGCGACGAGCACGACGGCATCCCGCTCGGCATCTGGTGCCGGCGGTCCCTGGCGGCCCATCTCGACGCCGACGCGGACGAGATCTTCACCGTCACCAAGCAGTGCTTCGACCGGTTCCACCAGCTCTTCACCGAGCGCTACCCGTTCGGCAAGTACGACCAGGCGTTCGTGCCCGAGTTCAACGCCGGCGCGATGGAGAACCCGGGGCTGGTGACCCTCCGCGACGACTACGTGTTCCGTTCCGCCGTGACCGACACCCAGCGGGAGTTGCGGGCCACCACCATTGCCCACGAGATGGCGCACATGTGGTTCGGCGACCTGGTGACCATGCGCTGGTGGGACGACCTCTGGCTGAACGAGTCCTTCGCGGAGTACCTCGGCACCCGGGTGGCCGCCGAGGCGACCCGCTTCGAGCAGGCGTGGACCACCTTCGCGATGCGCCGCAAGGCGTGGGGGTACGCCGCCGACCAGCGCCCGTCCACCCACCCGGTCGCGCCGGAGGAGGTGGCCGACGCCGCCCAGGGGCTGCTCAACTTCGACGGCATCTCGTACGCCAAGGGCGCCAGCGTGCTGCGGCAGCTGGTCGCCTGGCTCGGCGACGAGTCCTTCCTCGCCGGGCTGAACGCGCACTTCGCGAAGCACCGCTTCGGCAACGCCACCCTGGCCGACCTGCTCGCCAGCCTCAGCGCGGCCAGCGGCCGGGACCTCACCGACTGGGCCGAGCGCTGGCTGCGCCGGCCCCAGGTAAACACCCTGCGGATGGAGACGGCGGTCGACGCCGACGGCCGGTGGACCGAGGCGGCGGTGGTGCAGACCGCGCCGCAGGCGTACCCGGTGCTGCGCCCGCACCGCACCGGCATCGGCCGGTACGCCCCCGACGGCACGGTGAGCCGCTTCGAGGTGGACCTCGATCCGGACACCGACAAGGGCCGCACCGAGCTGACCGAGCTCGTCGGCGAGCCGGCCACCGGCCTGCTGCTGCCGAACGCCGGCGACCTGACCTTCGCCAAGATCCGCCTCGACCCGGCCTCCGCCGACGCGGTGCCGATGGTGCTGCCGGGGCTGGCCGACCCGCTGGCCCGGGCGCTGCTCTGGGGCGAGGCGCTGGACGCCGCTACCGACGGGGAACGGCCGGTGACCTCACTGGTCTCGCTGATCGCGGCGGCGCTCCCCGCCGAGACCGAGGTGATCATCGCAGAGGACGTCCTGACGCTGAGCCGCAGCCTGATCGACCGCTACCTCGACCCGCTGGCCCGGGAGGCGGCCCTGCTCCGGGTGGCTGGGGCGTGCGCCGCGCTGCTCGCCGGCGCTCCCGCCGGTGGCTCGCTGCAGCTCGCCGCGGCCCGGGGCCTGATC
>NZ_QGGF01000750.1 GCF_003857015.1 Micromonospora globispora | reverse complement strand
CGACACCCGTCCGGTGAGTGCACGAGCAGCCCTTCCCGGCCAGATCGACAGATCCGGTTCAAGACCCGAGGTCAGCCAGGCTTAGGGTCAGACCCGGCCGGGGAGGGCTCTCCCATGATCCTCACTGCCAGGCTTGGTCGAGGTGACCGGTGGGGTCGCTCTCTCATCGGCTGCCCTCCGCAAGGCAACTAACGCAAATGAGATCGGTCAACACCGAGTGACGACGGCGGCCACGGCCAAAAAGCCAGGACTTGGTGGGGCGAAACGAAACCGGCCCCTGACCGCATCTCTGCTGGCGGGGGCCAATTTCGCACCTGGTGGTGGGTAGAGGATTCGAACCTCTGCAGCTTCCGCGACGGATGCACAGTGCGTCGCTGCTCGACATCGAGCGGCTGCGGGAGCTGCCTCTCGTCACGATCACATGGCACAGATCCGGCACAACTGAGCACGAGTAGCAGCGGAAGAAGCCGGAAACCGACGGAAGGCGTTTCGGCAGGTCAGGACCCACGTCGGGGGCAGCGTGGGAGGTCGGGAAGCCGGGGCTCTTACTTCCAGCGGAAGTGGACGAAGAGGCGGCCGAAGTTCTTCGAGTCCTTTTCGACCCGGTGGTAGAGCTGCTTGACGTCCTTCTGGTCGAGGAACCGCAGCACCCGCTTCTTGAGCTGGCCGGAGCCCTTGCCGGGGATGATCTCCACCAGGGTC
The DNA here is from genome assembly GCF_003857015.1 of Micromonospora globispora. Taxonomy (GTDB): domain Bacteria; phylum Actinomycetota; class Actinomycetes; order Mycobacteriales; family Micromonosporaceae; genus Micromonospora; species Micromonospora globispora. The sequence continues at coordinate 11,542 of NZ_QGGF01000750.1, read as the reverse complement.
GCCTTCTTGGCCACCGCCTCATCCATGATCTCGCGCAGGGCGCGGTCGATGTCGTGGCCCTTGTTGAAGATGTCGTGGAGATCGAGCTTGAGCTTCACGATCCCATCGTAGGCCCGACGGGCGGCGGACCCCGGACACGCCAGAGGGGCGGCCACCAGGGCCGCCCCTCTCATCCGACCTGCGTCAGCGGGCTCCGCCGACCCGGCTCTCCACCCGGCGCAGCGCCGCCGTGTAGTCGGCGTTGGTCGAGTGCATCGCCGCGGCGATCCGCAGGTGCCGCAGCGCGTCGACGTGCCGGTTCAGCCGCTCCAGCGTCCGGCCGAGCACGTGGTGCGCGTAGTGGTCGCTCGGGTCCCGGTCGACCAGCTCGCGCAGTTGCTCCTCGGCCCGGCTGAGCTGGGCCGACTGGAAGTACGCCCGGGCCAGCAGCTGCCGTACCGAGGAGTTGCCGGGTTCCGCCTCGACGATTGGCTCGAGCAGCCGGGCCGCTCCGGTCGGGTCACCCGCTTCGAAGAACATGGTCGCCCGCCGGTATTCCGCCAGAAGATCCATTCGACCCACCTCCTCGTGTCGCGCCGCCCTTTGTCCGACGCTGGCACAACACCAGCCGTACCGCGAGTGTTCCTCGGGGTGAAGTTGCGATTAGGGGGTCGGGTCGTACCGGTCGGCGACCAGCTCCCAGGCCCGGACACCGCCCACGATTCCGGCCGTGTTCGGGACGACCACCACGTCGTCGCCCATCCGGGCCAGTTGCTCCGGGCGGATCAGCCGGGAGTTGCCCCCGCCGAGGTAGAGCCGGTCCCAGCGGAACACCGGGCGCAGCCCGTCCACCACCTGCCGGATCCGGCGGGACCAGAACGCGTCGCCGAGCCGGCGGCGTTCCGGCTCCCCCACGTATGTGTCGTAGGTGGTGCCCCAGCGGACCGGGGCGTGGGAAAGCTCCAGGTGCGGGGCGAGCAACCCGCCGTCGAAGAGCGCGCTGCCCAGCCCGGTGCCCAAGGTCAGCACCAGCTCGCAGCCGGTGCCGGCGACCACCCCGGCACCGTGCACCTCGGCGTCGTTAAGCACCAGCGCCGGGATCCCGAACGCCTCGGCGAGGGCGCTCCGGGCGTCGTACCCGGACCACTCGGCGACCAGGTCCGGGTCGACCCGGCTGCGCGGCCCGGAGCGGGTCACGTAGTGCGGGGTGGCCACCACCACGCCGTGCCGGACCATGCCGGGCATGCCGACCGTGAGCCGGTCCGCCGCCGGCAGCCGGCCGCCCAGGTTCAGCAGGGTTTTGACGAAGAGGGACGGCGGCAGCGGGTACGGCGTCGGCACCCGCAGCGGCCGGGCCCGCATCGTCCCGGCGGCGTCCAGCACGGACGCCTTGATCCCGCCACCGCCGCAGTCGATCGCCAGAGTGGTCACCACGACCGTGAGTCTCTCTCAGGTCAGTTACGGCCCGAGGGCGGGTCGACCGATCGGCGGCGGGTCCCGCCGGGAGTCGCGTTACCCGGTCGGCCGCAGGTCACCGCGCCGGTAGGCTCGGGCTTCTCATGAGCGCGACACTGATCGTCAAGGACCTCGCCGCCGGCCACGGTGACCGGCTTCTCTTCTCCGACCTCGAACTGGTCGTCGCCCCCGGCGACGTGGTGGGGCTGGTCGGGGTGAACGGCGCCGGCAAGTCGACGCTGCTGCGTACCCTCGCCGGGCTCCAGCCGGTCGAGGAGGGCAGCGTGTCGCTGAACCCGCCCACCGCCACCGTCGGCTACCTGCCGCAGGAGCCGGAGCGCCGACCGGGTGAGACGGTCCGGGACTTCCTGGCCCGGCGTACCGGGGTGACCGCGGCGCAGGCCGCCCTCGACGCCGCCACCGAGCAGCTCACCGCGGGCGCGCCCGGCGCCGACGACGCGTACGCCGAGGCGCTGGAGCGCTGGCTCGCGCTGGGTGGCGCGGACCTGGAGGAACGCGCCGAGCAGGTGGCCGCGGAGCTGGGGCTTACCGTGGACCTGGAGCACCCGATGACCGGCCTGTCCGGCGGCCAGGCGGCCCGGGCCGGGCTCGCGTCGCTGCTGCTCAGCCGGTACGACGTCTTCCTGCTCGACGAGCCCACCAACGACCTGGACCTGACCGGCCTGGACCGGCTGGAACAGTTCGTCACCGGGCTGCGCGCCGGGACGGTGGTGATCAGCCACGACCGCGAGTTCCTGACCCGCACGGTGACCCGGGTGCTGGAGCTGGACCTGCACCAGCAGCAGGTGCGGCACTACGGCGGCGGCTACGCGGCCTACCTGGAGGAGCGCGAGGTGGCCCGCCGGCACGCCCGCGAGGAGTACGAGGAGTACGCCGGGACCCGGGCCGACCTGGAGACCCGCGCCCGCACCCAGCGCGCCTGGATGGAGAAGGGCGTGCGCAACGCCCGCCGCAAGGCCACCGACCCGGACAAGCACGTGAAGTACTTCCGGGGGCAGACCTCGGAGAAGCAGGCCGCGAAGGCCCGGCAGACCGACCGGCTGATCGAGCGGCTGGAGGTGATCGAGGAGCCGCGCAAGGAGTGGGAGTTGCGGATGGAGATCGCCGCCGCGCCCCGCGCCGGCGCCGTCGTGGCCGCCCTGCGGGCAGCCGTCGTACGCCGGGGCGGCTTCACCCTGGGCCCGGTGGACCTGCAGATCGACTGGGCCGACCGGGTGGCGATCACCGGGGCGAACGGCTCCGGCAAGAGCACCCTGCTCGCCGCCCTGCTGGGCCGGCTGCCGCTGGACGAGGGGCACACCGCGCTCGGGCCGGGCGTGGTGGTCGGCGAGGTCGACCAGGCCCGGGCGCTCTTCCTCGGCGACCAGCCGCTGGTGGACGCCTTCGCCGCCGCCGTACCGGAGATGCCGGCGGCCGAGGTGCGGACGCTGCTGGCCAAGTTCGGCCTGCGGGCGGACCACGTGCTGCGGCCGGCGGCCACCCTCTCCCCGGGCGAGCGGACCCGCGCCGCGCTGGCCCTGCTGCAGGGCCGCGGGGTGAACCTGCTGGTCCTCGACGAGCCGACCAACCACCTCGACCTGGCCGCCATCGAGCAGCTCGAATCGGCGTTGGCCAGTTACCCCGGCACGCTGCTGCTGGTGACGCACGACCGGCGGATGCTGGACGCGGTGAGCGTCAACCGGCGGCTGCGGGTGGAGGCCGGACAGATCGCCGAGGATTGATCCGTGCCGGCCGGCGTACGCCGGGTGAGAATGACTCCATGCTCAAGTGGGAGTACGCGCTGCTGGTCCGCCGCCGCCAGGCGGCCACCACCGACATCGGCTGGGAGATCGTCTTCATCTGGTACGGCCCGGACGGCTCCATGGTCGACGTCACCCCGTACGGCGACACGGCGCTGGCCCACCTGAACCGGGCCGGTGACCAGGGCTGGGAGCTGGTCGCGATGAGTGAGGACCCGTCCCTGCCCGGAAACAACGAACTGCACCGCTACCACCTCAAGCGACCCAAGCCGGCCGCTCCTCAGCCGCGACAGCGGATGCGGGGTGCGGGCCGGACCGCCCGGCGCACCATCGCCGGCTGACGCTCATGCCAGCGCCGGTCCCGTTGGCCCGTCACCTGCTGCACTCCCCGGCGCAACCCGAGGTGCCGATCATGCTCGCCGTGCCCGGCCCGCCGATCATGGACGAGGAGCGCGCGGCGAAGGTCCGGGAACTGGTCTCCCTGGGCCTGTACGGACCCGGTGCGCTCGCCACGGACGACTGCCGAGCAACCTACAAGGAGCTGTCCGCCAAGGGCGTCGAGTTCTACGAGGAGCCGAACGAGCGGTTCTACGGGATCGACGCGGGGTTCCGGGACCCGTTCGGCAACCAGTGGCGGCTCACCCAGACCAAGGTCTGATCCGCGCATACCGGGCGGCGATCCGGGTATCGCGCCGCCCGGAGGTGGCGCATGGTCGCGATCGGGCAGGCCGCGCCCTCGGCCGAACGGCTGCGGGTGATCGACGAGTTCCTCGCCGAGGCGTGGGCCGATCTGGCCCGACACGACGACCGGCTGCGCCCGCTCGCCGTGGAGGTGCGCTTCGACCGGGGCGTCGCGCATCTGACCGGCGAGGTGAAGGAGGCGGCCGAGCTGCGGCTGGTCCGCGACCTGGTGGGCCGGCTCGCCGGGGTGCTCGGCGTCTGGTGCAGGGTGGGCGTCGGCGGCCAGGCCCCGGTGGTGGTGGACCTGGGCTGCGGCGGGACCAAGCAGTGGCCGGGCAACCTGGGGCTGGACATCTACCCGGCGCCCGGAGTGGACGCGGTGGCCGACCTCTCGGGCTCGCTGCCGCTCGCCGACGACTCGGTGGACGTGTTCTTCGCGGTGCACATCCTGGAGCACCTGATCGACTTCCTGCCACTGCTCGACGAGTGCCACCGGGTGCTCCGGCCGGGCGGCGTGCTGCACGTGATGAGCCCCTGGTGGCGGCACGTCAACGCGGTCGCCGACCCGACCCACGTACGCCTGCTGGACGTGCAGACGTTCAAGGGCATCTGCGGCCAGCGCCCACCGGGCACCCCGCGCTGGTACCCCCTGCACATCAGCTGCGACGGCGCCTCGATCTTCGCCGACCTCACCCCGCTGGGCCCCGACGATCCGTCCCCCACCCGAGCCCACCTGGCCCGCTTCTTCGACTGACCGCGCCGGCCCGCCCTGGTCAGGGGCGGCCGGTGGTGCTTTCGCGGAGGGCGAGGCGGTAGGGGGCGGCGAGTTCCCTCGGCGGGGCCTCACGGTCGCCGTCGATGCGACCGGCGAGCAGCTCCACGGCGAGCCGGGCGATCCGCTCCTTGTCGGGGGCCACGGTGGTCAGGGTGGGAATCGAGAAGCGGCCGTCCTCGATGTCGTCGAAGCCGGCCACCGCCACGTCCTCGGGCACCCGCAGCCCCGCCTCGTGCAGCGCCCGCAGGGCACCGAGGGCGAGGGTGTCGTTGAAGCAGAAAACCGCGTCGGGGCGGACGCCGGAGGAGAGCAGCTCCCGCATGGCGGCGGCGCCGTCCGCGCGGTGCCAGGCCGGGGCGGGCGCCACCAGTGCCTCGTCGTATTCGATGCCGGCCTCGGCCAGTGCGGCGGTGTAGCCGGCCAGCCGGAGCCGGGCGCTGGCGCCCTCCGGGGTGCGCTGGGAGCCGATGGCGGCGATCCGGCGGCGGCCGAGGCCGATCAGGTGGGCGGTGATCTCCCGGGCGGCGGCCACGTTGTCGACCACGACGTGGTCGGCCGGCCCGTGGTCGACCCGCTCGCCGAGCAGCACCATCGGCGTGCCGTCGAGGCCGGAGAGGTCGTCGGCGGTGAGCGCCAGCGGGCTGAAGATCAGCCCGTCGATCATGTGGTCGCCGATCCCGGCGGCGGCTTTCCGCTCCTGCTCCGGGCCGCCCTCGGTCTGGTCGATCAGCACCGTCCAGCCGTGCTCGGCGGCGGCGGTGACGACGTACCGGGCCAGCTCGGCGAAGTACGGGATGTCCAGTTCGGGAACGGCGAGGGCGATCACTCCGGTCCGCCCCTTGCGCAGGTTGCGGGCGGAGAGGTTGGGCCGGTAGTTGAGCTCGGCGATCGCCTCCTCGACCCGGGCCCGGGTGTCCGGCCGGACGTGCAGGTAGCCGTTGACCACGTTGGAGACGGTCTTCACCGACACGCCGGCCCGCTCGGCGACGTCCTTGAGCCTGTGTCGCACTGCCAACCCTCCCCTGGTCGGTACTGCGGGCACTGTACCGCGTCCCGGCCCCTTTACAACGTTGCTTACAACGTTGTAGAAACCTGAGGTACGGGGTGACCGCGGTCACTCACGCACCGGCACGAGGAAAGGTGGCACCCCTTGCGGAGCGCACAGCTGACGATCGACCCGGCCTTCGCCATCGGACCGGCGGACCGCCGGATCTTCGGTTCCTTCGTCGAGCACATGGGGCGCTGCGTCTACGGCGGGATCTACGAGCCGGGCCACCCCACCGCGGACTCCCGGGGGCTCCGCCGTGACGTACTCGACCTGACCCGCGAAATGGGCGTCTCGGTGGTCCGCTACCCCGGCGGCAACTTCGTCTCCAGCTACCGCTGGGAGGACGGTGTCGGCCCGGTCGGCGACCGACCCCGCCGGCTCGACCTGGCCTGGAAGACGATCGAGACCAACGCCTTCGGCCTCGACGAGTTCATGACCTGGGCGACCGAGGCCGGGGTGGAGCCGATGATGGCGGTCAACCTCGGCACCCGCGGCGTGCAGGAGGCGTGCGACCTGCTGGAGTACGCCAACCACCCGGGCGGTACCCAACTCTCCGACCTGCGCCGCAAGCACGGCGCCGAGGAGCCGTACGGGGTACGGCTCTGGTGCCTCGGCAACGAACTGGACGGCCCCTGGCAGGTCGGCCACAAGACCGCCGACGAGTACGGCCGGCTCGCCGCCGAGACCGCCCGGGCGATGAAGATGATCGACCCCTCGATCAGCCTGGTCGCCTGCGGCAGTTCCAACCGGCGGATGCCCACCTTCGCCGCGTGGGAGGCCACCGTCCTGGAACACACCTACGAGCACGTGGACTACATCTCCGCGCACACCTACTACGACCCGTCCGACGGGGACCGGGCGAGCATCCTGGCGTCCGCCGTCGACATGGACAACTTCATCACCGACGTGGTCGCCACCGCCGACCACGTGGCCGCCAAGCAGCGGCACACCCGCAAGCTGAAGATCTCATTCGACGAGTGGAACGTCTGGTACGAGTCCCGCCTCAAGGCCGACCTGGACCGGCGCGGCTGGGTCGAGGCGCCCGCGCTGATCGAGGACGACTTCACCGCCGTCGACGCGGTGGTGGTCGGCGACCTGCTGATCACCCTGCTCCGGCACGCCGACCGGGTCGGCGTCGCCTGCCAGGCCCAGCTCGCGAACGTGATCGCGCCGATCCGGACCCGGACCGGCGGGCCAGCCTGGCGGCAGAGCATCTTCCACCCGTTCGCCCTCACCGCCCGGTACGCCCGCGGCACCGTGCTGCGCACCGAGCCGGTCTCGCCGACCTATGAGACGAAGAGGTACGGCGACGTGCCGGTGCTGGACACCGTCGCGGTGCACGACGAGGAGACGGGTGAGCTGGCCGTCTTCGCAGTCAACCGGGGGTCGGACGACCTCCCGCTCGAGCTGAACCTGCGCGGGCTGCCGGAGCTGCGCCCCCGGGAGCACCTGACCCTCGCGGCCGGCGCCGATCCGGCCGCCACGAACACCGAGGCGGAGCCCGAGCGGGTGACGCCCCGGCAGCTCACCACCCCCACCACCGACGGCGGCCGGTGCACCGTCCGGCTGCCCGCCTGCTCGTGGAACCTGCTGCGCTTCGCCCCTCAACCCTGACCAGGCAGACTCCAACCCGTCCCCCAAGGAGAGACCGCATGATCCAGAACGAAATGAGCCGGCGCCGGCTGCTCGGCCTCGGCGTCGGGCTCGGCGCGGCGGCCACGCTGACCCTGGCCGGCTGCGGCGGTGGCAGCAGCACCCGCGAATCCACCGCCGGCGGCAACGGCGGCAAGGACTACACCGGCCCCAAGGTCGACCTGAAGCTGTGGAACGGGTTCACCGGCGGTGACGGCGACATCTTCAAGAAGCTCGTCACCCAGTTCAACGGCGAGCACCAAAACATCGCGATCAGTGTCGTCACCTACGAGTGGCAGGACTACTACAGCAAGCTCCCCGGCGCGGTCTCCAGCGGCAACGGCCCGGACATCGCGGTCATGCACATGGACCAGCTCGCCACCTTCGCCGCCCGTGGCGTGATCATGGAGCTGGACGACGTGGCGAAGACGCTGGAGCTGACCGAGGGCGACTTCGCCCCGACCGTCTGGAAGGGCGGGCTCTACCACGACAAGCGGTACGGCATCCCGCTGGACATGCACCCGCTCGGCTTCTACTACAACAAGGGGGTCATGCAGAAGGCCGGCCTCGACCCGAACAAGCCGCCGACCACCAAGGACGAGTACACCGCCGCCCTGGCCGAGCTGAAGAAGTCCGGTGTGCAGGGCTTCTGGGTCAGCCCGTTCCAGTTCACCGGCGGCATGACCTTCTACTCCCTGCTGCACCAGTGGGGCGGCACCCTCTTCGACGGCGAGGTCGCGAAGGCCACCTTCAACTCCGACCCGGCTGTCCAGGCGTGCACCTGGCTGGTCGACATGATCAAGCAGGGGTACTCCCCGGCCAACGTCGGCCAGGACGCCGACTACCTGGCGCTCAAGAGCGGCAAGAACGCGTTCAACTGGAACGGCATCTGGCAGATCAACGACCTGAAGAAGAGCCCGCAGGTGCAGTGGGGCGTCGCGCCGCTGCCGCAGATCGGCAGCCAGAAGGCCGCCTGGGCAAACTCGCACAACTTCACCATCGTCAAGCAGCGCAGCGCCGACAACAACAAGGTCGCCGGGGCGAAGGTCTTCATCAACTGGCTCAGCCAGCACTCCCTCGACTGGGCCAAGGGCGGTCAGGTGCCGGCCCGCAAGGCGGTCCGGGACAGCGGGGACTTTAAGGCCCTCACCGAGGTCAACGCGCTCGCCCCCGAGCTGGAGTACGCCGCCTTCCCGCCGGCCGCCCCCGGTCTCGGCGAGGTGATGACCACCTTCTACAACTCCTTCAACGAGGCGGCGCTCGGCAAGAAGTCACCGAAGCAGGCGCTGGACGACGGCGTGGCCAAGGCCAACAAGCAGCTCGAGGACAACCGCAAGAAGTACGGGAGCTGATCCGCCGTGGCGGACGTGATCGAGGTCGGGGCGGCGCGCAGTGACGCGCCGCCCCCGGCGGGGCGGCTCCGCGGTCGGGGTGTCACCGAGCGGGGGCACCGGGCCACCCCGTACCTCTTCCTCGCGCCGTACCTGGTCCTGTTCCTGGTCTTCGGGCTGGCGCCGATCCTCTTCGGGGTCTGGATCAGCCTGCACCAGTGGGACCTCCAGCTGCCGAACCGACCGTTCATCGGGCTGGACAACTACCAGGACCTCTTCTCCAGCGACTCGGCCATCTACGGGGACTGGTGGTCCAGCGTCCGGGCCACCGCGATCTTCACGGTGCTGTCGGTGCCGCTGCTGGTGGTCGTACCGCTGGGGTTGGCGCTGCTGCTGAACCGGTCCTTTCCCGGGCGGACGTTCTTCCGGGCGGCGTTCTTCGCCCCGTACGTCCTGGGCGTCGCGGTGATCGGCCTGCTCTGGCGCTTCCTGCTGGACGCGAACCTGGGCCTGGTCAACCGGCTGCTCGGGGTGGTCGGTCTGCCCTCCGACACACCCTGGGTGACCGACGTGCCGTGGGCGTGGGTGTCGCTGGTCGGGGTGACGGTCTGGTGGACCTGCGGCTTCAACGCGGTGATCTACCTGGCCGGCCTGCAGGACATCCCGGCCGAGCTGTACGAGGCGGCGAAGGTCGACGGCGCGAACTCCTGGGACCGGTTCCGGCACGTCACGCTCCCCGGGCTGCGCCCGGTGCTGCTCTTCGTGCTGACCACCACGATCCTCGCCTCGGCGAACGTCTTCGGTCAGGCGTTCCTGATCACCCAGGGCGCACCGGGCGAGCAGACCCGGACGGTGGTCTGGCGGATCGTGGACGAGGGGCTACGGGACTACGACGCGGGTCGGGCGGCCGCGATGAGCGTGCTCTTCGCGCTGATGCTGGCGGTGGTCAGCATCGTGAACTTCCGACTGTTCCGGTACCGGGAAGACTGAGGGGGCGACGATGACGAGTCTGCGTCAGGGCGTGCGCTACGCCGTCCTGCTGCTGATCACCGCGGTCTTCGTGACCCCGCTGATCTGGATGGCCCTGACCTCGGTGAAGACCTACGCCGACGCGCAACAGGATCCGCCGAGCTGGCTGCCGCACCCGTTCTCCACCTACGGGTACGACGCGATCATCAACAACACCGCGAACCCGGTGCTGCGCTGGTTCGTCAACAGCCTGCTGGCGGCCAGCCTGCACACCCTGCTGGTGCTGATCACCGCCTCGATGGCCGCGTACGCCCTGGCCCGGCTGCGGTTCGTCGGCCGCAAGCTGAGCTTCGCGCTGATCGTGGGCACGCTCTTCCTCCCGCCCACCTCGCTGATCATCCCGAACTTCGTGATCGCCGAGCGGCTGAACTGGATCGACACGCTCACCGTGGTGGTGGTGCCGGGTGCGGCCAGCGCGTTCGGGGTGTTCTTCCTCCGGCAGTTCTTCCTCTCCATCCCGCGGGAGCTGGAGGAGGCGGCGGTGCTGGACGGCGCCAACCACTGGGAGGTCTTCACCCGGGTGCTGCTGCCGCTGTCGAAGCCGGCGCTGGCCAACCTCGCGGTGCTGTCGTTCCTGACCAACTGGAACGACTTCCTCTGGCCGGTCTACGTGCTGTTCAGCCCGGAGCGGCTCACCCTGCCGGCCGGCCTGGGCCTGCTCCAGGGCGCCTATGTGACCGACTACCCGGTGATCATGGCGGGGGCGGTGCTGGCCAGCGTGCCGGTGCTGATCCTCTTCGTGGTCGCGCAACGCCACATCATCCAGGGCGTCTCCCGCAGCGGCCTGAAGGGATGAGCAGCGGGACCCGCTGGCGACGCGACGCGGCGGCTCTGGCCGCCGCGCTGCTCGTCGCCGGTTGCGGCAGCGGAGAAACCCCGTCGAGTACGACAGAGGACGTGCACGTGTTCACCAACCCGGTCATCCGGAGCGACGCCCCCGACCCGCAGGCGATCCGGGTCGACGAGAGCTGGTACCTGTTCCACACCAACAGCGGCGGCCGGAACGTCCCGGTGCTCACCTCTCCCGACCTGGTGGAGTGGACCGAGGCCGGGGACGCCCTGCCGGAGCTGCCCGGCTGGGCGGACGCCGGGAAGAACTGGGCTCCCGAGGCGATCGAGCTGGCGCCGGACCGGTTCCTGCTCTACTACACGGTGGCCGACCGGTCCTCGGGACGGCAGTGCGTCGGCCGGGCGGTCGCCGACAAGCCGCTCGGGCCGTACCGGGACGGCTCGACCGCCCCGCTGATCTGCCAGGCGGAGCTGGGCGGGTCGATCGACGCCAGCCCGTACCGGGACACCGACGGCAGTCTCTGGCTGCTCTGGAAGAACGACGGCAACGCGATGGGCGTGGACACCTGGCTCTGGTCGCAGCGGCTCTCCCCGGACGGGCTGCGCCTGGTCGGCGAGCCGACGAAGCTGCTCAAGCAGACCGAGCCGTGGGAGGGCAACCTGGTCGAGGGGCCGTTCTTCCACCGGCACGACGGCCGGCTCTTCCTCTTCTTCGCCGCGAACGCGTACGACAAGGACACCTACGCCGAGGGGTACGCGGTCTGCGAGTCGCCCACCGGCCCGTGCGTGAAGGCCCCGGAGAACCCGATCCTGAAGACGAACGCGGCGGCGTCCGGCCCCGGCCACGCCTCGATCGTGGAGAAGGACGGCCGCACCTGGCTCCTCTACCACGCCTGGCCGCCCGGCCAGGAGGGCAGCACCGACCCCGGCCGCCAGGTCTGGCTGGACGAGGTCGTCTGGCAGAACGGCAAGCCCGTCGTCAAGGGCCCGACCGCAGAACCCCAACCCCACCCATGACCGGCCTCCCCTTGGCCGCACTTTCCCAGGCCCCTCGGCGGGGCCG
>NZ_QGGF01000505.1 GCF_003857015.1 Micromonospora globispora | reverse complement strand
CGCCTCCGCCGCGCCCGGCGTGGCGAGCGACGCCGCCGGCGCGTCGGTGGGCAGCGGGTACACCCGCCAGAGCACCGTCTCGAAGGTCATCCCGGACCCCGAGGTGTGCGTACGCACCTCCGGGATCAGTCCCAGCCCGCTGGCGATCACCGCCTCGCCGGCCAGCAGCGCCGCCCCGGCGAAGTCGCCGGGACCGGGCAGCCCGCGCGGGTCGCCCGGCGCGGGCAGCACCAGGCGGATCTGGTCCGGCGTGAGCTTCGCCAGGGCGGGCAGTGCGTCCCGCAACGGCACGTCGGTCCAGGTGCCGGGGGCGTCCGCGACCATGTGCTCCTCGTCACCGGCGATCTCGTCGGCGACCTCATCGAAGGGCACCAGGCCGGCGCGCCAGGCGCGCACCCAGGCAACGAACCGGCTGGACCGGCGCGGAGCCAGCGTGGCCGCGCCCGTTGCGGGGAGGGACATGCCGAAAGGGTACGTGGTGACCGCCGCCCCTGTCTCGGCTGCCGCTCCGGCGGCGTGACCTGCCCCGAACTGCCCGCTTCACCCGCGTGTCCGGCCCTGTTCGGCGCGTCGGGAGGTGACCGGACGGGGGCGGCGTTAGCGTGATCCACATGGCGGGGCGATACGGCGAGGACGTGCTGGCGGGGGACTGGCGACGGCGGAAGGTCATCCCCGAGGTGGACGCCGAGCCGGACCTCGTGGTCGAGGACGCCGACTCCGGCTTCTGCGGCGCGGTGGTCGGCTTCGAGTCCGGCGCGGTGGTGCTGGAGGACCGGCACGGCCGGCGGCGCAACTTCCCACTGTTGCCCGCGGCGTTCCTGCTCGACGGGGCGCCGGTCACGCTCCGCCGGCCGGTACGCGCCCCGGTGCCCGCCGCTCGGCGCCGTACCGCCTCCGGCTCGGTCGCCGTCGAGAACGTCCGCGCCCAGTTCGCCAAGGCCAGCCGGATCTGGGTGGAGGGCGTGCACGACGCCGCCCTGGTGGAGCGGATCTGGGGCGACGACCTGCGGATCGAGGGCGTGGTGGTGGAGCCGCTCGACGGCATCGACGCCCTCGACGCCGAGGTCCGCGACTTCGCGCCCGGCCCCGGCCGACGGCTCGGCGTGCTCGTCGACCACCTGGTACCCGGCTCCAAGGAGAGCCGGATCGTCGCGAAGGTGACCTCGCCCCACGTGCTGGTCACCGGGCACCCGTACGTGGACGTGTGGCAGGCGGTGAAGCCGCAGGCGCTCGGCATCGCGGCCTGGCCGGTGGTGCCGCCGGGGCGGCCGTGGAAGGAGGGGGTCTGCGCGGCCCTCGGGGTGGCCGAACCGGCCGACATGTGGCGGCACATCCTGTCCCGGGTCGACAGCTTCGCGGACGTGGAGACGCCGCTGATCAACGCGATGGAGCGGTTGATCGACTTCGTCACCGAGCCTGGGTGATCCGGTGGTTGCGGTCAGGGTCGGGGCCGCCGCGCCCGGCTCCGGGCCGTCAAGCCCGGGTCAGGGTTCCTGGTCGGGCGTGCGGGTGAAGACGAAGGTGGCGATGTCCAGGGCGACCGGGTGGCCGGTCTCGTCGCGGAGCACGGTGAGGATCTCGCCGTCCTGGCCGCCGGTGCGGCCGCGCCAGCGGTCCGGGCCCTCGGCGGTGAAGCGGAGCACCGGCTGGCCGACCGGGCCGGCCCACAGGTCGCCCGCCGGGTCGACCCGCATCTCGTACTCGGCGCCCATCCACCACCAGCGGCCGGTCAGCTCGGCCAGCTCGGTCGGAGGCGGGGCGTCGGCCGGGCGCCAGGGCTGCACCGGGGCCGGCTCGGCGTCGAGCACCAGGGTGAGGATCTGCCGGGCCAGTCCGACGATGTGGTGCCCCTTGCGCAGGCCGTACGCGTTGGCGAAGTCCACCACTGCCGTGCGGCTGGGCCGGTGCACCGCCAGACCGGCGATGTACCCGGGCATCGAGCCGCCGTGGCCGACGTACACCCGGTCGCCGACCCGGTAGAGCTCCACGCCGAGGCCGTGCCCGCCGCTCCACGAGTCGAGGTCGCTGATCACCACCGGCGCGCACATCTCGGTCAGCGTCTCCGGTGCGAGGACCTCCGGCGTCGGGTCGGCCAGGAACGCCGCCCAGCGGCCGAGGTCCTCGATGCTGGACCAGAGCTGCCCGGCGGGCGCCATCGCCCCGGTGTCGGTACGCGGCTCCTCCCGCAGCGTCTCGTGCCAGGGGTGCACCACGTAGCCGCGGGCGTACGGCTCGGTGGGGTGGTAGGTGGTGCGGCGCATGCCGAGTGGTTCGAGGACCCGTTCCCGGAGCAGCTCGAACCAGGGTGTCCCGGTGCGGCGTTCCAGCACCCCGCCGAGCAGCCCGTACGCCAGGTTGGAGTAGTGGTAGACGTGGTGCGGCGGGAAGGCGATCTTATCCGGGGTCAGCCCGGCGACCAGGGTGGCCAGGTCGACGCCCTCGGTCCGCTCCCACCATCGGCCGTCGGGTTCCCGCTGCAGGCCGCTGGCGTGCCCGAGCAGTTGGCGCAGGGTGAGCGTGCCGACGGGGGTGCCGGGGAGGTGCCGCTCCAGCGGGTCGTCCAGCGACAGCCGCCCGGCGTCGCGTTCCTGCATGACCAGCACCGCGGTCATGGTCTTGCTGATCGAGCCGAGCCGGTACTGCCGGTCGGCGTCCGGTCGCGGGTGCTCCCCGGCGACCGCTAGGTGCGCCAGCGCCCCGTCGCGGACCACACCGAGGGCGAACGAGGGCGCCCGTCCCTCGGCCTGGGCCCGGGCGACGAGGGAGTCGACCTGGCGGGCGGTGTCGGGCAGCAGGGACACGGGGGTTCTCCTCGGTCGGCGCGGATCGGGTGCCGCCGAGCTTACTGATCATCACGGGACACTGGCGCGTGCTTCGACGTGTCACGATTGGTGTGTGGACGCCGTGGTGTGGGTGGTACTGGGTGTGGTGCTGGCGGTCGCCGAGATCTTCACGACGACGCTCTTCCTGATCATGTTCGCCGCCGGTGCGTTCGCCGCCGCCGCGGCCGCCGCCCTCGGCGCGCCCACCGCCCTGCAGGCGCTGATCTTCACGCTGGTCTCCGCCCTCTCGGTGGCGGTGGTCCGCCCGGTCATCCGGCGGCACGCGCGCTCCGCGCTGGAGAGCGGAGAGCAGGCGTTCGGCGTGGAGGCGCTCGAGGGTGCCACCGCGCTGGTGCTGGAGCCGGTGGACGCCGAGCGTGGGCTGGTCAAGATCGACGGTGAGCTGTGGAGTGCCCGGTCGTACGACGTCACCCGCAGCTACGCCGCGGGTGAGCGGGTGCAGGTGATAAAGGTCCGGGGCGCCACCGCCCTGGTCTGGCAGGACGACATTTCCACCCCGGGCGAGCTGCCCGAAGGGAAAAGGTGAACAGTATGGACTTTGCATTGGTGCTGTTGGCCGCCGTGGCGTTGATCGTCGTGGTGACGCTGATCAAGGCGGTGCGGATCGTGCCGCAGCAGCGCCAGGACGTCGTGGAGCGGCTCGGCAAGTACAAGCGGACCTTGAACCCGGGCCTCAACCTGCTGGTTCCCTACGTCGACGCGGTCCGCACCAAGGTGGACATGCGGGAGCAGGTGGTCAGCTTCCCGCCGCAGCCGGTGATCACCTCGGACAACCTCGTGGTCTCGATCGACACGGTCCTCTACTTCAAGGTGGTCGACTCGGTCCGCGCCACGTACGAGATCTCGAACTTCCTCCAGGCCATCGAGCAGCTCACCGTGACCACGCTGCGGAACGTGATCGGCTCGCTCGACCTGGAGCGGGCGCTGACCAGCCGCGAGGAGATCAACCGGCACCTCTCCGGTGTGCTCGACGAGACCACCGGCCGGTGGGGGATCAAGGTCACCCGGGTGGAGATCAAGGCGATCGAGCCGCCGCCGAGCATCCGCGACTCGATGGAGAAGCAGATGCGCGCCGAGCGGGACCGCCGCGCGGTGATCCTCAACGCGGAGGGGCACAAGCAGTCGCAGATCCTCACCGCCGAGGGTGAGAAGCAGGCCGCGGTGCTCCGCGCCGACGGTGATCGGCAGGCCCGGATCCTGCAGGCGGAGGGTCAGGCGAAGGCGATCCGTACCGTCTTCGACGCGATCCACCAGGCCAACCCGAGCCAGAAGGTGCTGGCGTACCAGTACCTCCAGGCGCTGCCGCAGATCGCCAACGGCACCGCCAACAAGGTCTGGATCGTGCCGACCGAGCTGACCAAGGCCCTGGAGGGGATGGGCGGCGCACTCGGCGGGCTGGCCAACATGGTCGGCGACGTCCCCTCGCCGGAGGTCGCCAAGAGCGCCGGCGAGGTGGAGCGGGAGGCCGCCGAGGCCGCGCGGGCCGCGGCGAGCGCCGCGCAGGAGATCCACGACGAGGTCCGCGTCGCCGAGGCGAAGGCCACCGGCGGCGCCCCGCAGGGGCTGCCGGCGCCGGAGCCGGTGTCGCCGGAGAGCCTGCTCAACGACCCGAGCGACCGGCGCGAGCGAGGCTGAGCCCGGCGCCGCCTGACCCAGGGCGGCAAATGCGAGAAAGCCTCATGCGGCGCCCCGGTGCCTGCCACGATCGGTCCTGAGGACGGGTGGTGACCAGGAGCCGGGGCGCCGGGCGCGTCCCGGGCCGCCCGCCAGGCGGAGCGAGGTGGCGCATGAAGGATCAGGTGAAGAGGTTACGGGAGCCGGTCCCCGGCTCGCACGATCCCGCCGGTCCGCTGGGCACCCGGCGTACCGGGGGCGGGTTCGGGGTGCTGCCGTTCGTCGCCGACCCGGGGCCGGCCGCGCCGGCCACCAACGCGAGCTGGGCCTGGTCGGTACGGCGGTTCGCCCGCGCGGCGGTCTGGCTGCTGCCCGCGTACGCGCTCCTCTACGGCGCCGTGGCGATGGCGAGCGACGGCGGGGTGGGCAACGACCCCTACCCGGCGGACGGCGCGCTGCTCTACCTGGTGGGCTGGGTGGCCGCGGTGTGGCTCGGCCTGCTCGCCCTGCTGGCGCTGACCGGCCTGCTCGCCGCCACTCGGTGCCGCCGGATCGCCGCGGCCGGGCTGCTGGTCAGCATCGCCGGCACCGTGCTGATGCTGCCGTTCGCGGGGCTCGCCGAGCAGGCACCGGTGTTCGGTACCACCGCCCGGAGCATCGTCCTGGTCGGCGCCACCTGTTACAGCCTGGGCTGGTTCCTGACCGGCTGGTCGGTGGCCCGGTCCGGCATGTTCAGCTACGGCGACGGGGTCATGCTGATCATCGCCTCGCCGCTGCTCGGCCTGGCCGGCTCGCTGATCGGCTCGCTGCAGACCTTCGGGGCGCTCTTCGTGCTGGTTTCCGGCATCGGGATCGGCTACCGCTCCGGCCGGCTCGTCCCGGCCGCCATCGCCCGCGACGCCGCCGCCGCCAGCGTCTCCAGCCCCACGATGCCCGGATCGTCCTCCGGCGGGGGCCCGCTGGCCGCCGGCTGAGATCCCCCGAAACGGGCACGAACCTCCCGACCCACGCGACGCCGCCCATCGGGGCAGGGGCAGGGGCGGGTAGCTGGGAGGTCACCGTGAGTTGGCTGACAGTTGGCTGGCGGAGTGGTCGGATAGTGGCTTTCATGGCAATCCTGGGTCCATGCCGTCACCCCGGTCGCCGTTGTCGCGGCTCTTCACCGTGCTCCTCGCCGGCGTCCTCGCCGGGCTCGTCGTCGCGCTCGCCGCCCTCCCCGGCAACCTGGTCGGCGGGCTCGTGACGAAGTCGGCGCTCCGGGCGTACGTGGACCTGCCCGACGCGCTGCGTACCCCCGCGCAGCCCCAGCGCTCCTACCTCTACGCCAACGACGGCAAGACGCTGATCACCACGTTCTACGACGTCAACCGCACCGACGTGCCGCTGGCCGAGATCGCCCCGGTGATGCGCCAGGCGGTCGTCGCGGCCGAGGACCGGCGCTTCTACTCGCACAGCGGCGCGGACCTGCGCGGCATCGCCCGCGCCCTGGTCGCCAACGTCACCGGCGGCGGCACCGAGCAGGGCGGCTCGACGCTGACCATGCAGTACGTCCGCAACGTGCTCAAGACCGACCCCACCCGCACCGCCGAGGAGCGGCAGGCGGCCACCGAGCAGACCGTCGGGCGCAAGCTCCAGGAGATCCGGTACGCCACCGCGCTGGAGAAGACCCTCAGCAAGGACGAGATCCTCAACCGGTACCTGAACATCGCCTACTTCGGGTCCGGGGCGTACGGCGTCGCGGCCGCCGCCCAGCGCTACTTCGGCAAGGCGCCCGCCGACCTGACCCTCGGCGAGGCCGCCCTGCTCGCCGGCCTGGTCCAGTCGCCCGACGAGTACAGCCCGATCGACGGGGACAAGGAGAAGGCGCTGGCCCGCCGGGCGTACGTGCTCGACTCGATGGCCGACACCGGCGCGATCACCGCGCAGCAGGCCGCCGCGGCGAAGGCGGAGAAGGTCACCCTGCACCCGACGGCCCAGCCCAACGGCTGCACCGCCGTCGCGCAGGGGCACGACGACTGGGGCTTCTTCTGTGACTACCTGCGGCAGTGGTGGCTGACCCAGCCCGCCTTCGGCAACACCGTGAAGGAGCGCGAGCAGGCGCTGCGCCGCGGCGGCTACCGCGTGGTCACCACGCTGGACCCGCAGGTGCAGAAGACCGCGCAGGAGCAGGCCACCGACGTCTACGGGTACAACAACAAGCGCGCGCTGCCGATCGCAGCGGTCGAGCCGGGCACCGGCCGGGTGCTCGCCATGGCGGTCAACCGGCACTACAGCCTGGCGGACAATCCGGCCGGGCAGGCCAACCGGCCGAACACGGTCAACCCGCTGATCTCCGGCGGCACCAGCGTCGACGGCTACCAGGCCGGTTCGACCTTCAAGCTCTTCACCATGCTCGCCGCGCTGGAGGCCGGCAAGCCGCTCTCCACCGGCTTCGACGCCCCGGCCAGGCTGCCCACCCGGTACTCCTCCGACGCCGAGGGCAACTGCGACGGCAACTGGTGCCCCGCCAACGCCAACCCGGAGTGGATGGACGGGTACCGGATGATGTGGGACGGCTTCGGCCGCTCCGTGAACACCTACTTCGTCTGGCTGGCCGAGCAGGTCGGCGAGGACAAGGTGGTGGAGATGGCGCAGCGGCTCGGCATCACCTTCCGGGCCGACTCCGACGCCGCCTTCGCCAAGAACGACGCGGAGAACTGGGGCGCGTTCACCCTCGGCGTCGCCGCCACCACCCCGCTCGACCTGGCCAACGCATACGCCACGGTGGCCGCCGAGGGGACGTACTGCACCCCGCTGCCGGTGGTCTCGGTGACCGCCGGGAACGGCGAGAAGGTGAACGTCGGCCAGCCGTCCTGCAAGAAGGTGCTGGACACCGACGTGGCCCGGGCGGCGACCGACGCGGCCCGCTGCCCGGTCGGCCAGCAGTCGGCGTACGGGCAGTGCAACGGCGGCACGGCGACCGCGGTCGACCGGATCGTCGGCCGGCCGGTCGCCGGCAAGACCGGTAGCTCGGAGCAGAACGCCACCGAGACCTTCGTCGGGTTCACCCCGCAGGTGGCGGTCGCCGGGATCGCCGCGAACCCGGACGACTCGACCGACTCGGTCGGCGCCGCCGTGCAGGCCCGGGTGATCGACGCGGTGGCTCGGGTGATCAAGACCGCGGTGAAGGGTCAGCCGGTGAAGGACTTCACCGCGCCGAGCGGCGAACTGGTCGGCAACCCGCAGCGGCCCGAGCCGACGCCGACGCCGACGCCGACGCCGACGCCGACGCCCGAGGAGCGGCAGCAGCCGGCCGACCCGCGGCAGCAGTCCGACAACGGGTTCCCGTCCGACCTGCGGCGCTGGCTCCAGGGCCGCCGAGGCTGATCCACCGGCCGGTCCGGTCGCCCCTCAGCGGGCGGCCGGCCGGTACGGGCCGACGCGGAACATGCCGGTCATGCCCTCGTGCACGGCGTACCCGAAGCGGCGGTAGAGGCTGACCGACTCCCCGGCGGCGAAGAGCCCGACGAACGTCCGGGTGCCGGCCCGGCCGGCGATCCACTCCTCCAGCCGGGTCAGGATCGCCGCGCCGACGCCGCGCCGCTGCCGCTCCGGCACCACGGCCAGGTCCTGCAGGTAGTAGTAGATCGCCCCGTCGCCGACCAGCCGCCCGATCCCGATCACCCGGTCGCCCTCGACGGCGACGACGCCGTGCAGGGAGGCAGCCAGCGAGGCCGGGATCGCCGCCGGGTCGTACGCGTCGGTCCAGCCGACGGCGGTGGTGACGGCGACGAACTCCTCGACCGTGGGCAGCCGGTCGACCAGGCGGTACTCCATGATCCGGAATGTAGCCCGGTGTGCCCCGTCTCAGCGCCGCACCAGGGGCGACACCACCCGGTCCAGCGCCGCCGCCACCTCGCCCGGCCCGCCGTCCCCGTCGACCACGACGAACGACCCGAACTCGGGCAGCGCCCGGTAGGCCGCGTCCAGCGCGCGCAGGTGGCCCAGCTCCTCAGTGTCGATACCCCGGGCCAGCACTCGCCGCTGCGCCACCGCCGGTGAGGTGGCCAGGAAGCAGACCACCGTGGGGCGGGGGAACAGCGCGTACGCCGCCCGCACCATTCGCCGGCCCCGGTCCCCGCGCGCCGCCATGATCACGTGCTGGCAGTACGTCCACCGGTCCAGCACCGCCGTCCGGCCGGTCAGCCGCGACCACAGCAGCGTCCGGCTCATCGCCAGCGCCCGCACCGTCGCCTCCAACGCCGGATAGAGCGTACGGCCGAACAGTGCCGGCCCGTCCCGACGGCCGACGGCCCGGGCGAGCCGGTTCCACAGCGGCCGCCCGCCGGCGTTCTCGAAGTAGCTGGCCGGTACGCCCGCGTCGGTGAGGCGGCGGGCCAGCGCCCGCGCCTGGGTGCTCTTGCCGGAGCCGTCGACGCCGACCAGGGCGATCATCACGGGGCGGGTCACGGGTCAGGACGGTATCCCGGTCGGGCAACCCGTCCCGGCCGTGAACGGTGCCGCGTCGGATGCGGTGAAGGGAGCAGTGTGGACACGCGAGCGGGGCGAATGACCCGGTGTCTGGGTACCTCGCAGGAATCCGCGAATGGAGACCAGCATGAAGAACATCATCTGGCTCATCCCCGCTGTCTACTTCGTCTACCTGCTCGTCGGCGGGATGGTCGGTGACCGTGATCGACGCCGTAGCGGCGACTCGGACAGCCCGACGAACCTCGATCCGCTGGTACAAGCATGGCGACGGCGCCGGTTCGAACGCGGCCAGGGCGACAACTGGTTGACACGCCCTGGCCTCGGCAACGCGGTATTTCGTCTGGCAGGCGCTTGGGGAAGAGATACGAATACCGGTTGGCGCCAGCCCGAAGTACCTTCTGCCCCCGCCGGGCCGGGCGCCGGTTCCCGCTGGGCGCCCGTCGCTCCGATCGTCATGGCCCTGTCCGCGGTGGCCGTGGCGGGGGTTGGAGCGGTCCTTCTCCGCCGAGACGACGTCATCGGTCAATCGATCGGATCCATGGTGTACATATTCGCCCAGCTCGGCTCGATTCTCGCCCAGTCCCGGGCAATCGTGGGCAGGGCCGATCACCTCGCCGCCCTGGGCGTGCCTCCCGCGTGGACACGACCTTCCCTGCGCGGCTTGGAGGACGTTGACCTCCGCCGATGGGACAACATGATCCGCGGGCTCCGGGCGCCCTGGCCGGACGAACGTGATCCGGTTCTGACCGCGGCACGGGCCCGAGCCGAGGGCCTGCTGTCCATCGCGCTTCCGGGCTTCCTCGGGATGCTGATTTCCGTTGTGGGGGTCGGGCTCATGGTGCGAGTACCCGACACGCTGCTGTCGATCGTCGCGCTGCCCATCATTCTCATGGGGCCCGTCTTAGGCTGGGTGGTGATGCGCTACGCCGTGGACGGGCACCGTGCCCGCGCCTACCTCGCACGGTTCTCGAGGCCGTGACAGAAGGCGGGGCATCGGCTGTCGGATCCGGTCGGGTGGCTCCGACCCACCGGTGAGAGCGCCCTACCGGGGCGTCACCGGAGCGGGAGGAGACCGCCATGCGCAAGCTCGTCTACTGGGTGCACCAGTCCGTCGACGGCTTCATCGAGGGGCCGAACGGCGAGTTCGACTGGCCCGCGATGGGGCCGGAACTGTCCGCGTACTCCTTCGAGCTGACCGACCGGGCCGACGCCTTCCTCTACGGGCGGAAGGTGTGGGAGCTGATGTCGTACTTCTGGCCCCGGGCGGAGCAGCTGTCCCAGGACCCGCACGACCTGAGGTTCGCGCCGGTCTGGCGCCGTACCCCCAAGGTGGTCATCTCCCGCACGCTGGACAGCGCCGAGTACGACGCCCGGGTGATCGGCCGCGACCTGGCCGCGGAGGTCGCCGAGGTCAAGGCGCAGCCGGGCGGCGAGCTGCTGCTCACCGGGGGCTCCGGCGCCGCCGCGGCGCTGACCGAACTGGGCCTGATCGACGAGTACCAGGTCGTGGTGCATCCGGTCGTGCTCGGTGGCGGCAAGCCCGTCTTTCCCGACAAGGACCGCCTCGACCTGCGGCTCGTCGAGACCCGGGGCTTCGACGGCCGGTCGGTGCTGCTCCGCTATGAGCGGGCGTGACCCGGTCTCCGGTGGCGTCGGCCTCCGGCGGGGCGCTCCCGACCGGGGAGCGACGCCGCCCACCGGCCGGCACGCGGGGGCTGGCAGGCAGAATCGTCGGGTGCCCGTCCACGAGATCACCGACCCCGACGACGACCGGATCGCCGACTACCGGGCGCTGACCGACGTCGAGCTGCGTACCCGCTGGGAGCCCCCGCACGGGCTGTTCATCGCCGAGGGGGAGCTGGTGCTGCGGCGGGCGCTGCGGGCCGGCTACCCGCCGCGGTCGTACCTGGTCGACGCGAAGCGGGTCGACCAGCTCGCCGACCTCGACATCGGCGACGCCCCGGTCTACGCCGCCACCCAGGAGGTGCTCCAGCGGGCCACCGGCTTCCACGTGCACCGGGGCGTGCTGGCCTCGTTCCACCGCAAGCCGCTGCCGAGCGCCGCCGAGGTGCTCGCCACCGCCCGTCGGGTGGTGATCCTCGAGGACGTCAACAACCACACCAACCTCGGCGCGATCTTCCGGGCCGTGGCGGCGCTCGGCGTGGACGCCGTGCTGCTCTCGCCGACCTGTGCCGATCCGCTCTACCGGCGCAGCGTCCGGGTCAGCATGGGCGAGGTCTTCGCCATCCCGTACGCCAAGCTGGAACCCTGGCCGGACGCGCTGGCCCAGGTCCGGGCGGCCGGCTTCACGGTGCTGGCCATGACGCCCGCGCCGGACGCGGTGCCGATCCAGCGCCTGGACGCGGCCGAGCGGGCCCGGGCGGCGCTGTTGATGGGCGCCGAGGGAGCCGGGCTGACCCGGGCCGCGATGGACGCCAGTGACGTGCGGGTGGTGATCCCGATGCGCCGCGGCGTCGACTCGCTCAACGTCGCCGCCGCCACCGCGGTCGCCTGCTGGGAACTCGGCCGCGACGACCCGCTCTGATTTCCGACCGGCGGTCCGTCGAGATTGGGGATGACGGAGGGTAGCGTGTCGGCCGTGTTCCCTACCGTCCGTGAGGTTCTCGCGCTCGACCCGGTCCGCCACGGCGCCCCGCGCCTGGTCGCCGGGGACGCGGGCCTGGACCGGCCGGTCCGCTGGGTGCACGTCGCCGAGGTGCCCGACATCGCCACCCTGCTCGGCGGCGGCGAGCTGGTGCTCACCACCGGCATCGGGCTGCCCGCCGACGATGCCGGCCTGCGTGCGTTCATCGGGGACCTGGCCGACGTCGGCGTCTCCGGGCTGGTGGTCGAGCTGGGCCGCCGCTACGTCAGCGGGGTGCCCCGGGTGATGGCGGCCGCCGCCGAGCGGCGCGGACTGCCCCTGGTCGAGCTGCGGCGGGCCACGCCGTTCGTGCGGATCACCGAGGCGGTGCACGCGCTGATCGTGGACGCCCAGCTCACCGAGCTGCGCGCCACCGAGGAGATCCACCAGCGGTTCACCGAACTCTCCGTCGAGGGCGCCGGGGCGGCCGAGGTGGTCCGCCAGGCCGCCGAGCTGGCCGGCTGTCCGGTGGTGCTGGAGAACCTGTCCCGGCAAGTGCTCGCATACGACGCGGCGGGGGAGAGCGCCGAGCTGCTGCTGGACGGCTGGGAGCAGCACTCCCGGCGGATCCAGCCGGCCGGGCGGACCGCGTACGACCCGGACAGCGGCTGGCTGGTGACCACCGTCGGCGCCCGGGGGCAGGACTGGGGGCGGCTGCTGCTGCGCTGGCCGGCCGGGAATGAGCTGACCACCGGTGTCCGGGGCCGCCTGGGGGTGGGTGGCGTCGAATCGGCGCCGGAGGACGAACCGACCGCCGCGACGGCAGATCGCCGGTCAGGCGGGCGGTCCGC